>NZ_BPRL01000080.1:0-46230 GCF_045862635.1 Kitasatospora sp. NE20-6
ATCTCCGCCGTGAACGACTCCAGGTCCTCCCGGACCCGATCCATCTCCTCAGGTGTCACACACCATCAACGCGCCCGCGGCCACAAGGACACGCCGCCAGTGATCACACCTGACCAAGCCCTACTAGAGCCCGGCCGGTCAACAACTCCTCTACGGCGGGGCCGAGCCGTGCCGGCGCGTCGCTGGCAACGCGGCGGAGGACGGCTTCGCCGTCCTCGCCGAGATCCGCGCCGAGCAGTGCCAACAGCTCGACCATGACCTCGTCGGTGATCTCCCGCGGCAGCTCACGGCGGGCACGGCGGCGGGCACGGCGACGGCGGCCGTTCCCCAAGAAACGCAGCCGCTGCTCCTCCAGGAATCGCTGCTCCGCTTCGGCCTCCCCCGGAGGCCGGGCTGCCTGTGCGTCCTCGAACCGGCGGTCGGCTGCGGCGCAAGCGGTGATCAGGCGGTCGTGCAGCTTGACGCGCAGCGGATAGCCGGCGGGTTCGTTCTTGACGATGACGGCATGGAGCCAGTCTCGCAGAATGCCCTGCACGTGCTTGCCTCGGCGCCATGGCTCCTCGTCTTCGAGCAGCAGGGCGATGATCGGTTCGACAGCGGTGATCCGTACCAAGCCTGCTTCATTGTGCAGGCGCTGGTCCACGAGTCGGATGAGTCGCCGCACGCCGGTGTCGGGGTGAGCTTGTAGGGCCGGCCACGCGTCGCGAAGGACCGGGTCGGGTGCTCCGAGCGTCAGGAGCGCTTCACCGGGCACGTCTCCCCAGCGGTCGCCGTGGCCCTGGGCGACCAGGCCGTCGAACTCCTCCTGCAGGCGGGCGAGTCTGCCGCGTACGGGGGTCTTCAAGGCATCGGGCGCGGCGAGCAGTGCTTGGCAGGCGAGTCGTGCGGCACCGAGCGCCCACCGCGGCACGCCGACCTCGACCAGCTTCGCAGTGGGATGTCCCGCGGAGAGGAAGAGTCGGGCGATCGCGTACCGGCGGACCTCGTCGTGCGCGAACTGCGGGCCGATGGCGAACGGGTCATCAGGGTCCGTGCGGAGCAGGCCGTCCTGTCGGAGGCCGGCGAGCGCGGTGGGGTCGATCGCGCTCACGACCTCCAGGGCATCTCCCTGGCCGAGTTCCAGGGCCGCGAGGCGTAGCAGCGTGATACTGCGGGCGTCGGGGGTACCGCGTTCGGGATGTCCTGGGCGGAGTACCAGTCGCGACCACACCTGCTGCATGGCGTCGGCATCGCTGAGGGGAGTGCCGTTGACACCTCCGCGGACTAGCAGGTCCACCACGACGGGCCTGCGCAGCAGTTCACGTGACCTGGAGTCAGCTGCGAGGGTCGACAGCTCGGTGAAGACGGTGACGACTTCGGCCACCTGGGCGTCGGTCAGTGGCGGCACCTCGAAGCTCGCGACCTCTGCGGTGATGCGATCCGTGATGGTGTCGCGGACCACCTGCTGGGCGTCGTTCGCGGTGATCGCGACAGTTTTGACTTCGGCCTGGCGTGCCGCGTCGATCAGGTGGAGGAAGGGCTCGCGTTTCCCTTCGGCGAGGGCATCCGCGCCGTCGATCACCAGGACGCGCCGAGGGGCGCTGAGCTCGCCGAGAAGGGTCGCCAGCGGGGTGCCGAGCGCGGTCTCCAGCTCCATTGTGGTGTTCGGGAGTTGTCGCAGATTGATGCACACCGTCTGCACGGAGTCGACGTCCTTGGCGGCGTCGGCAAGCGTGCGGAGGACCAGGGCGCTCTTGCCTACGCCGGAGTCACCGCGCGCGACGACCGCCGCAGCCTCGGACTCGATGAGTTGGAGCAGTTGGCTCGCGGTGTCGCTGCGGTCGAGGTGTACGGTGCGGTCGGCACCCTCGGCGGCGATCTCATCGCGGACCGACGCGAGCGCGCGCTCGTGCAGGTGGTCGAGCATCCGCCACCCCTGCCGGTGGCGGCGTGTGGTCGAGTCGAGGACCTCGTGCGCATCGCGCCGCAGGACGCTCAGGTCGACGGTGGCTGCCTTCGGTGGGTACTCGTCGGCCAGGGCGACGAGCCGCTCCAGCAGACGGGTGGCCCCGTAGAGGTCCGTGCCGCGGGCGACGGGGATCAAGGTGTTCGTTACGCCGGCCCAATCCAGTTCGTCCGGTGTCTCGAGTCTGGGCATGAGCACGGTCAGCCGCGACAGCATCTCCCAGGTGCGCTGTTGGACAAGCTGCAGGCTGGGATCGGGAGTTCCGGGCTTCGTGAGTGCGAGTTCGACGAGCTTCTCGATGTGGGTGAGGCGTGTCCGCACCTCGGTGGTGAACTTCCGATGTGTGCGGATGAGGCCGAAGAAGCTGGGTGTGTCCTTCTGCCGGAGAGCTTCGGCGGCGAGTACGGCGAGCTGTTCGGCGTGGTCCTGGGGGCCTGCGACGACCAGTGCCGCCCGGTGTTCGGGGCCGTTGCTCGGCACGTTGGCGGTCTCCTGCACGAACGTGGAGATGAGCTTCCTGCTCAGCTCGTTACTCTGCACGAGGTCGGGTGCGCGCCGTACGGCGATGGCGAGTACGAGGGAGGGCTCGGACTCGTCGGCACGGGCCGCGTGAACGACGAGGTCATCAACCGAGTGGCCGGGCGACTGCTGGAAGTCCACCCCTACCACCAGTCGGCCGTCGCCGAGCTCGGTCGCGCCAGCACCGAGGAGCAGACGCGCGAGGTACTGGACAGCGACCTTGCGCTCGAAGGTGACGCCGCCACCCCCTGTCGCGTATGGACTCATCCCGCCAGGGTCCGAGGCGTCGGCGGTGCTCGCCCGAGTCTCCTCCAGCCAGGTGCGCAGCACGGCGTTCGCGCTGTTGATGTGCCACTGGTCGGCGCGGCCGACCCGGCTGGAGATCGCGTACCCGGCGTCCCGAAGCCTGTGCAGCGCCGCCGTCGCCATGGTCGGGGACACACCCAGCGCCGCGGCCACGGCCCGGCCGGACAGCGGCCCGCCTGCGCCGGCCAGGGTTTCCAGTGCCTTGTATTCGCACTCGCTCAGCGTGCTGCGAAGCAGATCGACGGTAGACGCCACATCCCCACCTTATCGGCCCGTCCTGCTCCTTCAAGGCACACCGGAGGCCGCCCCGGAGACGCCGACCCGGGCGGTCGACCTCCTGCGGGCGGCGGGGGAGTGGACACGGTCGAGCTCCTTGACCACCTACGCCGTCGAGGCGGCGCTGGCCTGCGGCCTCCACGACGAACTCGAGCGGCTCACAGCCGAACTCGAACTCCAGGTGTATGGGAAGGACTCACTGGCTGCCGACGCCGGACTGCAGTGCTGCCGGGCGTACCCCGGCGTTCGGCGATGCCGGGTCGCTGAGTCAGAACTTGTGGTCGAGGACCGCCGTGACGGGCGCGTGGTCGGACCAGCGCTCGGCGTGGGAAGCTGGCCGCTCCACGTACGCCTCGGTGCAGCGGCTTGCGATACCCTCCGTTGTACAAATCAAGTCGATTCGCCAGCCCGAGTCGTTGTCGAACGCCCGGCCGCGGTAGGACCACCACGAGTACGGGCCGGGCCGGTCGGGGTGGAGGCGGCGGACGACGTCGACGTAGCCGACCTCGTCGAAGAGGCGGGTGAGCCAGGCGCGCTCCTCGGGGAGGAAGCCGGCGTTCTTCTGGTTGGCGCGCCAGTTCTTGAGGTCGTCCTCGCGGTGGGCGATGTTCCAGTCGCCGCAGACGAGCACCTCGCGGCCGTCCTCGGCGGCCCGCCGCCTCAGGTCGTCGAGGTGGACGAGGAACTCCGCCATGAAGCGTTCCTTCTCGTCCTGGCGCTCGGTGCCGACCTCGCCGGACGGCAGGTAGAGGCTGGCGACGGTGAGGCCGGGCAGGTCGATCTCGGCGTACCGGCCGGAACCGTCGAACTCGGTGGAGCCGAACCCGACGGCGGTGCGCTCGGGCGCGCGGCGGGAGAGCACGGCGACGCCTGCGCGCCCCTTGGCCGCGGCGGGCGCCCACACGGCGTGCCAGCCGTCGAGGTCGCGGATCTCCGGGGGGAGCTGGCCGGGTTCGGCGCGGACCTCCTGCAGGCAGACCACGTCGGCCTTGGTGTCGGCGAGCCAGCCGACGAGGCCCTTCTTGGCGGCTGCACGGATGCCGTTGACGTTGACGGTTGAAACCACGATCACCCCGGGAGGGTACCGGGCGGCGGGCCGGATCGCCGAAGCGGCAGGCCCCGGGTGTGGCGGGGTTCACGAACGAGCGGGCCGCGGCGGGGACCGGTCGGCGGCCCGTCATTGGTCTTGACCATGTCGTTCGGCACCCCCTAAGGTCACATACTGCAAAGACCTTTAATAAAGAAGGACGGATAAAGCCCACCCTCCCCACCTGCCGAAACAGGGGAGTGGTGGGCCGGCCCACACTTCAGGACCTTCAGGGTGGAGGACACGGTGGCGCAAGGACAGCTCACGGCAGCCCCGGAGCCGAAGTACTGGCACCTGCGCACCGTGTTGGTGCGCACCATCGACTCGGAGTTCTCCACGGGGCAGGTGCTGCCCAACGAGCGTGAGCTGGCAGCGCGCTTCGGGGTGGCCCGGGCGACGCTGCGGCAGGCCCTCGACCAGCTGGAGCTGGAAGGCCGGCTCGTCCGCCGCCGCGGCATCGGCACCCTGATCGCCGCCCCGCGGGTCGGTGTGCCGGTGAGCAGCAGCGAGGAGGGCTGGCCGAGCGCCTCGCGCAGCCAGGCCTGGCGGGTGGTGGACTGCACGAGCGCCCCCGCCACCGAGCGGCTCGCCGCCGAACTGGGCATCCCCCAGGGCGAGATCGTGCACACCGTGCGCCGGCTGCGGCTGGTGCAGGGCCGGGTGATGGCGACGGAGTCGCTGCACGTGCCCGACTCCGCGGTGCCGCACCTGCCCGCACTCCCGCAGCTCGTCGGCTCGACGGCCGAGGGCGAGCGCGCCCGCTCGGTACTGCGCCAGCTGGAGCGGTGCGGGGTCGACGGGGAGTCGCGCACCGTGGAACTGGGCGTCGCCGAGGCCGCGCAGGCGGCCCTGCTGGAGCGTCCCCCGGGCACGCCGGTGCTGGTCGTCACCACGCAGTACGCCGCGGCCGGCCGCCGGATCGCCCGCGCGGTCTGCACCTACCGCGCGGACACCTGCAAGCTCACCTTCGGCGAGGCCGGGGCCGTCGAGGTCACGCCGGTCGAGGCGGTCCGCTCCGCCTGAGCCCGCCCGCACCGCCCGTACGCGGCGCCGGTCCCCTCGGGGCCGGCGCCGCTGCACGTGCCGGCCGACCGGGGCGCCGGAGCCGCCGACGGCCGGTCAGCGGCTGCCGGTGCCGGGCGGATCGACGGCGAAGAGCTGCACCTCGACGTGGTCGAGGGCGACCCGCAGCGCGCCCGTCGCCACGACCTCCGTGCCGAGCGTGGCGAGCGACACCTCGGGTGCGCGCAGCGTGAACTGCGCGAGCCGCTCGCGCAGCGGCTCCAGCACGCCGTCCAGGCCGGCCGCCCAGCCGCCGACCACGACCAGCTCCGGGTCGAGCGCGAGCACGAGCGCGGCCACGTCGTGGACGAGCCGCCGCATGAAGCGGTCCATCGCGACCTGGGCGACCTCGTCGCCCTCGCGGGCCAGCCGCAGCACGCGGGCGACGGCGGCCTCGTCCAGCGGGTCGAGGGGCTTGCCGGTGGTCGACAACAGCCGTTCGGGGGTGGCCTCCTGGCCGAGCAGGTGCAGTGCGCCGATCTCGCCGGCCGCACCGCCGTAACCGCGGTGCAGCCGCCCGTTGATCAGGGAACCCGCACCCGGGCTGAGCCCGGCCATGACGAAGACGACGTCGCCCTTGCCGACGGCTGCGCCCTTCCAGTGCTCGGCGATGGCGGCGAGGTTGGCGTCGTTCTCGATGGTGACGGTGCAGCGGAACGAGCGGCGCAGCCGGGCGCCGAGGTCGAGGCCGGTCCAGCCGGGCATGGCGGTGCTGAGCTGCACGGTGCCCTCGCCGTCGACGATGCCGGGCGTGCCGACGGCGACCGCCCACAGGCTGTCGCGCGAGACGCCGGCCTTGCGGAGCACCTCGGCGACCGTGGTGCGCATGACGCCGAGCCGCTCCTCGGCGTCGAGCGTCTCGTGGACGGGCTTGGCGTGGCTCGCGAGGATCTCGCCGGCGAGGTCGGCCAGCACCACACGGACGTCGTGCACGCCGATCTCGATGCCCAGCACGTGGCCGGCCTCGGCGCGGAAGCGGAACCAGCGGGCGGGGCGGCCGCGGCGCCCTCCGCCGTCCTGGCCGTTCTCGACCTCGGCGACGAGCCCGGCCTCCAGCAGGCCCTCGATGACTCCCTCGACGGTGGGCCGGGAGAGCCCGGTGTCGCCGACGAGCCGGGTCAGGGTCACGGAGTGCCCGTCCCGCAGCGCCCGCAGGGTGACTGCCGCGTTGATGCGACGCAGCAGTGAGGAGTCCCCTCCGGTGAGCCGATCCGTCAAGTCGCTGCCTTTCCCGCGTTCGCGCGACAGCTCTGGCGCGCGGTGCCGAGTGCGCGGTGACCTCCGTTGCCCCGCGAGAGCCCGCCGTCGGGCCGGTGCGGCACGTGGCCATCCGGCGCCCGGGGCGTCAGCCGGATGGTACTCGGGCGCCCGTTCGGCCGCGAGCGTTTCCGCAGCTCATCACGGCTTCGGTATGGAAACGGTACTTAGCCGGTGATGCTCCCGTGCGTTCGCGGAACGGGAGGCGGGGACGCCGGTGACGGCCGGTCCGGCCGCGGTGGTCCGGGGGCGTCAGCCGAGGGGGTCGTCCTCGGAGCGCAGGGTCTCCAGGACGGTCGCGTACATGCGGGCCTTGATGGTGCCGAGCGTGGGGCCGGCCTTGGCCGCCTGGGCCCGTGCGATGCCGACGGCGGTGGGGCGCACGGCGTCCTCGTCCACCGCGCGGTCGACGACGGCGGCGGCCAGGGCGTCCGTGCCGCCGTAGCGCCGCGCGGTGGTCATGGCCTCGTGCGCGACCTGGGGTGCCAGCCGTGCCTGGATCAGGGCGGACATGCCGGGGGTGAAGGGGATGTCGATGTCGGCCTCGGGCAGGCACCAGAAGCCGCGGTCGGCGCGCATCACGCGGAAGTCGTGCGCGAGGGAGAGCATGGCCCCGGCGGCGTAGGTGTGCCCCTGCAGGGCGGCCACGGTGACCACGGGCAGCGACAGCATCCGGGCGAACAGCCGGTGCACCGACACGACGTACTCCTGGTACCGGTCCGCGTTGGCGTAGAGCCACTCCAGGTCGAGGCCGTTGGAGTAGAACTTGCCGGTGGCGGCGGTCACCAGGGCGCGGGCCCCGTCGGTCTTCTCCACCTCGTCGAGGGCGGCGTCGGCGGAGGCGATCCAGTCGGGGTGGAAGCGGTTCTCGCCGTCGCCGAGGTCGAGGACGAACACGTCGTCGTGGCGGTCGAGCACGGGCATGGTGGGCTCCTTCGGCGGGGCGGACGGCGGACGGCGGACGGGTGGCGGTCGGGTGAACGGGGGTACGGGCGGCGGACCCGGGTGCGCGGCCCGGTCGCCGGCCCTGCGGGCAACGCTCACCGCGATCCCGCCTACCCATCGGTAACATATGATGCGCGGCCGCGCCCGTGCAAGGGTCCGCGGGTCGCCGTCCCGCGGCGCGCCGCCGGTGGCCTTCGCCGGCGCGGCCCGCCGGCCCGCCCGTCCTGCGGTCGCCCGTTCTGCGGTCGCCCGTCGCCCGCCCGTCGTGGTCCGATGGTGGTCGAGCCGGGTGTGGTGCACCGACCCGCCCGCGAGCCCGCACAGTGGAGGTTCACCATGGCCGGATCGCCCGATGCCGGGGTGATGAGAGCGGTCGCCTACCGCGCGTACGGCGGCAACGAGGTCCTTGCGGCGACCACCCTGCCCCGCCCGAAGGTGGGCCCGGGCGAGGTGCTGATCAGGGTGCGGAGCGCCGCGGTCAACCCGGTCGACTGGAAGGTGATGGCGGGCGGACTGGACGGGCTGATGGACATCGTCTTCCCGGCCGTGCCCGGCTGGGACGTCGCCGGTGTCGTGGAGCAGGTCGGCCTGGACACCCCCGAGTTCGCGCCCGGTGAGGAGGTCTGCGCCTACGCCCGTCGCGATCACGTGCACGGCGGCACGTTCGCCGAGTTCGTGACGGTGGCCGCCCGCGACGTGGCCCTCAAGCCGGCGTCGCTCGGGTGGGACGAGGCCGCGGGCCTGCCGCTGGCCGGGCTGACGGCCCACCAGACGCTCACCCGGCTCGGGACGGGCCCGGACGACGTCGTGCTCGTGCACGGCGCCGCGGGCGGGGTCGGCACGTTCGCCGTGCAGATCGCGGTGGCGCTGGGCGCCCGGGTGATCGGCACCGCGTCGCCGTCCAACCACGAGCGCCTGCGGGCGCTGGGCGCCGAGCCGGTGGCGTACGGCGAGGGCCTGGCGGAGCGGGTCCGCGCGCTGGCGCCGTCGGGGGTGACGGTCGTCGCGGACTACGTCGGCGGCGTCCTCGACGCCACGCTGGCCGTGCTCCGGGAGGGCGGCCGGCACGCGTCCATCGCCGACGACCGGGTGGTCGGTGCGGGCGGGCAGTGGATGTGGGTGCGCCCGGACGGCGACGGACTGCGGGCGCTGGCCGTGCTGGCCGACGAGGGCCGGCTCGTGGTGCCGGTGGCGGCGGTGCTGCCGCTGGAGCGGACGGGCGAGGCCTTCGACCTGAGCCGGGAGGGTCACACCCACGGCAAGATCGTCATCCGGGTGTCCGAGTGACCGCGGGCGCCCGCGGGTGGTCGTGCGCGGCCGGTGGGCCGCGGCGGCGCGGGCCGCAGGGCGGCTGACCCGCGAGGCTGACGCCCCCGTCGTGTTCCGGCTCCGCGCCGGGCCGCGGCGGGGGCGTCGCCGTGCCGTGCGGCGTCCGGTGCGGGCCGCGGGGCGGGGTGCGCTCCAGGGGTGTTCAGCGGCGTTCCCCGCGCGAAGTCTTGACGGCGATTCATCAAAACCGTACGTTCTGGGCTCGGAAAGTTTCCAGCAAGTTTCATGACCATTTCGGAAATTCTCCGAATGACTTTGCATGCCCCCCTGTGCGCCCATGCGCACCATGCACCCCAGCCCAGCTCCCCGAGCTGCCCCCACCCGCAAGGAGACGCCGTGGACCGATCCGTACGCGAGCCGCAGCGCAGACGCGAGCCCCGGCGCGGGCACCGCAGGCCGCGCACCGCGGGCGTGCTCGCCACCGCCGCCGTGCTGAGCCTCCCGCTCGGCGCGGGCCTCGCCCAGGCCCCCGCCGCGCACGCCACCCCGCCCGGTGCCAGGACGGTGACCGCCACGCTGTTCGAGTGGACGTTCGCCTCGGTCGCCAAGGAGTGCACCGCCACGCTCGGCCCGAAGGGCTACGGCTACGTCGAGGTCTCCCCGCCCCAGGAGCACATCCAGGGGGCGCAGTGGTGGACCTCCTACCAGCCCGTCGGCTACCGGATCGCCGGCCGGCTCGGTGACGCCACCGCCTTCAAGGCCATGGTGAACACCTGCCACGCGGCGGGCGTCAAGGTCGTCGCCGACGCGGTGGTGAACCACATGAGCGCAGGGTCCGGCACCGGCACCGGCGGCACCGCGTACACCAAGTACAACTACCCCGGCTACTACCAGACCCAGGACTTCCACTCCTGCCGCACGAACATCAGCGACTACGGCAACCGCGGCAACGTGCAGAACTGCGAGCTCTCCGGGCTGGCCGACCTCGACACCGGCAGCGACTACGTGCGCTCCACGATCGCCGCCTACCTCAACACGCTGATCGCCGCGGGCGTGGACGGCTTCCGCATCGACGCCGCCAAGCACATGGCCGCGGCCGATCTGGCGGCGATCAAGGCCAAGTTGAGCAAGCCGGGCATCTACTGGGTCCAGGAGGTGATCTACGGCTCCGGCGAGGCCGTCCAGCCGGGGGAGTACACCGGCACCGGGGACGTGGACGCGTTCCAGGGCGCGTACGACCTCAAGCGGATCTTCACCTCCGAGAAGCTCGCCTACCTGAGCAACTGGAACGACTCCTGGGGCGCGGGCTACCTGCCCGGCGCCAGCGCCCGTACCTTCACGGACAACTGGGACACCGAGCGCAACGGCTCCACGCTCAACTACACGTACGGCTCCACCTACACCCTCGCCAACGTCTACATGCTGGCCTGGCCGTACGGCTCACCCAACGTCTACTCCGGCTACGAGTTCTCGAACGCCGACGCCGGCCCGCCCAACGGCGGCACCGTCAACGCCTGCTTCTCCGACGGCTGGAAGTGCCAGCACAAGTGGCGGCAGATCGCCAACATGGTGGGCTTCCGCAACGCCGTCGCGGGCACCGCGGTGACGAACTGGTGGTCCAACGGCAACAACGCCATCGCCTTCGGCCGCGGCGGCAAGGGGTACGTCGCCGTCAACCGCGAGTCGGGCGCGATCAGCCGGACCTTCCAGACCTCGCTGCCGGCCGGCACCTACTGCGACGTCCAGCACGGCGACCCGACCGCCGGCGGAGGCTGCACCGGACCCACCTACACCGTCGGCTCGACCGGCACCTTCACCGCCACCGTCGGGGCGGGTGACGCGGTGGCGCTCTACGTCGGGGCCACGGCGTAGCGGCGGGCCCGGAGCCGTGACCGCGGGGTCCGGGGCGCGCTGTGCGAGCAGCGCGCACCGGACCCCGCGGCGCAGGCGGGGCCGCCTGGGGGCGGGGCCGGCGGTGGCCGGGCGGCGCGCGGAGCGGCCTGGGGGCGCCGCCGGCCCCGGACCCCGCGGCGCAGGCGGGGCGGCGTGGTGGCGGGGCCGGCGGTGGCCGGGCGGCAGCGGGCGGCGGTGGCGGCGGGAAGGCCGGGTCGTTCGATGCACGATCGATGCGACACCGGTGCGCGGCGCATTCGGTCCAGGATCGCGGGCAGGCGGGGCGGGTGTCGGCGTCCGTGCGCCCCCGGCGCTGTGGTTCACCGATAAAGACTCTCAATCATTGAGATACTATCGGCCGTCCGGTCTTTCACCGCCCGCCCGAAGGGCTCCCCCGCCATGCTCGCCAACCGACGTCGCCTCAGACTCCTCCTGCCCCTCGCCCTCCTGATCACCTGGCTCGCCCTGGGCGGCGCGTTCGGCTCCTACGCCGGAAAGCTCTCCGAGGTCGCGACCAACGACAACGCCGCGTTCCTCCCCCGGAGCGCCGAGTCCACCGAGGTCGTCCGCCTCGACAAGGGATTCCAGGCCGACTCCACCCTCCCCGTGATCGTCATCTGGGAGAACAGCGGCGGCGGCGCCCTGGAGCCCGCCCAGCAGGAGGCCGCAGGCCGCGCGATCGAGTCCGCCGCCTCCGTGCCCGGCGCCGTCGGCAGGCCGTCACCGGTCATCCCGTCGTCCGACGGCAAGGCCGCCGAGGCGATCCTCCAGCTCCGCGCCGACCTCGGCACCGCCACCCCGGACAGCGTGGACGCGATCCGCGGCCTGGCCGAGAAGGTACCCGGCACCACCGTCGCCATCGCCGGCCCGGCAGCCATCCAGGCCGACCTCTCCGGCGCCTTCGCCGGCATCGACGGCCTGCTCCTGGGCGTCGCCCTCGGCGTCGTGCTGGTCATCCTGCTCGCCGTCTACCGCAGTGTGCTGCTGCCCTTCCTCGTCATCCTCGGCGCGGTCTTCGCCCTCGGCGTCTCCTGCGCCGTCGTCTACGTGCTCGCCGACCACGGCGTCGTCCGCGTCGACGGGCAGGTCCAGGGCCTGCTGTCGATCCTGGTCATCGGCGCCGCCACGGACTACGCACTGCTCCTCTCCGCCCGCTTCCGGGAGGAGCTCCAGCAGCACGGCGACCGCTTCACCGCCATGCGCATCGCCTGGCGGCAGTCGCTCGAACCCATCGCCGCGTCCGGCATGACCGTGGCCCTCGGCCTGCTCGTCCTGCTGCTCTCCGACCTCACCAACAACCGCGCCCTCGGCCCGGTCGGCGCCATCGGCATCGTGTGCTCCGTCCTCTCGGCCCTCACCTTCCTGCCCGCCGCGCTGGTGCTGCTCGGCCGCGCCGCCTACTGGCCCGCCCGTCCGCCCGCCGACGGCACCGCCCCGGTGCACGGCATCTGGCGCAGGGTCGCCGCCGTCGTCGGCCGCCGTCCCCGCGCCACCTGGGCGGCCAGCCTCGTCGTCCTCGCCGCCCTGGCCGCGTTCGCCCCCGCACTCGACAGCAGCGGCGTGCCGCAGACCGAACTCTTCATCAAGGAACAGCCCTCCGTCACCGCCCAGAAGGTCCTGTCGGCGCACTTCCCCGGCGGCTCCGGCAACCCGGCGGTGATCATCACCTCCGCCGGCGGCGCGGACTCCGTCGCCGCGGCCGCCCGCACGGTGCCCGGCGTGACCTCCGTCCGCCCGTACACCGGCGGCGACCCGTCCGCCCCCGCGAAGACGGTCGACGGCAGGGTCCGCCTGGACGCGACGCTGAACGACCCGGCCGACAGCGACGCCGCCGTCGCCACCGTGCAGCGCCTGCGCGACGCCGTGCACGCGGTGCCCGGCTCCGACGCCCGCGTCGGCGGCTACACCGCCCAGCAGTACGACACCCGGACCACCGCACAGCACGACCGTGCGGTCATCATCCCGGTCGTCCTGATCTGCATCCTCGCCGTCCTCGTGCTGCTGCTGCGCTCCCTGCTCGCGCCCGTGCTGCTCGCCGCCACCGTGGCCCTCTCCTACCTGGCCACGCTCGGCGTCTCGGCGATCGTCTTCCCGCACGTCTTCGGCTTCAGCGCGACCGACCCCTCCGTGCCGCTGTACGGCTTCGTCTTCCTGGTCGCCCTCGGCGTCGACTACAACATCTTCCTCATGACCCGGGTCCGCGAGGAGGCCCTCCGGCACGGCACCCGGGAGGGCGTGCTGCGCGGCCTCACCGCGACCGGCGGCGTGATCACCTCGGCGGGCGTGGTGCTCGCGGCGACGTTCGCCGCCCTGGGCGTCATCCCGCTCGCCTTCCTCGCCCAGATCGCGTTCATCGTCGCCTTCGGCGTCCTGCTCGACACGCTGCTCGTGCGCTCGCTCCTCGTCCCCGCGCTCGTGCACGACCTCGGCGGCCGCGTCTGGTGGCCCGCCCGCCTGCCCGCCCCGACCGCCGCCCGCACGGGCCCGGCCGACACGGCGGACTCCGCCGGACTCCCCGAGGACGCCCGCCGGTAGCCGGACCCGTCCCCGGGCCGACCTGCCCCTGCCCCGGCTCTGCCCTGCCCTGCCCGCGCACCGGACCGCCCGGTGCGCGGGCAGGGCCGTCCGCCCGTCCGGCCCGGTCCCGTCCTGCCCGGCTCCCGCTGCGCAGGCGGAGCGGAGCTGCCCGGGTCCAGAGTGGAAGGTGGCCTCCCGGCAGCGCGCGGGGGAGCGGCCCCGACGGAAGGCGGTCCCGACGATGGCCAGGATCGTGGTGATGCTGGAGATCGAGGAGCTCGACGCCGCACGCGACCTCGGCGGCGGCGAGCACCCCACGCCGGGCAGGGCCGCGCTGGTCGTCCACGCGGCCGGCCCCGCCGCCGACCCGTCCCGTCCCGCGCCGCGCACCTTCTGCGGGCTGGAGACGGCCGGGCTGCAGCGCGACCCGGCGCAGCCCGACGACGCCGACGGCGAGTGGTACCCGGCACGCTGGGCCCAGCGGGTCTGCGACGACTGCGCCGCGGCCGTCCACCACCTCACCGCGCACTGAACCCGGCAGCCGCCGTCCGGCGCCCGGCAGCCGGTGGGACTCCGGGCCGGGCGGACCGGAACCGCCCGTCGGCGGACGCCGATCGGCCTGGCCCGTCGCTCCGGCCGGTCGCCGGTGGCGGCCCGGCCGGTCGCGGGCCCTCTATGCTGCGGGCATGCCGAACGAGACCCCCACCCTCCCGGACCGGGCCGCCTCCGTGGACGCGGCCTTCGTCCGCAGGGAGACCAGCCAGGCGCTCGTTCCCTTCGTACCGGAGGTCAGCCTGCACATGGCGGACGACGCCATCGCGCTGTGGGAGACCACGGAGTCGGCGCGCGGCGAGGTGGGCCTGCCGCCGCCGTTCTGGGCGTTCGCCTGGGCGGGAGGGGTGGGGGTGGCCCGGTACGTCCTCGACCACCCCGGGCTGGTGCGGGGACGGACGGTCCTCGACGTGGCGGCCGGCTCCGGTCTGGTGGGCATCGCCGCGGCGCTGGCCGGTGCCGCGTCGGTCCGTGCCGCGGAGATCGACGCCTACGCGGTGGCGGCGGTCGGGATCAACGCCGAGGCGAACGGCGTGCACGTCGACGCGGCCGTCGAGGACCTCCTCGACGGCGACGGTGGATCCGCCGAGGTCGTGCTCGCCGGGGACGTCTTCTACGAGCGCGCGATGGCGGCGCGCTTCCTGCCGTTCCTGGAACGCGCCCGGGCCCGCGGCGCCGTCGTCGTCGTCGGCGACCCGGGCCGGGCCTACCTGCCGCGGGAGCGGTTCACGGAACTGGCCTCGTACGAGGTGCCGGTCGTGGCCGATCTGGAGGACACGGCGCTCAAGCCCACCACCGTCTGGCAGCTCGCGCCCCTCTCCGGCGACGGGACGGTGTCCGGGTGCTGACGGTGCCGGGCCGCAGGGCCGGTGCGGCTGCCGGACGGCGCGCATGAACGAGAGCCCCGCCGCGCACGCCCCGGCCCCGCGGAGCGGCACCGCCGGCCCGTCCGGCGCGGACGGCCGGGCCGTGCGGATCCGGGCCGCGGTGCCAGGGGACGTCCCCGCGCTGCTGGAGTTCTGGGCCCGGGCGGCGGAGGGCACGAGCATCACCGACGACCCGGCGGGCGTCGCCGGTCTGGTCGCGCGCGACCCGGAGGCCCTGCTGGTCGCGGAGGTCGACGGGGTGCTCGCGGGCACCGTGATCGCCGGGTTCGACGGCTGGCGCTGCCACCTCTACCGCCTCGCGGTCGCCCCGGAGCTGCGGCGCCGCGGGGTCGGGGCGGCCTTGGTGGCGGCCGCCGAGCGGCGGTTCGAGGCGCTGGGCGGACGCCGCGCGGACGCCATGGTGCTGCAGCACAACGACCTCGGCCGCCGCGCGTGGGAGGCCGCGGGCTACCGGCCCGAGGAGCAGTGGCGGCGCTGGGTGAAGCCCCTGGAGGGACCGGAGCGCTGACCGCCGCCGGCCGTCAGACGTGCTCCATGACGATCACCGCCGCGGTGCCGGGCGCGAGCGCCTCGAAGACGTGCAGGGCGTCGCCCGGGTAGGTCACGTAGTCGCCGGGGCCGAGCTCGACCGGCGCCTCGACCGGGCCGACCAGTGCGCGCCCGGTGCCGAGCACGAGGTGCTCGACCGAGCCCGGGATGTGCGGGTCGGAGATCCGGGGCTCGCCGGGCTCGGCGGTGATCCGGTAGATGTCGCGGCGGGCGCCGGGCGGGCAGGAGGCGAGCAGGGTCGCCGCGTAGTCGGCGTGCTCGGCGTAGGTGACCGGCCCCTCCCCGGCGCGGATCACCCGCACGTGGGGGCGCGGCGGGTCGACGAGCCGGCTGAACGGCACCTCCAGCGCGGCGCCGAGCGCCCACAGGGTCTCCACGCTGGGGTTGCCCGTGCCCGACTCCAGCTGCGAGAGCGTCGACTTGGCGATCCCGGCCCGCCGGGCCAGCTCGGCCATGGAGAGCCCGGCCCGCTCGCGCTCCCGGCGGATCGAGGCGGAGATCAGGGCGATGAGGTCGAGCGAGGAACGGTGCCCTCCTGCTGCCGACGCGTTGTCCACGTGTTCGCTCCAGACTGCCGATCGTTCGACTTGACGAACGGCGGTGATGCTGTTCATTCTAATGGACATGCGTTCGGCATTGCGAACACTCGACCGCGGCACGCTCCGCGACATCACCCTGGTCTGTCTCGCCGACGCCCTCGTGGGGGCGTCCTTCGGTGCGATCGCGGTCTCCGGCGGCCTGCCGCCGTGGGTACCGGTCGCCATGTCCCTGCTGGTCTTCGCCGGCGGCTCGCAGTTCGCCGCGGTCGGCGTCGTGCTGGCCGGCGGCGGACCGGTCGCCGCCGTCGTGACCGGCCTGGTGCTCAACGCCCGCCTCCTGCCCTTCGGCTTCGCGGTCGGCGACGTCCTCGGCGGCCGGTGGCGCGACCGCCTCCTCGGCAGCCACCTGCTGACCGACGAGTCCACCGCCTTCACCCTGCTCCAGCGCGACCCGGCCGCCCGCCGCGCCGCCTACTGGACATCCGGCGCGGCGCTGTTCGCCTTCTGGAACATCGCCGTCCTGCTCGGTACGCTGGCCGGCGGCGCCATCGGCGACACCGACGCCCTCGGGCTGGACGCGGCCTTCCCGGCCGTCCTGCTGGCCCTCGTCCTGCCCTCGCTCGGCGACCGGTCGGTCCGCAACCCGGCCCTCGTCGGCGCGGTGCTCGCGGTCGGCGCGACGCCCTTCCTGCCCGCCGGACTGTCGGTGCTGTGCGCACTGGCGGCACTCCTGCCCGCCGTCCGCTCGGCACTCCGGGCCGCGCCCGCCCGGTCCGTCGCCACCGCGGGGGAGGCCCGCTGATGCCGCTGCCCGCCATCCTCCTGCTCGCCCTCGGCACGTACGGCCTGCGGCTGGCCGGGCCGCTGCTCCGCGACCGGCTCCGGCTCTCCGCCGGCCTGGAGCAGCTGCTGTCGACGGCCACCGCCGTGCTGCTCATCGCCCTCGTGGCCACCGCGGCCCTCACCCAGGCGCAGGGCTTCGCCGGCTGGGCCCGCCCGGCCGGGGTGCTCGTCGCCGGGGTCCTCGTGCTGCGCCGGGCGCCGTTCCCGCTGGTGGTGGTGGCCGCGGCGGCGACCACGGCGCTGCTCCGGCTCGGCGGGGTGCCGTGACCCCGGACCCGTCCCGCTACCGCCCCGGCGGGGCCACCGCGTGCGCGGCGGTGAACGCCGCCGCGTCCCAGGTGCCGCCCAGGGCCGGCGCGAGGGCCGCGCGGGCCGCCGCGGTGAACGGCTCGCCCCCGACCGCCGCCGCACCCAGCGGCAGCGCGCCGAGCAGGGGCGCACCCGCCACGGTCGGCAGGTCGGCGAGGTTGCAGCGCATCGCGAGGTCGGGCTCGGCGGGCCAGGCCCCGATCACCACCCCGCGCAGGTCCAGCCCGCGTGCCCGCAATGCCTCCGCGGTCAGCGCGGTGGTGTTGAGGGTGCCGAGGCCTGCGGAGGCGACCAGCAGCACGGCCGGTGCCAGGCCCAGCGCGGCGGCGGCCCGGGCCATGTCGGCGAGGGTGCGGCCCTCGTCGTCGTAGCGGACGAGCAGCCCGCCCGCGCCCTCCACCAGCACCAGCGGGTGCTCCGCGGCGAGTTCGGCGACGGCCTCGGCGACCTGCCCGGGGCCGACGGGCGGCAGCCCGGAGCGCCGGGCCGCCGTGTCGGGGGCCAGGGGCTCGGGGTAGCGGGCGAGTTCGCGCACGGTGAGGTCGCGGCCCGTCAGCCGGAGCACCTCGGCGACGTCGCCGGGCTCGCCCGGGGCGACGCCGGTCTGCCCCGGCTTCAGGACGGCCACCGGGCCGTCCGCGAGGGCGGCGACCGCCGCGGTGGCGACGGTCTTGCCGACCTCCGTCCCGGTGCCGGTCACGAAGAGCACGGTCATCCGGCCACCGCCGCCGCGGTCACCCCGGCGGTGATCCGCGCCAGGTCGTCGTCGCCGGTCACGTACGGCGGCATGGTGTAGACGAGGTCGCGGAACGGCCGCAGCCACACGCCCTCCCGGGCGGCCGCGTCCGTGGCGGCCGCCATGTCGACCGGGTGGTCGAGCTGGACGACGCCGATCGCGCCGAGCACCCGCACGTCGCGGACGCCCGGTGCCCCGGCCAGCGGGGCGAGGCCCGTGACCAGGCCGGCCTCGATCCGCTTGACCTCCTGCGCCCAGTCCTGGCCGAGGAGCAGGTCGAGGGAGGCGTTGGCGACCGCCGCGGCCAGCGGGTTGCCCATGAAGGTCGGTCCGTGGGCGAGCACCGGCACCTCCCCGCGGCTGATCCCGTCCGCGACCCCGGCGGTGCACAGGGTCGCCGCCATCGTCAGGTACCCGCCGGTGAGCGCCTTGCCCAGGCACATGACGTCGGGTGACACCCCGGCGTGGTCGGCGGCGAAGAGCGCGCCGCTGCGGCCGAAGCCGGTCGCGATCTCGTCGAACACGAGCAGCACGCCGTGCGCGTCGCACAGCTCGCGCAGCAGGCGCAGGTAGGCGGGGGAGTGGAAGCGCATGCCGCCCGCGCCCTGCACGACCGGCTCGACGACGACGGCGGCGAGCTCGTCGGCGTGCTGCTCGACCAGGTCGGCGAGCGAGGCGGCGTACGCCTCGTCGACGGGGGCGTCGAACCCGGCGGGGGGCTCGGCGGCGAAGAGCTGGCGCGGCAGCACCCCGCCCCACAGCTGGTGCATGCCGCCCTCGGGGTCGCACACCGACATGGGGTGGAAGGTGTCGCCGTGGTAGCCGCCGCGCCAGGTCAGCACCCGGCGCTTGGCGGGCCGGCCCACCGACTGCCAGTACTGCAGGCACATCTTCATCGCGACCTCGACGGCCACCGACCCGGAGTCCGCGAGGAAGACGTGCTGCAGGGGCGCAGGCGTGATCTCCACGAGCCTGGCCGCCAGCCGGACGGCGGGCTCGTGGGTGAGGCCGCCGAACATGACGTGGCTCATCCGGCCGAGCTGGTCGCGCACGGCCTCGTCGAGCACGGGGTGCCGGTAGCCGTGGATCGCGGCCCACCAGGACGACATGCCGTCGACGAGTTCGCGGTGCCCGGCGGCCGGCTCGGCGAGCCGCAGCCGCACCCCGGACGCGGACTCCACCACGTACGGGGTGACGGTGCCGGGCATCGGCCCGTACGGGTGCCAGACGTGCGCCCGGTCGAGGTCGAGCAGCTGGTGCACGTCGCCCATCAGGCGTTCGGCGCCAGCTCGGTGCCGGCGCCGCGCCGGCGCACCCGGACGAGGTCGGTCCGGGCCTCGTCGGCGTCCTCCCCGGCCGGGGCGGGGGCGTGCCCGCCGCAGGGGCCGCAGCCACCGCTGCCGCAGGCGTGCCCGCCGTCCGCAGTACCCGCCGCACTGCCCGCCGCCGTACCGGCCTCGGACGCCGCGGAGCCGCAGCCGCCGGAGGAGGCGGTGCCGCAGCCGTGCCCGGCCGCGGCGGCGGCGTCGGCCCGGTGCCGCGGCAGGGTGGCCTCGCCCGCGCCCTCGACGGTGAAGCCGGCGTCCTTGATCATGTCGAGGTCGGCCTGCCCGGCCTGGCCCTCACTGGTCAGGTAGTCGCCGAGGAAGATCGAGTTGGCGATCTCCAGGCCGAGCGGCTGCAGGCTGCGCAGGTGGACCTCGCGGCCTCCGGCGATCCGCACCTCGACGTCGGGGCAGACGAAGCGGACCATCGCCAGGATGCGCAGGCAGCGCTGCGGGGTGAGGTTCCACTCCTGGGCGAGCGGCGTTCCCTCGAACGGGATCAGGAAGTTGACCGGCACGGAGTCCGAGCCGATCTCGCGCAGGGCGAAGACCACGTCGACGAGGTCGGCGTCGCTCTCGCCCATGCCCGCGATGAGGCCCGAGCACGCCGACAGGCCCGCACCGTGCGCCTTGGCGACGGTGTCGACGCGGTCCGCGTAGGTGTGGGTGGTGGTGATGTCGCCGTACGTCGCCTCGGAGGTGTTGAGGTTGTGGTTGTAGGCGTCGGCACCGGCCGCCTTCAGGCGCTCGGCCTGGTTGTCGGAGAGCAGGCCCAGGCAGGCGCACACCTCGACCTGCTCGTCGGCGTCCTTGATGGCGGCGATGGTGTCGCTGACCCGGTCGATGTCGCGGTCCGTCGGGCCGCGCCCGCTGGCGACCAGGCAGACCCGCTTGGCGCCGCCCGCCACGCCCGCCCTGGCGGCCTCGGCGGCCTGCTCCGGCTTCAGCCAGGTGTACTTGAGGATCTCCGCCTTCGAACCGAGCCGCTGCGAACAGTAGGAGCAGTCCTCCGGGCAGAGGCCGCTCTTGAGGTTCACCAGGTAGTTGAGCTTGACGCGCCGTCCGAACCACTGGCGGCGCACCTTGCCGGCGGCCGAGACGACGTCGAGCAGTTCGTCGTCGGTGGTGGCGAGGACGGCCAGGGCCTCCTCCCGGGTGGGGAGTTCCCGGCGCAGGCCCTTGGCGGTGAGGGTGTCGAGCAGATCCATGCGCCCGATCCTGCCCGGGGCACGTCGCGTTCCGCCAGAGGGAACCCGCCAGAAGATCGGCGTGGCGGTGTGCGAGTTGTCACAGTGCCGCCGCACAGGGTAGTGGCGCAGGGTGGTGCGCAGCTCACGCACGCCCCCCGGTCACGTCCTGCGCCCTTCTCCGGGCCCTCCCTCCGGGCCCGACTGATCATCTGCTTACAATCACCCGCATGACTTCGCAGGGGGAGCCCGACCAGTCCGCCGCAGGCCAGGAGGGCGGAACGCCCGCCACCGACCGCCGCGGGCGGCACTTCGGACGCCGCCGCACCGCGCTCTGGTGCGCCCTGGTGGTGGCCGCCGCCGGCGTCGGCTTCGTCGTCAGCCTGCCGCACCCGGGCGACCTCATACCCGGGCTGGGCTCCACCGCAGGCGGCCCGAAGGCCCAGCCCGCGCCCGGCCTCGACTCGCAGCAGCCCCTGACGGAGGCCCAGGCGTTCACCGCCGACCACTACTTCCCGGGCGACCGGACGGTCGAGCAGGACGGCGTGCAGGCCCGCCGCACCGCGGCCCGCGGCGGCGGCGACTGCGCGGAGACCCTCCTCGACCGGGCCCGCGATCCGCTGCACGACACCGGCTGCCAGGCGTACGTCGGCGTCGCCTTCGACCACGTCGACCAGAAGGTGGTCAGCAGCGTCACGGTGTTCCGCTTCGCCGACGAGGAGGGCGCCCGGAAGGCCCGGCAGGCGCTCACCGACCCCGGCGCGCTGCTCTTCGTGACCTCCGCCCCCGCGACACCCTCCCCGACGACCGGCGCGACGGCGAGCCCCGGGGCCGGCACCGCGAGCGCCTCGCCCGGCGCACCCGCCGGCGCGGCCCCGTCCACCCCGGCCGCGGTCACGACCCCGCCCGGCGGGTCCGCCACCCAGCCCGCGCCGAAGCCCGTGACCGCGGTGCGGGTCGAGCCCGTGGGCCGCTACCTGACGGTCACCGTCTCCCGCTACGCGGACCAGCGCACCACGACGCCCCCGGACGACCGCACGCTCGACCACGCGGCCCGGGCGCTCTCCTACGTCGTCCGCGCACCGTTCCTCTGGATGTAGGCCCGACCGGACCCGGCAGGCCCCGGCGCCGACAGGCCGGGTCCGGGGCTGGCCGGGCCCGGCAGGCCGGCCCGGCCTGCCGGATCAGCCGCCGAGCCGGTCCACCCCGGTCACCCGCAGCACCGCCCGGCCCTCCTCGTCGGAGCCGAACAGGTCGACCTCGGCGCTGATGCCCCAGTCGCGGTCGCCCGCCGGGTCGTCGAAGATCTGCCGGACCCGCCACAGGCCCTCGTCCTCGACCTCCTCGATGAGCAGCATCTTCGGGCCGCGGGCGTCGGGGCCGGTGCCGAGGTCGTCGTACTCCTCCCAGTACCCGTCCAGCGCGTCCGCCCACCGGTCGGAATCCCAGCCGTCCTCGCCGTCGAGCTCGCCCAGCGCGCCGTAGTTCTCCAGCGCGGCCATCTCGACACGGCGGAACATCTCGTTGCGCACCAGCACGCGGAAGGCGCGGGCGTTCGCGGTGACGGGCGCCGGCTTGTCGTCGAGCCGCACCTCGGCCGACTGCGGGTCGGTCGGGTTGGCGAGCTGCTCCCACTCGTCGAGCAGCGAGGAGTCGACCTGCCGCACCAGCTCGCCGAGCCAGGCGATGACGTCCTTGAGGTCGTCCGTCTTGATGTGCTCGGGGACGGTCTGCTCCAGCGCCTTGTACGCGCTCGCGAGGTAGCGCAGCACGATGCCCTCGGTGCGCGCCAGGTCGTAGTGGCCGACGAAGTCGCTGAAGGTCATCGCCCGCTCGTACAGGTCGCGGACGACGGACTTCGGCCGCAGCGGGTGGTCGCCGATCCACGGGTGCGCCCGCTGGTAGACCTCGTACGCGTGGCCGAGCAGCTCCTCCAGCGGACGGGGGTACGTGATGTCCTGGAGGCGGGCCATCCGCTCCTCGTACTCGACGCCGTCGCGCTTCATCTCGCCGATGGCCTCGCCGCGGGCCTTGTTCTCCTGCGAGGCGAGGATCTGCCGCGGGTCGTCGAGGGTGGCCTCGACGACGGAGACGACGTCCAGCGCGTAGCCGGGGGACTCCGGGTCGAGGAGGTCGAAGGTGGCGAGGGCGAAGGTGGAGAGCGGCTGGTTGAGCGCGAAGTTCTCCTGCAGATCGAGGGTGAGGCGCACGATGCGGCCCTCGGCGTCCGGCTCCTCCAGGCGCTCCACGACGCCGCCCTCCAGCAGCGAGCGGTAGATCGCGATGGTGGAGCGGATGTGCCGGCGCTGCGCGGGCCGGTCCTCGTGGTTGTCGGTGAGCAGCTTGCGCATCGCCTCGAAGGCGTTGCCGGGGCGGCCGATCACCGACAGGAGCATCGCGTGGCTGACCTTGAAACGGCTGACCAGCGGCTCCGGATCGGCGCCGATGAGCCGCTCGAAGGTCTCCTCCGACCAGCCGACGAAGCCCTCCGGCGCCTTCTTGCGGACGACCTTGCGGCGCTTCTTCGGGTCGTCGCCGGCCTTGGCGAGCGCCTTGTCGTTCTCGACGACGTGCTCGGGCGCCTGCGCGACGACCTGGCCGACGGTGTCGAAGCCGGCCCGGCCGGCCCGGCCCGCGATCTGGTGGAACTCGCGGGCACGCAGCACCCGCACCCGCTGGCCGTCGTACTTCGAGAGGGCGGTGAAGAGCACCGTGCGGATCGGCACGTTGACGCCCACCCCGAGGGTGTCGGTGCCGCAGATGACCTTCAGCAGGCCGGCCTGCGCGAGGCGCTCCACCAGACGGCGGTACTTCGGCAGCATGCCGGCGTGGTGCACGCCGATGCCGTGCCGCACGAAGCGGGAGAGGTTGCGGCCGAACTTCGTGGTGAAGCGGAAGCCGCCGATCAGGTCCGCGATGGCGTCCTTCTCCGCCTTGGTGCACATGTTGATGCTCATCAGCGACTGCGCCCGCTCCACCGCCTCCTTCTGGGTGAAGTGCACGACGTAGACCGGCGCCTGGCCGGTCGTCAGCAGCTCCTCCAGGGTGTCGTGGATGTTGGTCCGGCGGTACTCGTAGAACAGCGGCACCGGGCGGGTCGCGGAGCGGACGACGCTGGTGGGCCGGCCGGTGCGGCGGGTGAGGTCGTCCTCGAAGCGACGGACGTCGCCGAGGGTGGCCGACATCAGCAGGAACTGCACGTGCGGCAGCTCCAGCAGCGGGATCTGCCAGGCCCAGCCGCGGTCGGGCTCGGCGTAGAAGTGGAACTCGTCCATCACGACCTGGCCGATGTCGGCCCGCTCGCCGTCGTGCAGCGCGATCTGGGCGAGCACCTCGGCGGTGCAGCAGATGATCGGCGCGGTCGGGTTGACGCTCGCGTCGCCCGTCATCATGCCGACCTGTTCGGTACCGAAGATCTTGCAGAGGTCGAAGAACTTCTCGGACACCAGGGCCTTGATCGGCGCGGTGTAGAACGTCCGCTTGCCCTCGGCCAGCGCGGCGAAGTGCGCACCCGCCGCGACGAGGCTCTTCCCGGAGCCGGTGGGGGTCGCCAGGACGACGTTGTTCCCCGAGACCAGCTCGATCAGCGCCTCCTCCTGGGCGGGGTAGAGGGTGATGCCGCGCTCCATCGCCCACTCGGCGAAGGTCTCGAACAGGGCGTCGGGGGTGGCGGGCTTCGGCATCAGGTCCAGGAGGGTCACCGGCCCATCTTGCCTGGCCGGGATCACCGGGGGCAAAGCCCGGGCCGGGGCCGGGCCGCGGACCCGCCGCGGCACGGCTCGTACACACCCCGCGCGGGGGCGGTTCGAATTAACCGAGTATCCCCGTTCGAAACGCCGGTGTAACCCTTCGGGCGGCACTCCGTCATCCGCATCGGATTTACATCCGATCATGGTTTCGCGACGGAACGCAAAACGCCGGAGAGCGTTACAGCGTGGTACTGCACCTTCCGCCGGGAAACTCCTAATGTCAGCGGTCTACACCGACTTCCGCAAGGAGTTGAGCGATGAGCCGAGTCGTCAGGGCCGCCCTCTTCCAGACCGCCTGGACGGGCGACAAGGAAACCATGGTCGCCGCCCACGAAAAGGCCGCCCGCGACGCGGCCGCGCAGGGCGCCCAGATCATCGGATTCCAGGAGGTCTTCAACGCCCCGTACTTCTGCCAGGTGCAGGAGCCGGAGCACTACGCCTGGGCCGAAGCCGTCCCGGACGGCCCCACCGTGCAGCGCATGCAGGCCCTCGCCCGCGAGCTCGGGATCGTCGTCGTCGTCCCGGTGTACGAGGTCGAGCAGTCCGGCTTCTACTACAACACCGCCGCCGTCATCGACGCCGACGGCAGCTACCTCGGGAAGTACCGCAAGCACCACATCCCGCAGGTGAAGGGATTCTGGGAGAAGTACTACTTCAAGCCCGGAAACGTCGGCTGGCCGGTCTTCGACACCGCCGTCGGCAAGGTCGGCGTCTACATCTGCTACGACCGGCACTTCCCCGAGGGCTGGCGCGCACTCGGCCTCGCCGGCGCCGAGATCGTCTACAACCCCTCCGCCACCAGCCGCGGCCTCTCCGCCTACCTCTGGCAGCTGGAGCAGCCCGCCGCCGCCGTCGCCAACGAGTACTACATCGCCGCCATCAACCGCGTCGGCGTCGAGGAGTACGGCGACAACGACTTCTACGGCACCAGCTACTTCGTCGACCCGCGCGGACAGTTCGTCGGCGAGGTCGCCTCCGACAAGGACGAGGAACTCGTCGTCCGCGACCTCGACCTCGACCTCATCGAAGAGGTCCGGCAGCAGTGGGCCTTCTACCGCGACCGCCGGCCCGAGGCCTACGGCCCGCTCACCGAGGCCTGAGAGGAGAACGGCCCATGACCCGTACGGTCATCCGCGGCGGCCTCGTCGTCACCGCCGCCGAGGAACTCCACGCCGACGTCCTCGTCGAGGACGAGAAGATCGTCGCCCTCGCCACCACCGGCAGCACCGCCGCCGACGGCTGGACGGCCGAGCGCACCGTCGACGCCGCAGGGATGTACGTCATCCCCGGCGGCGTCGACGCCCACACCCACATGGAGCTGCCCTTCGGCGGCACCGCCGCCTCCGACACCTTCGAGACCGGCACCCGCGCCGCCGCCTGGGGCGGCACCACCACCATCGTCGACTTCGCCGTCCAGGGCGTCGGCGCCTCCCTGCGCGAGGGCCTCGACGCCTGGCACGCCAAGGCCGAGGGCAACTGCGCCGTCGACTACGGCTTCCACATGATCCTCTCCGACGTCGACGACGCCAGCCTCAAGGAGATGGACCTGCTCGTGGGGGAGGGCGTCACCTCCTTCAAGCTGTTCATGGCCTACCCCGGCGTCTTCTACAGCGACGACGGCAAGATCCTGCGGGCCATGCAGCGCGGCGCCGACAACGGCGGCCTGATCATGATGCACGCCGAGAACGGCATCGCCATCGACGTCCTCGTCGAGCAGGCCCTCGCCGCCGGGAGGACCGACCCCCGCCACCACGGCGAGGTCCGCCGCGAACTCCTGGAGGCCGAGGCCACCCACCGCGCGATCAAGCTCGCCCAGGTCGCCGGCTCCCCGCTGTACGTCGTGCACGTCTCCGCGGCCTCCGCCCTCGCCGAGATCGCCGGCGCCCGCGACGCCGGCCTGCCCGTCTTCGGCGAGACCTGCCCGCAGTACCTCTTCCTCTCCACCGACAACCTCGCCGAGCACGGCACCGACGGCTTCGAGGGCGCCAAGTACGTCTGCTCCACCCCGCTGCGCCCCAGGGAGCACCAGGCCGAACTGTGGAAGGGCCTGCGCACCAACGACCTCCAGGTCGTCTCCACCGACCACTGCCCGTTCTGCTTCAGCGGCCAGAAGGAACTCGGCCGCGGCGACTTCTCGAAGATCCCCAACGGCCTGCCCGGCGTCGAGAACCGCATGGACCTCCTCCACCAGGCCGTCGTCGAGGGCCGCATCAGCCGCCGCCGCTGGATCGAGATCGCCTGCGCCACCCCGGCCCGGATGTTCGGCCTCTACCCCCGCAAGGGCACCATCGCCCCCGGCGCCGACGCCGACATCGTGGTCTACGACCCGAACGCCGTCCAGACGATCTCCGCCGACACCCACCACATGAACGTCGACTACTCCGCGTACGAGGGCAAGCAGATCACCGGCAAGGTCCGCACCGTGCTCTCCCGCGGCACCGTCGTCGTCGACGGCGACGCCTACCTCGGCCGCGCCGGCCACGGCCGCTACCAGCCGCGCGCCACCTGCCAGTACCTCGACCGATAGGAAACACCGTGGACATCGGCCTCGTCCTCCAGACCGACCCTCCCGCCCGGCTGCTCATCGACCGGATGAAGCGTGCCGAGGCCGCCGGATTCACCCACGGGTGGACGTTCGACTCCGTCGTGCTCTGGCAGGAGCCCTTCGTCATCTACAGCCGCATCCTCGCCGAGACCGAGCGCATGACCGTCGGCCCGATGGTCACCAACCCCGCCACCCGCACCTGGGAGGTCACCGCCTCCCTCTTCGCCACCCTCAACGACATGTACGGCAACCGGACGGTCTGCGGCATCGGCCGCGGCGACTCCGCACAGCGCGTCGCCGGCCGCCGGCCCGCCGGCCTCGCCATGCTCGGCGAGGCCATCCACGCCATCCGCGAACTCGCCGAGGGCCGCACCGTCGAGATCGACGGCACCGACATCCACATCCCCTGGGTCGGGGAAGGCGCCCGGCTGCCCGTCTGGATGGGCGCCTACGGCCCCAAGGCCCTCACCCTCACCGGGCAGGCCGCCGACGGCTTCATCCTCCAGCTCGCCGACCCCTACCTCACCGAGTGGATGGTCAAGGCCGTCCGCGACGCCGCCGCCGACGCCGGCCGCGACCCCGCGTCCGTCACCATCTGCGTCGCCGCACCCGCCTACGTCACCGCCGACGACTCACCCGAAGCCCTCGCCCACGCCCGCGAACAGTGCCGCTGGTTCGGCGGCATGGTCGGCAACCACGTCGCCGACCTCGTCTCCCGCTACGGCGAGCACTCCGCCATGGTCCCCGAGGAACTCACCGCCTACATCAAGGACCGGCACGGCTACGACTACAGCCACCACGGCCGCGCCGGGAACCCCGACACCGCCTTCGTGCCCGACGAGATCGTCGACCGCTTCTGCCTGATCGGCCCGCCCGAGCAGCAGCTCGCCAAGCTCGAACACCTCCGCTCCCTCGGCGTCGACCAGTTCGCCGTCTACGCCATGCACGACGCCATCGAGCAGACCATCGACGCCTACGGCAGCAGCGTCATCCCCGCGCTCTCCTGACGCACCGCCGGCCACCGGCCCGAGCAACCCCTCCGCACCACCGTCGCCACGGAGGCCACCCCGCCGGGGTGGCCTCCGCCCGTCCCCCCGCAAGGCGGTCGCCCATGTCGATAACCCAGAGCCCGCACCCCGACGGCAGAGTCGAACTCGCCGCCGGCGCCGACCTCTCCGACCCCCGCTTCGCCAACGCCGACCTCAACCCCGTCCCCGTCGCACAACGCCGCTGGACGACCTACAACTTCCTCGCCCTCTGGGTCGGCATGGCCCACAACATCCCCTCGTGGACGCTCGCCTCCGGGCTCGTCGCGCTGGGCATGGACTGGAAGCAGGCCGTCCTCACCATCGCGCTCGCCAACCTGATCGTGCTGGTGCCGATGCTGCTCACCGGCCACGCGGGCACGAAGTACGGCATCCCCTTCCCGGTGTTCGCACGGGCCTCGTTCGGGCTGCGCGGCGCGAACCTGCCCGCCATGATCCGGGCAGCGGTGGCGTGCGCGTGGTTCGGCATCCAGACCTGGATCGGCGGCGAGGGCATCTTCTTCCTCGCCGGCAAACTCCTCGGCACCGGCTGGCAGACCGCGGGGGAGATCGGCGGCTACCCGTGGACTCAGTGGCTGTCGTTCCTGATCTTCTGGATCATCGAGATGGCCGTCATCGCCCGCGGCATGGAGACGCTGCGCCGCTTCGAGAACTGGGCGGCGCCGTTCGTCATCGTCGGCGCGCTCGCCCTGCTGGCGTGGATCACCGTGAAGGCGGGAGGCTTCGGCCCGCTGCTCGACCAGCCCTCGAAGCTGGGCTGGGACGCCGACTTCTGGAAGGTCTTCTTCCCCGCCCTGATGGGCATGATCGGCTTCTGGTCGACGCTCTCGCTCAACATCCCCGACTTCACCCGCTTCGGCGGCTCCCAGAAGGCCCAGATCCGCGGCCAGGCCCTCGGCCTGCCCACCACCATGACCCTCTTCGCCCTGCTGTCCGTGCTCGTCACCTCCGGCTCGCAGGCCGTCTACGGCGAACCGATCTGGGATCCGATCGCGCTCGCCGCGAAGATGGACAGCACCGCCGGCATCCTCTTCGCCCTGCTCACCGTCCTGATCGCCACCCTGTCCGTCAACATCGCCGCCAACGTCGACCATCGCAAGTGGCTTACGACCCTCAAGCCTCCGACCTGTGGTTTTTCCGAGGCAGCCCGAGCAGTAGCTTGAGGCTGTCCGCCATGTTCCCCTCGACACCCTTGCGTGACGCCGACCTGCTCCCCCTGTGTGCTTTGTCGGCCTGACATTCGTGGATGCGAGACGCCTGCCAGGCTCGGTAGCCTTCTGCCCTCCCACGTTGGGGATGGAGAGGGTGGGGAACATGCGTGTCATGGTGCCGGAGGGGCTCCCTCGGCCGAAGGGCGACAGCGGCTTCGAGTTGCTGGAGGCGGTACACGCGTACCTCGTCATGAGCGGCAAGTGGCCGAGCTTCGACTACCTCGATCGGCACCTATGGCGCGAGAACATCCGGATCGAGGATGCTTTGGCGGAACTTCCGCGTGACTTGATCTTGGGTTATGACACGGAGGGCGGGTACTTCCACAATATCCAGGACCAGCAGGAGATCAGCTTGACGCCTGCCGGCCTTGCGAACTGCGCGGGCGGGAGGCTTCAGCTACGGGCCATGTTCGCGCTCCTGGACCACGCCGTGCAGGTGGAGCGCAACTGGGGTGGACGCCTTGAGAACCCGGGTGCGCGGCCGATCGTGACCGAGAGGTCCTTCGGCGAGGGGCGTGACCCACAGCTGGTGGATCGCGTGAACCTGTTTCTTGCGGCAGAGGTGGCCAGCAACGAGCCCTGGACAGCAGGGTTCTCCCGGACGGCGGCGGTCAATGATCGGGATCGTTGGAAGTTGGGCATCGATCGCAGAGTCAGGCCGTTTGACGGGGTGAGCGACCTTGCCGACTACTGGGCCCGTCGGCAGAAGGCACTGGGGCGGGGCTTCAAACTGGATCTGCCGACTACACACCAGCTCGCCGAATCAGCGCTGGGAGTTGACACCAGCTGGGATGGTGCTGAAGTCGAAGACGAGGAAGACCTCGTTGCGGACGAGAGCTTCACCGTCGAATGCTCGCTGCATCCCATGGTGGCTGAGGTAGCTGAAAGTCGCTTCGAGAGCGGGCACTTCGCGGATGCGGTGTTCGCGGCTTTCAAAGCGGTCGAGCATCGCGTACAGGGCCTGACAGGGTCCACCGAGATCGGCGAGAAGCTGATGGGCATTGCGTTGGGAACGACCACTCCCAAATTGATCGCCACCCGGTCGACCGGGGGATCGCTGCAGAGCGAACAGAGCGGGATGAGAGACCTGTTCAAGGGCGCGATGCAGGCACTTCGGAACCCCCGAGGACATGGACCCAACCAAGCGGACGAATATGCAGAGGCGCAGGAGATGCTGGTGCTGGCAAGTTTCCTGATGCGCCGCCTCGACATCGCAGAGGCTGCTCAGGCCGCAGCACCTGCCAACCCGGCTGCGCCGTAGGCACCGTCAGACGAGGAACGACTCCACTCCGCCCTTGGCTACGTCCCGCCCGACGAGTACGAGCAGACGTACTGGGCCGACCTGGAGCAACAGAAGCCCCGCTGACCGCTTGATCACACGATCGCGGACTCCACGAAACTCGGGGCATCTCAGTCGACCGGCGACGGGCCGGTCGCTTCGCCCCTTTTTTCGCGCGCACGTGGGAAGCGTCTACGCATGCGCGTGTCCGGTCGATCTGGCCGGCCGCGCTCAGCTCGGCCAGGAGTATCCGGTGCAGGGCCTCGGACACGCCGACTTCCTGCCACCGGCCCAGGCGACGCCGGCAGGTCTGCCCGGAACCGAAGCCCAGCTCCGGCGGCAGCTGGTGCCAGGTGATGCCGGTGTACAGCACGAACAGGACGCCCTGCAGAGAGCGCCGGTCGTCCACCGGGCGAGGGCCAGGCCGGCAGCAGCGGCTCGATCCGGGCCCAACAGCTCGTCGTCCACGATCAACGGCTTGTTGCTCACACCACCACGAACGGACGAATCGTCACATCGGTAACGCTCACCAGCAGCGATTCGCAAGATCGTGTCACGAGTTCTAAATCGGCGCCCCCGGTGCTGCTGCTTTTCCGTCCCATCCTGCAGGCGCTGTTCAAGCAAGTCCCCACGGCAGGTGCGCCGCCTCGACAGCTTGTCCTATCCGGGTGATGGGCTGAGGCGGTGTGGCCGGTTGTGGTAGATCAGTTGCACGCCGTGCATACCACGGCATCGGTCGGGAGGGGATCGGCACGTGGGCGACATCAGTCTCGGTGAGGCACTGGAGGAGCTCCGGTCGGAGCTGTACCAGGCGCAGGCCGACGGTACCGGGCAGCAGTTGAAGTTCGAGGTGGAGAAGGCGGAGCTGTCGCTGGAGGTGGAGTTCCGGCGGGACGGCAGCGGCAAGGTGAAGGTCGCTGTCGGCGCGTTCGGTGCGAAGGCCGAGGGGGAGCTCGGCGGTGCACGGGGGTCGGTGCACCGGCAGCGGCTCACTCTGACGCTGGGTGTCCTGGACGAGGCTGCCGGCTCGACACGGGCCAGGGTCAACCGAAACGCCTCCGGTTCCGCTGCGGTACCCGCGCGGATCGCGGCTTCAGAGAGCGCGGTGCCGAACCCTGGCGACGGTGCTCAATCGTCCGAACCGCTGCAGCCTGAGATCGAACTTGAGCCCTGGGAGAAGTGACATGGATCCGGCGAGGCTGGTGCTGATCCGCGTCGGGGGCCTACCGAACGGCAGCGGTTACCTGATCGGGCCTCAGCTGGTCTTGACCAGTCTTCACGTCGTCTGTGACTCCGCGTGGCGGCTGAGGCCCGGGGTGGACGTGCGCGTCGGGCACTCGACCCTCAGCCCGCCCCTGCACGAACGCGCAGCCCGAGTGTGCTGGCCTGCCCCCCGCGGCTATGTTCCCGGCAGCAGTAAAGCGGACGTGGCGCTGCTGTGGCTGGACGAGCCTGTCGAGTTGGGCGGCTGCGAGCCGGTGCGGTGGGGGCGGCCGTTGGGGAAAGTGCCGTTGCCGTATGAGGGCGGGGGCTTCCCACTGTTCGCCGAGAACGGCGGCGAGGCGCAGGCGGAGTACCTGCGGGGTGAGCTCCCCCTGGTCAGCACCTCAGGTCTGGGCCCGGCCGGCCGGGGATGGGTGCTGGACACTTCTACCTGGCCGGAAAGTTCACGGACAGGTTCACCCTGGGCAGGGACCTCAGGCAGTGCCATCTTCTGCCACGGGCGGCTGGTCGGCATCGTCGCCGAAGCGGACCCGGCCCTTGGGCATCGACGCCTGCACGCCGAACCGGCGCACCATCTGTTCGACGAACTGACGTTCACCGAACTCCTGGAGCGGCACAGCGACCACCAGCCCCCACTGGCACTGGAAGACGTGGGGGCAGACGGGCCTATCGGCCCGGTCGAAGTAGTGCCTCCTTTCAGCAGGCATGCGCATGCCAAGGTAAAGCAGCTCCAGGAATTTCTGAAATTCCCAGAAAGCCTGTGCCTGCCGATAATTCAAGCGGCTCGCTTGAAATCCTGGCTGACCGATTTCACGGCACGGGATGACGAGCAGAACCTGGCGGTGAATCATCTTCAGGGAATTTTTGAGGATTCTCAAATGTGTGCCGACCTGCTCAATCGCCTGGGGCGGTTTGATGGTCAACTAAATGCCGAAGAGGCCCGCAAGGTCGCCTTGAGGGCAGGATTTCCGGTGGGTATTCTCTACCCGCACGGAGAATCTCCGATAACTTTTTCCGAAATAATAGAGCATGCCCTTCGGGTCAGGCGCACTCCGTACAATCGGCCCGGTCCGCCAATTTCGTGGGACCTGCTGGCCCGACTCCTTGCCATCCTCGTCCGAGTGCGGGGCGGTGAAGATATTCCAGAGCCGCTGCGCAGCTGGCGGCCCGGGCCGGATTTTCTGCCGGTGCTTGAGGAACACTGGAAGCGATCGGGACTGGGGGAGCCGCGAGATGAGTTCCGCCTGGTTCTCGCACTGGAGACCGACGTCAATGACGAGGTAATAGCGGTAAACGCATCGTTGCTCTACGCCGGGATTCCCCAGGGGCGTTTCAAGAGTCACGGGAAGACCCCTCGGGCAATGGTGGGTGACGTGGTGCAGCGTGCCTCGGAGGTGGTTGGGGCTGCCGGAGAGACGCTGGTCCACGTCGATGTGGCTGCACCTGCTTCCTACCTGATCAATCAGCATCCAGCCGACCAGCAGGGACGGCAGACCCGGCTGGGCGTCGACTATCAGGTGACGCCACGATGGGACGGCCTGCTGCGCCTGCATGACGACAGGAGCATCGCGCAGGCGAACGGCCGCAAGCTGCTGAATGCGCTGGAGCAGGGGGCCGGCCCTGTGATCAAACTTGTGCCGGGGGGTGAGCTGGACTACGAGCAGTTGGACCTGCATCTAATGGACTGCACAAGCAGTGATGGGGTCTGGCTGGCAGGCACGTCAACGTCCGGATGGGAGGATTTGGTTGATGAACTCCTCATCCATACACCCGCGATCATCTGGCAGGATCCGGGCCCGGAATCCTCTCTCGGCTACCGAGAAGACATAAAATCCACAGTCGAGCGACACTGGGACGGTCTTCCCGTCCAGATGTCCCGCCTCTATCAGGCTCATAAGGCTCACCTGATCGGCAAATCCCCGGAACACGAGTGCGGCGCGCTGGAGACGGTGCGAATCGCATGGCACGACCAGTTCTGGCAAGAATTCTGTGAACGGCATGAGGGCCGGGTGTTCGGGGCGCCAATACCGACGACTTTCGAGGAAAATGTATGAGTTGGATGCCATACTACCGAGGCACCGGAAAAGCTCCGGAGGTTCTGCCTGATCTACCGCCGCCGCCGCCATGGCGCGCTGCGCGCCGCGAGGGGGCGAGGGGCGCGGCCAGAACTTACCTGCCTGCTCCGGGCCTGGTGCGGGCAGTCAATGCGGCGTTGCACCTGCACAGGCCACTGCTTGTGACTGGTCCAGCCGGGTCAGGAAAGTCGACACTGATCGAGCAGGTGGCAGTGGAGGCAGGGCTGGGCGAGGTGCTGCGATGGCACATCACGTCACGCAGCACGCTGGCGGACGCCTTGTATCGATACGATGCGCTGGGTCGAATCCACGCGCACAACCTTGGCCAGAGATCGCGCCCCGCGGAAGAGTCGGACATTGGGCAATTCCTGGAGCTCGGCCCGCTGGGTACGGCACTGCTGCCCCGTGCCAGCGACCGGCCGAGGGCGCTGCTGATCGACGAGATCGACAAGAGTGACCTGGACCTCCCCAGCGACCTGCTGGACGTACTCGAGCGGGGGTCCTTCGAGATTCCCGAACTGTCCCGCCATCCGGTGCGGGAAGTCAGGGTCCGCACGGCTGTTTCCGTACCGGAAGGGGAGACAGGTGACGACGAAATGGCCACGGTCACCAGGGGCAGAGTGGCCGGTGCGGCGTTTCCGTTCATCGTGATGACCAGCAACGGCGAACGGGACTTCCCAGCACCGTTCTTGCGCCGGTGCATCCGCTTCGACATGCCACCGCTGGACAAGGAGGTACTGGCCTCCATCGTTACCGCGCACCTGGACTCGGTCGAGCCGGACGAAGGCCACCTGATCGCCAAGTTCGCCGAACGGCTCGACTCGAAGGACCATCTGGCCATCGACCAGTTGCTGAACGCGGTATTGGTACTGCGGGATGCAGGCGTTGCAGACCCTGACGAGCGCGACGAGTTGAGGTCGCTGCTGCTGCGGGAGCTGGGACGTGCCTGATGCGCACGTCCCGGGCCGCGCGAAGGCCGGCAAGCTCCCAGTGTCGGTGCTGCGGGCTCTGACAGCACTCATCCGGCACGGCATCGAGGCGGAGGACGTCGCCGACTCGCTCCTCCTTGCCATCGCGGAATCCCGCGAGCACGGCGCCGAGCCCGATCGTTTCGGCCAGAACACCGATGCGGGCACCAGCGAAATCACCGAGCAGCCGCCTCAGGATGCTCAGCCACCCTTGAGACGCCTCCCCGGCCCTGCTCACCGGGGCGGTCTTGAGGGGTCGGACGTGCTGCTCAGCGGCAACGGCGGCCCCGTGCTGGGGCGGCCGCTGAGCATCGGACGCGCCCCGGCACTCCCGGGGGCTCTGGCCATTGGACGTTCCTTGCGTCCGCTCCGCAGGCAGCACCCTTCGGCTGTAAACCAGCAGTTGGACGTAGATGCCACGGTCGAGCACTACACGCGCACCGGGCAACTTACCCCGCACACTCGCCCGTCATCCGAGCCCTGGTTCGATGCGGTCGTGATCGTGGACCAGGGCACCGCCATGGCGGTGTGGGACGAACCCGTACGCGCCCTGGTCAAGGTCTTCCACACGCTCGGGGCATTCCGCAGTGTGCAGGCGTGGAAACTTGAGCACACCTCTGACGGCGCGCCCGTGTTGCGCGACCTCCGCGGCCAGGTCCGGCCCATGGCGGCGGCCCCGCCGGGCAGCCTGCCGGCCGCCCGGCGACTGACGGTCGTAGTCTCAGACTGCGCAGCCCATGGGTGGTACTCCCCGATCCTGTGGCAACGCCTGCACGTGTGGGGCACGGTGTCGCCTATGGCCCTGCTCAACCCGCTCCCCCGGCACCTGTGGCAGATGTCCGGCCTGAGCCTGCCACGTACCAGGGCCACCGCCGCCGTGCCGGGCGCAGTGGGACGTCACCTCGGGTACCGGCGGCCTCGTGTCATACGCCGTTTCCCGGGAGACGAGCCATGGCAGGCCCTTCCTGTCATTACCTTCGACCCCGAGAGTGTGGAAGCTTGGGCCCGGGCTCTGGTACGCACCGACCCGAACGGCTGCGAAGCAGTTCTGGTTCCTGCAACCGGACGCCCTCCCCAGCGTTTCGGGGCGCAGCCCTCGTCAGCCACGCACGTCAGCCCGGACTCAGATACACATGCCAGGGCTGCGGCCAGGGCTTTCGCAGACACTGAGCCGGGCGCACCCGCCCTGCGCCTGGCCATCGCCGCATCAGCCCTCGGCGCGTTCACCCTGCCTGTCCTGGATGTCCTCCGCGACGCTGTCGTGCCGGATGCCGGGTTGGGCGATGTCGCCGAATTCCTCACTGCTGGGCTATTGGCGGCAGCCACTTCCCCCGGCTCCGACACTGTCTACCGGTTTCACCGGGCCGCCGCCGACTATCTGCGGACCCTGCTGACACGCGACACCGAATGGACGGCCCGTCTGGCACTGAGCCGACACCTGGCCGCCCACCCGCAGGCGCCACACGGCATCACAGCGGTACTGGCATCCCCAGACGGCACGCCTCTCGACGTTGCAGACCCCGAGCCGCTCACCCAAGCCCGTAACGACGGAAGCATCGACCGGTCCGGTGGGGATGTGACCGTCCACCACCATCACGGGCTGGAACGCGATGCCGTACTGAGGCTGGAGCTGCCACCTCTGGCACCGCCACCAGCCGTTCCTACCGGGTTCACCGGCCGAGACCGGGAGCTGGAGGACCTGCTGGCTCTCCTGGACCCGTCGCCCGAAGCCAATGAACCATCTACGGAGGTGGTGGTGGTGGCATCCGTGCTCGGGATGGGCGGCATGGGCAAGACCACCCTCGCCCTCGCGGTCGCCCATGCCGTCCTGCAGCGCGGCATGTTCACCGGCGTGCTGTTCCTCGACCTGCACGGCTACGACGAGACCAGCCTCGATGCCGGCCAGGCCCTGGACATGGTTCTGAATGCCCTCGGCACCGATCCGGAGTGGATCCCGCCTGAGGCCGACCAGCGCGCAGCCCTCTACCGCACCCAGCTCACCGCCCGCACCCGCGCAGGCGAACGCATCCTGGTCCTGGCGGACAACACCTCCACCGCCGACCAGGTCCAGCACCTCGTCCCCGCAGACGGGCCGCACCGGCTGCTGGTCACCTCCCGCGACGACTTCGCTACCGCCCTCGGCGCCCGCCTCGTTGACCTCGACGTCCTCGGCCCCGAGGAGTCCGTCGCCTTGATGGATACCGCCCTGCGCACCGTCCTCCCCAAGGACCAGCGGATCGCTGCCGACCCCGACGGCACTGCACGGATCGCTCAGCTGTGCGGGCACCTGCCGCTCGCCCTGCAGATCGCCGCCGCCCAACTCGCCGCGGACCGCTCCCTCACACCTGGTCGGCTCGCCGACGATCTGGAAGACCTCGGAGAGCGCCTCGGTGTGCTGGAGGACGGGCTGCGGGCGGTACGGACAGTGCTGGAGCGCTCCTACCGGCGACTGGCCCCACCCCAGGCCGAGCTGTTCCGACTCCTGGCGGTCAACCCCGGCCCCGACCTGTCCACCAACACCGCCGCCGCCGTCACCGGCATCACCAAACTCAAGGACGTCCGCACCCGGCTGGTCGCCCTGTCCAGGGCCAGTCTCATCCGCCAGGACCCCGGCACCGGACGCTGGCGCATGCACGACCTCGTCCGCGCCTACGCCACCGAACAGGCCTGGCTGAGCCCCCAGCACAGTGCCAAAGCCCTGACCCGTCTCCTAGACCATTACACCCTCACCGCACAGGACGCGATCGCCCACGTGAACCCGGCAATCATCGACAGCGGCCGGGGGCAGCAGTTCGCCGGCCGCGCGGAGGCGTTGGTTTGGCTCGACGCTGAAAGCGCCAACCTCATTGCCGCCGTCCACACCGCCCACACAGCGGGCCACGACGACATCACCCACGCCCTGGCTTCATACCTTGGCCCATATCTCAACCTGCGCCGCTGGTTCGAAAGCTATCTGGATGTTGCCGAGATCTCTCTTACCGCAGCACGCAACAGCAACAACACAATCGAGGAAGCCGCCGCCTGGAACAACTTGGGCACCGCGCTGCGGGAGCTGCGGCGCTTCGACGAAGCCCTCGACGCCCACCGCACCGCCCTTGCCCACTACCAGGACCTTGGCGACCGCTACAGCGAAGCTACCGCCTGGAACAACTTGGGCACCGCGCTGCGGGAGCTGCGGCGCTTCGACGAAGCCCTCGACGCCCACCGCACCGCCCTTGCCCACTACCAGGACCTTGGCGACCGCTACAGCGAAGCTACCGCCTGGAACAACTTGGGCACCGCGCTGCGGGAGCTGCGGCGCTTCGACGAAGCCCTCGACGCCCACCGCACCGCCCTTGCCCACTACCAGGACCTTGGCGACCGCTACAGCGAAGCTACCGCCTGGAACAACCTCGGCACCGCGCTGCGGGAGCTGCGGCGCTTCGACGAAGCCCTCGACGCCCACCGCACCGCCCTTGCCCACTACCAGGACCTTGGCGACCGCTACAGCGAAGCTACCGCCTGGAACAACCTCGGCACCGCGCTGCGGGAGCTGCGGCGCTTCGACGAAGCCCTCGACGCCCACCGCACCGCCCTTGCCCACTACCAGGACCTTGGCGACCGCTACAGCGAAGCTACCGCCTGGAACAACCTCGGCACCGCGCTGCGGGGCGCTGAAGCGTACGAGCAGGCGGTGGAGGCTGGTGAGCGTGCTGTCGCCGTGTTCCGCGAGCTGAACGATGCGTACCGGGAGGGTGAGACGCTCGGCAAACTCGCCGACACCCTCCTCGCCGCCGGGCGCCCGACCAGCAAGATCCGGACCACGCGGGAGGCATCCGCCCAGGCCTACCAGCGGGCTGGCGCGACGGAGGAAGCTGTGAAAGCCCTGGAGGAGTTGGAGTCCCAGCCTCTCGAACCCGGAAAGCGCCACCCACAGTGAGATAAAGCCCACGTTGGCGAAGCTGGGCTTGATCCGCTTTGACGGACACTCCTGATCAGGGGCTTCGGCCCCGGAAGGATGATGTCCATCATGGAGAGCATGGGGAAGAAGAAGCCGCGTCCTCTCCGCTCGTTCACGCCGGAGTTCAAGGCCGAGATCGTCGAGCTGTGCCGACGCGGTGACCGGTCGGTCGGCCAGGTGACCAAGGGCTTCGACCTGACCGAGACCGCGGTGCGCGACTGGATCAGGCAGAGCGAGGTCGACGCCGGCGAACGCGACGGCCTGACCAGCAACGAACGCGAGGAACTGGCCCGGCTGCGGCAGGAGAACCGCCGTCTGCGCGAGGACGTCGACATCCTCCGCCGGGCCACGGCTTTCTTCGCGAAGGAGACCCGGTGACGGTGCACCCGTTCATCGAGGCGGAGAAGCAGGCGGGTCACAACGTCAAACGGATGTGTGAGCTGCTGAAGGTCTCCCGTGCCGCCTTCTACGCCCGCCGCACTGCCGAACCCGGCCCCCGCGCGGTGCGCGACGCGGACCTGACCGAGAAGATCGCTGAGGTCCACGAGACCTCGCGCGGCAGCTACGGCGCCCCTCGGATACATGCCGTACTCAAGCGTGACGGCGACCGGTGCGGCCGCCGAGGGTCGCGCGCCTGATGCGCCAGGCCGGCCTGCAGGGCCGACACCGCAGACGAGGCCGGCGGCACCACAATCCCCGACCCGCACGCCGCCGCACGCCCGGACCTCGTCCTGCGGGACTTCCGGCCCTCCCCGAACGCCGTCGACACCCGCTGGTGCGGCGACATCACCTACGTCCCCACCGATCAGGGCTGGCTCTACCTGGCCACCGTCATCGACATCGCCTCCCGCCGCGTGGTCGGCTGGGCCACCGCCAGCCACCTGCGGACCGAACTCGTCTCCGACGCGCTGCGGGCCGCCTGCCACAGCCGGCGGCCCGACGGTCCGGTGATTTTCCACTCGGATCGCGGCTGCCAAGGCGGATTCAACCGATCGTTGCAACACCTCGTCCTCGGAGGTGTTGATGGGCCGGCCAGCTGGATGGATGCAGGCGTTGACGGGGCGGTCGCCGATGAAGTAGCCGGGTGCGCCTGCGCTTCGGCGGGAGGTCGAGCGCGAGTTTTGGCGTGAGATCGCCAAGGGGCTGCTCGCCGAGGAGGCGGCGGCCGCGGTCGGCGTATCCCAGGCTGTGGGCGGGCGTTGGTTCCGGCACGGTGGCGGGATGCCGCCATGGATCTCGCCCCGCTGTCCGGCCGGTACCTGTCCTTCGCCGAGCGTGAGGAGACCGCGATCTGGAAGGCGCAAGACATTGGGGTACGGGAGATCGCCCGGCGGCTGGGCCGCGCTCCGTCGACGATATCCCGGGAGCTGCGGCGCAACGCCGCGACCTGGGGCGGCCGGCTGGACCACCGGGCCTCGGTCGCGCAGTGGAAGGCCGATCCGGTGGCCCAACGCCCGAAGCCGGCCGCGAACGACCAGCTGCGGGACTACGTACAGGAAAGGCTTTCGGGCAAGGTCAGCCGCCCGGACGGCACGGCATTGGGGCCGGAGGCGGCGCCGTGGAAGGGCCGGAACAAGCCGCACCGCGGCGATCGCCGGTGGGCCACGGCATGGAGTCCGGAGCAGATCGCGAACCGGCTGAAGGTCGACTTCCCCGATGATGAGTCCCTGCGGATCAGCCACGAGGCGATCTACCAGGCCCTGTTCGTCGAAGGCCGGGGAGCACTTGAACGTGAGCTCGTCACCTGGCTGCGCACCGGCAGGGCCCTGCGGGTTCCTTGGGCCTGATCCAGGCGGAAGGCATGGGCTCACGTCACGCCCGAGGTGTTGATCAGCGAGCGGCCGGCCAAGGCCGATGACCGCGCCGTGCCGGGGCACTGAGAGGGCGATCTGCTGATCGGACTGGAACGCTCGGCGATCGGCACCCTGGTCGAACGCACCACCAGGTACACCATGCTGGTCCGCTTGCCCCGTCAGGACGGCTTCGGCACCGTCCCCCGCACCAGGAACGGACCGCCACTGGCCGACTACGGCGCGGTGACGATGAAAGACGCGCTCACCGCCACTGTCGCCACCCTGCCCGAGCAGTTGCTGCGGTCGTTGACCTGGGACCGCGGCAAGGAGCTGTCGGCCCACACCCAGTTCACGATCGAGACCGGCATCCCGGTCTACTTCGCCGACCCGCACAGCCCCTGGCAGCGCGGCACGAACGAGAACACGAACGGCCTACTGCGCCAGTACTTCCCGAAAGGCACGGACCTGTCCCGCCGGAGCGCTGAGGAGATCGCGGCAGCAGCCGCCACGCTCAACAGCCGCCCCCGCAAGACCCTCGGCTGGAAGACACCCGCCGAAGCCCTTAACGATCACCTACGATCGATCCAGCAAGCCCGGTGTTGCATCCACTGGTTGAGTCCGGTGTGTTCCATACGAAGTGGGCAACGTCGGGGCCGTAGCCCAGGACGATTCCGTTGCCTGTGGCGGTGACGGCCTGCACGTTGCGGAAAGGAAGGCTGATCTCCCGACCGATCTGGCGGCCTTCCGCGAGGTTCCACACCCGTACGTTCCCCGTGCTGTGGGTGGTGATGGCGAGAGCACGGCCGTCGGGCAGCACGGCGGTGGCCACCGCGAGGACCTGGCCGGGGTGGTTGCCGAGGTTGTGGAGTTGCTTTTGGCTGTTCATGTCCCACACGTGGGCTCCGCCGCCGATTCCGACGGTCACGGCGAGGACGGTGCCGTCGGCGAGCGTCGTCACAGCGATCGAGCTCGCCGGGTCGAAGCGGGTGGCGAGTCTGGTGAGGGGGGCGAGGTGCTTTCCGGTGTGAAGCTCCTTGACCCATCTGGTCCCGGGGTGGACGAGGATTTTCCTGCCGTCAGCCATGATCATCGCGGCGATCTCGGGAGAGGAACGGGTGTGCCAGCCGGGTCGGCGGAAGCTGGGCAGGGTCCAGTCGGTTGAGATCCTGCCCCTGCGCCCTTCCTCGGTGACGACGACCATGCCGTTGTCCAGCACAGCAGCCAGTGAACCCTGAGGGAGGGGGCCGTCTGTGATCTGGTCGAGAAGATCAGCCTCACTGCCCGTGGCGAGTTCCCCCGGCCACTGCTCACCGGTGTCGACGGTGAGGACCTCCCCGCCTGGCAGTACTGCTCTCCTCCCGGCACGGATCGTGTCCGCGAGGTTGGAGAGGGGTTCAGGCTGGCTGCTTTCCAGGTCCCACACCTGCACGGTGTCGAAGAACCCCGCGGTGACGGCGAGAACCCTCCCGCTGGAAGACGTTGCCGTTGCCAGTTCGAGCAGGCTGCCGGTGTGTCCCGTGAGGGAGTACAGCTGTTCACCGGAGACCAGGTCCCGTACCTGGACCACTAGGTTGTCGGCACTGAGCGCGAGGGTCCGTCCGCCGGACCGCGTCGCTGTCGCCACCGCACCGACCGCGCGGAGGTGACCCCTTCGGGGGTGCATCGGATGTTTGGCCGCAGCCAGATCCCATACCAGGCCTTTCCCGACACGGTCGGTGGTGACGGCGAGGGCGCGGCCGTCGGGCAGTACCAACGTCGCCACGGCCAGTACCGCGTGGGTGTGACCGGTGAGGGTGTACAGGCGCTTGCCGGTGACCAGGTCCCACACCTGTGCCGTCCTGGTGCGGTCGGTGGTGATGGCTAGGGCCTGGCCGTTGGGCAGTACCAACGTCGCCACGGCCAGTACCACACCGGCGGGGCCAGTGAGGGAGTGCACGCGGTCGCCGGTCTCTAGGTTCCAGACTCGGATCTGTCCACCGATGCCGGTGGTGATGGCGAGGGCGCGGCCGTCGGGCAGCACCGCCGTCGCCACCGATCGCACCGCACCGGCGTGGCCGGGCAGGCCGCGCAGACGCTTGCCGGCGACCAGGTCCCACACCTGTGCCGTCTTGGTGCGGTCGATGGTGATGGCGAGGGCGCGGCCGTCGGGCAGCACCGCCGTCGCCACCGATCGCACCGCACCGGCGTGGCCGGGCAGGCCGCGCAGGTGCCTGCCTGAGAGCAGGTCCCACACCCGCGCCGCGCCGCCGTCGGTGGTGATGGCGAGGGCGCGGCCGTCGGGCAGCACCGCCGTCGCCACCGAACTGAGCTGGCGGCTGCGGCTGGCGAGATGGTGCAGGTGCCGGCCCGAGAGCATGTCCCACACCCGTGCTCTGCCCTTCTCGATGGTGACGGCGAGGACGCGACCGTCGGGTAGAGCTGCCGTCGCCACCGGGCCTTCACTGCTGCCGCGGAAGCGTGCCACGTGCTCACCGGTGTCCAGGTCCCACACGCGGGTCTCCCCGCCACCGGCGCTCACGGCGAGGGCCTGGCCTTCGGCGGTGGCTGCCGTCGCCACCGCGGCTACCGCGGCGGTGTGCTTCATGAGGGTGTGCAGGAGCGCTGGGTGGGCGGTGCTGCTGGTCGCCCAGACCGGTACGAGGGGGGATGCCTGGTGGTCGACGGGTGCAGTGGAGAGTGCCCTGGCGAGAGCCGGTGCCTTCCAGGCGGCGGCATCGACGGCGAGGAGGTCCCTGCGTGTGGCGGTCAGGTGGCGCTCGGGGTGGTGGGTGGCGGTGGTGCGGTAGATGTGGGCGTGGTGGACGGCTGTTTCCGTGGTGGCGTGGTGGAGGTACGGGGCGAGGCCGTCGGGGTCGGCGTGCAGGAGGAAGAGCGGGTCCTCTAGGAGGTCGTCGACATGGGCGCGTCCGGCGGCCAAGGCGTGGGCGGCGGCGTGCCGTTTGAGGTAGGGGTGGGCAAGTTCCCAGTCCGGGGTGCCGTCGGGTGCGGGAACGGTCCTGACCAGGGCGTCGTGGACGACGACGGGATCGGTTGTGGGCGCGGTGTGGTCGACCAATGCCTGGTGGAAGTAGCGGTAGAGCAGGTGGTGATCGCTGTCGGGGGCGGTCCGCAGGTAGAAAGCGGCTTTCAGTAGGGCCCTGCGGGTGTCCTCCAGGGTCGGCTTCCGGTCTACTTCGGTGTCCCGGTGGGTGTGGGCGAGGGCCGCTTCGTGGAGGAGGTCGAGGGGCATGCCCTGGCCGCGGGCCTGGCCGAGGACTTGCAGGACGGGCAGGACCCAGGGGTCGGCGGTTACGAGAGACTGGATGTGCAGGTCGAAGACGTCGGTGATGGTGCAGGGTAGGTTGTCGGCGATGTCGTCGGCGGCTGGCGGCCGCCCGGCCTCCGCCTGCTGGACGAGGTGGTCGGCGTAGAGCGCGGCGATGAGGAACGCGCCAGTTTCCGCGTGGTGGGCGAGGCGGTGGGCGATCGTCCCGGAGACCGACGGGGAGTAGTGATCCTCCAGGAGTTGGCCGAGGTATTCGGCGAGATCGCTGGCCAGCACTTGCCGGTCGTCGTCTGTCGCAGGGTCGAGGGTGAGGAGGGTTTCCGGCCGGGTGACGGCGTGCTCGTGGAGTTCGTGGAGGGCGTCCCACCAGGGGCGGGTGCCGACCATGACCCGGCAGTGGGGTGTCGGGTCGCCGTCGTCGGACGCGGCGCCAGCAAGGGGCAGGACGAGCTCGCGCACCACCGCGGCGGGGTCTGTGGCCTCGTCGAGCGCGTCCAGGACGATGACTACCGGGCCGGTTGCGCGGATCCGGGCCGCCAGCTTGTCGAAGCCCGCCCCGTCCCCCTGTTCAGAGGCCTGCTTCTCCTCCCCGCCGTCGGAGCTGGCCGGCGTGGGCCCGCCGGTGAGGGCAGACAGCTGACGCAGAAGCGAGTCGATGATCTGGTGGGACGTCAGCTGACGGGCGTGGACCGCGAGGATGCGGGCCCGGGGGCGGGGGTCGAAGCCGGCGATGCGGGCGCGCACCCTACGCCGGAGCGGCTGCAGCTCGGGGTGCAGGAGGCAGGCGGTGACGCCGAGCAGGGCGGATTTGCCGCTGCCGGGGCCGCCGGTGACGACCAGGAGCCGCGCCTGGCCGCCTGTTGGGTCGTCGAGCCAGGCCTGGATCTGCTCAAGCTGGGAGGTGCGGCCGGAGAACTGGCACACATCCGCCCGTCTGTTCCCTGCGGCGCGGGTGGCGAAGTGCAGCAGGTCGAGAGACGGATCCGTGTCGAGTGCCAGCTGCCGCAGGGCGGCGTCGACTCCGGCGAGGAAGCGGCCGGGTGCGTCCTCCGCGTAGGAGCGGTTGGGGAAGAACCCAGGCACCTCTTCCAGGGCCAGATCCGTCGGGGTACGGACCACGGACTGGCCAAGCCCGCCAGCCCGTGCGAGTTCCCGGGCGACGTCCGCCGCGAACGTCTCGACGGGCACGTGCTCCAAGGCGGGGGACACGTCGATCAGGCCCTCGGCCAAGCGGTGGAGGACCGTGGCGGTCGCGCGGCTGAACATGGCCTGCTGCGTGGTCTCACCAGCGGCGCACGCCCCGATCACCCACACATTGCGGGTACTGGGCTTACGGGCGGCTGCCGCTCGTACCAGGTCGTTCAAGGCCTGGCTGGTGACGGCGTAGCCGGCCTGGCAGACGTCCAACAGGAACAGCACGGGCGACTTCCCCGATAGGGCGTCCTTCAGCAGCGCGTCCGCCTCCACGCTCGTCGGACGCAGCCGCTGGCCGCGTTCACTGCCGCGCACGGCCAGGTACAGGCTCCCGTTGTCGTACTCGCCGTGTCCGCTGAAGTGCACGACCAGCGGCTGGTGCGCCGACTGCTCGAGCGCCGCGTTCCACGTGTCGATCAGCACGTCCCTGGTGGGGTCCTGCAGCGGCTCGCCGACCTCGATCCCGGCCGCTCGCATCGCCCTGGCGACATCGTGGACTGCGTCGGCCACACTCGGCAGGTGCTCGAACGGGGCCTCTCCCCGAGCAGCGCTCTCCTCGTCGACGAGGACCTGGGAGAAGCCTCCCGCGCCGACCACCAGCGAGCGCACCATTCCGCGTCCCTCCCTCTCCCCGTCGGGCTGTACGTACGCCTACTCCGGGCCGGAAGACGTCCCTGACCGGCCGGATCACTGCCTGTCAGGACGAAAGATAGGGGGCCATCGCTGCCGCTGCCATGCCGTTCGACAGATATCCGCCCAGGGTATGGAGATCGAACGGGCCGATGCCCGTGGTCATATGGGTGTCCACGGGGAAGATCCCGCCGAGCTCCGGCGGGAGGGCGACGAGGTCTCCCCCGTCCGCGATGTTCACCCAGCGCCTCACCCCCGCGGGCCGGAGCCCTTTCCCATGCCGCAGCGGCGGCTCCAGTCTCTGCGTCAGTGCGGGGAGCCCCAGCGGGGAGCCCAGCGTTACCAGGAGCTCCACGTCCAGCTCCGGGGAGGCGCACAACGTCTCCCACGCCACCACCGACCCCAGCGAATGCGCGACCACCACCTGCGGCCGGTGCGCTCGGATCGCCTCCCGGACCCGCTCGCGCACGGCCTTCCTGACCTGCGGCCGGGAGGTGTAAGCGTCGACCTCCCGGATCAACGCGCACACGAGCCGCTCCAGTCGGACCATCGCCTCCTCCCGGGCCCGGGAGGTCCGCAGGTCACCGCCGTGCTGCCGCACCAGCCAGCCCAGCCCTTGCCGTACCGGGGACAGCCAGCCCGCCTGGGACTCCTGGAGTCCCGGCGCACCTGCGGCCAGTAGCCACTGCCACGCCTGTGCGAGCTCGGAGTCCGACAACCCCTCCAGCCCGTCTTCACCGGCCGACTGCAGCTCCGCGCCGTCCGTCAGCAGGTCCGCGTAGTAGGCCATGGCCAGGGCAGGCAGCGGGGTGTGCGGCAATTGGGCTGCCTGAAGCCCCCGGGCCAACTTGGGCAGCGCCGCGTCGGCGAGTGCCGTCGCAGCCAGGTCTGCGGTCATCCCCCGCTGCCGGTTCCAGATCCCGTGCACCAGTACTACCGTCGCCACTGCCCCACCCCTCCGCCGGGGCCTCCCGGCCCGGCGCGTTCCGTCCGCCCGTGCTGGCATTCGTCCGTCGCGCAACCGTACCGTCACCGCCGACCGGGCTCGTACCCGCTGCCCCGTCCATACCCGGTGGTTGAAGACCCAGTGGGGACACGGCGAGGCTGGACCTTCGCCGTGAGCTCCTTCCGGGAGTGATTGAGCTACAACCTCGGCCACGGCAACCTCCCCTGTCTGCGTTGGGTGCAGATCTAATGAGGGCTCTGGTGATCAAGCTGCGGGTATGAGCGTGTCGCGATAGCGGGCCTGGTGGTTGCGGGTGAACTCCTGCTTCTCGTGCCAGGCCCAGTAGGCGTCGAAGTCGCCGT
>NZ_BPRL01000081.1:0-44848 GCF_045862635.1 Kitasatospora sp. NE20-6
AGGGAAACGCCCGGTTACATTCCGAACCCGGAAGCTAAGCCTCGTAGCGCCGATGGTACTGCAGGGGGGACCCTGTGGGAGAGTAGGACGCCGCCGAACAATTCTTCGAGAGAAGCCCCCTCCCCTTGCCGGGAGGGGGCTTCTCTGCGTTTCCGGCCCAGTTTCCGGCACATGCGTGCCGGCGTGGATTTCCGGAGCTCAGGTCCGTGCGATCAGGGCGTACCGTTCGTCGGGCACGACGCGGCCCCAGAGCGCGGCGTCGTGTTCGAGCGGGACGACCGTCAGCTCGCGTACGTGCGGCCGGAGCGCCGCCGCGAGGGTCTCGGCGCGCACACCGCCGGCCCAGGGCAGTCGGGGCACCCCGGGTGCGTACGGGCGGCCGTCGCCGTCGGCCTGGGCCCATCGGCCCTCGACGAGAACGAGGGTGCCGCCGGGCCTGAGCAGTGTCGTCCAGTGGTGGAGGGCGCTCTCCGGCGAGGGCAGGGTCCACACCAGGTGCCGCGAGAGCAGGGCGTCGTAGCCGTCGGGCCGGGCCGGCGGTGCGGCGGCGTCGCCGACGTGCAGGTCGGCCCGGAGCCCCGCGGCGGTGAGCTTGGCCCGGGCCCGGGCGACCATGCGCGGGGCGAGATCGATGCCGGTCACCCGGTGTCCCTGCCGGGCGAGCAGGACGGCGAGCGATCCGGTGCCGCATCCGAGGTCCAGGACGTGGCCGGGCGCGGCCGGGAGCCAGTCGTGGAGGCGGGCGGCCCAGGCGGCCCGGGTGGCCGGGTCGCGGAGCCCGTGGTCGGGTTCTTCGTCGAAGGTGGCGGCTGCGGTGTCCCAGTAGGTGCTGATCGGTGATCGGGCGTCGGTCATCGGCCGAGTGTCGCACCCGCTCCGGACACCGGGGCGGGGACACCGGGGCGGGGACGGCGGGCAAGGGGCGGCGGGCAAGGGGCGGCGGGGAGGGCGTGCGAGGCGGTCAGAGGGCGCGTTTGAAGCCCACGTGGGAGGCGGTGAAGCCGAGGCGCTCGTAGAACCGGTGGGCGTCCGTCCGGGAGGCGTCCGAGGTCAGCTGGACGAGGTCCGCCCCGAGCTCGCGGGCGCGTTCGACGGCCCACCCGACCAGGTGGCCGCCGAGGCCCCTGCCGCGCTCCTCGGCGTGGACCCGGACGGCCTCGATGATCGCCCGGGTGGCGCCGCGGCGGGCGAGGCAGGGCACCAGGGTGAGCTGGAGGGTGCCGACCGTCCGGCCGCCGCGTTCGGCGACGACCAGGTGCTGCTGCGGGTCGGCCGTGATGCGGGCGAACGCCGCGCGGTAGGGCGCGAGGTCGTCGGGCGTCTCCCGGGCGGCGCCGAGCGGATCGTCGGCGAGCAGGGCGACCACGGCGGGCAGGTCGGCACAGGTGGCGGGTCGGATGATCGGATCGGTCATGGACCGACCCTACGGGCGGCCCAGCCGGGCAGGTCGGAGGGTTCCGGGGACGGTGTCCGGTTGTCGGTGCAGGGCGGTACGGTGCGTGGCAGGACGGTCACCGCGTCGAGCGTCGCCAGCACCGGGAGGGGCCACGTGGACACGAAGCAGCAGCCGGAGGTGCCCCGGCAGCTCGCGCAGGTGGACGGTGTGCTGGAGCGGATCACCTACGCCAACGAGGAGACCGGTTACACCGTGGCCCGGGTCGACACCGGGCGCGGCGCCAACGACCTGCTGACCGTGGTCGGGGCGCTGCTGGGTGCCCAGCCGGGGGAGTCGCTGCGGCTGTTCGGCCGGTGGGGCTCGCACCCGCAGTACGGGCGGCAGTTCACGGTGGAGAACTACACGACGGTGCTGCCCGCCACGGTGCAGGGCATCCAGCGCTATCTCGGGTCCGGGCTGATCAAGGGGATCGGCCCGCGTTTCGCCGAGCGGATCGTGGAGCGGTTCGGCGTGGAGACGCTGGAGGTCATCGAGAACGAGCCGAAGCGCCTGATCGAGGTGCCGGGTCTCGGGCCGAAGCGGACGAAGATGATCGCGGCCGCGTGGGAGGAGCAGAAGTCCATCAAGGAGGTGATGGTCTTCCTGCAGGGGGTCGGGGTGTCGACCTCCCTCGCGGTGCGGATCTTCAAGAAGTACGGGGACGCCTCGATCGGCGTGGTGAAGAACGAGCCGTACCGGCTGGCCTCGGACGTCTGGGGCATCGGCTTCCTGACGGCCGATCGGATCGCGCAGGCGGTGGGCATCCCGCACGACAGCCCGGAGCGGGTGAAGGCGGGTCTGCAGTACGCGCTCTCGCAGAGCAGCGACCAGGGGCACTGCTACCTGCCGGAGGAGCGGCTGATCGCCGACGGGGTGAAACTGCTGCAGGTCGACGTGGGGCTGGTGATCGACTGCCTGGCGGAGCTGGTGGCGGAGGAGGGGGTGGTCCGCGAGAGCCTGCCGGGAGGGGGCGGTGACCCGGTCTCGGCGGTCTACCTGGTGCCGTTCCACCGGGCGGAGATCTCGCTGGCCAACCAGTTGCTGCGGTTGCTGAACACGCCGGAGGACCGGATGCCGGCCTTCTCCGGCGCGGCCGGTGCCGCGCTCGACTGGGATGCCGCGCTGGGCTGGCTCGCAGGCCGGACGGGTGCTCAACTCGCGCCCGAGCAGCGGGATTCGGTGAAGCTCGCGCTCACCCGGAAGGTGGCGGTGCTGACCGGCGGCCCGGGGTGCGGCAAGTCGTTCACGGTGAAGTCGATCGTGACGCTCGCCCTGGCGAAGCGGGCGAAGGTGGTGCTGGCCGCGCCGACCGGGCGGGCGGCCAAGCGGCTGGCGGAGCTGACGGGGGCCGAGGCGTCGACGGTGCACCGGCTGCTGGAGCTGCGGCCGGGCGGCGAGGCCGCGTACGACCGGGACCGCCCGCTGGACGCGGACCTGGTGGTGGTGGACGAGGCCTCGATGCTGGACCTGATCCTGGCGAACAAGCTGGTGAAGGCGGTGGCGCCGGGCGCGCACCTGCTGTTCGTCGGGGACGTCGACCAGCTGCCGTCCGTCGGTGCCGGCGAGGTGCTGCGGGACATGCTGTCGGAGGCGAGCCCGATCCCGTCGGTGCGGCTGACCAGGATCTTCCGGCAGGCCCAGCAGTCGGGGGTGGTGACCAACGCGCACCGGATCAACGAGGGTCTGCCGCCGGTGACGGAGGGTCTGCCGGACTTCTTCCTCTTCGCGGAGGAGGACACCGAGCGGGCGGCGGGGCTGACGGTCGACGTGGTGGCGCGGCGCATCCCGCAGCGCTTCGGGCTGGACCCGCGGCGTGACGTGCAGGTGCTGGCGCCGATGCACCGCGGTCCGGCCGGCGCGGGCAACCTGAACACGCTGCTGCAGGCGGCCGTGACGCCGGCGCGGGAGGGTCTGGCGGAGCGCCGTTTCGGTGGCCGGACGTTCCGGGTGGGCGACAAGGTGACGCAGATCCGGAACAACTACGAGAAGGGCGAGAACGGCGTCTTCAACGGGACCGTCGGGGTCGTCACGTCGCTGAGCGTGGAGGACCAGCGACTGACGGTGCGCACCGACGAGGACGAGGAGGTGCCGTACGACTTCGACGAGCTCGACGAACTGGCGCACGCGTACGCCGTGACGATCCATCGGTCGCAGGGGAGCGAGTACCCGGCGGTGGTGATTCCGGTCACTGCATCGGCATGGTCGATGCTGCAGAGAAACCTGCTGTACACGGCCGTGACGAGGGCGAAGAAGCTGGTTGTGCTCGTAGGGTCACGGAGGGCGATCGCGCAGGCCGTTCGGGCCGTCAGTGCAGGTCGCAGGCACTCTGCGCTCGATCACAGGCTCGCGGTTGGATGATCGTCCCAGGGTGCGCTACGGTCCCGGGTTGTCTTGACGTGAAGAGATTTAGGGCGGAACCTGGTTGGGCGCCGATCTTGTCCGGTTCGGACCGGTCATGGCGACAGGTTTTGTATGGCGGGCCCCTTTTCGGCCCACCCCGGGTGCGCGGCTGTCCTCCGGATGGGGGATCGTGGAGACAGTCAGGGCAGTCGGATGAGGATTCATTTCGTCGGTGAGGAAGACGTGAGCGACAACTCGGTAGTACTGCGGTACCAGGACGGCGAGTACGAGTACCCCGTCGTCGAGAGCACTGCGGGCAACGCCGGCTTCGACATCTCGAAGCTGCTCCCGCAGACCGGCCTGGTCACCCTGGACAACGGCTTCGGCAACACCGCCGCGTACAAGTCCGCGATCACTTTCGTGGACGGTGACAACGGCATCCTGCGCTACCGCGGTTACCCCATCGAGCAGCTCGCCGAGCGGGGCAACTTCATCGAGACCGCGTACCTGCTGATCAACGGTGAACTGCCGAAGGCCGAGGAGCTCTCGGTCTTCACCAACGAGATCACCCAGCACACCCTGCTGCACGAGGACGTCAAGCGCTTCTACCAGGGCTTCCCCCGGGACGCGCACCCCATGGCGATGCTGTCCTCGGTCGTCGGCGCGCTCTCCACGTTCTACCCGGAGAGCCACAACCCGTTCGACGCGGAGCAGCGCCACATCTCGACGGTGCGCCTGCTCGCCAAGCTGCCGACGATCGCGGCCTACGCGTACAAGAAGGCGATGGGCCAGCCCTTCGTCTACCCGCGCAACGACCTGAGCTACGTCGAGAACTTCCTGCGGATGATGTTCGCGGTCCCCGCCGAGGACTACGAGATCAACCCGGTCATCGTGAACGCCCTCGACAAGCTGCTGATCCTGCACGCGGACCACGAGCAGAACTGCTCGACCTCCACCGTGCGCCTCGTGGGTTCCAGCCACGCGAACCTCTTCGCCTCGATCTCGGCCGGCATCTCGGCGCTGTGGGGCCCGCTCCACGGCGGCGCCAACCAGGCCGTGCTGGAGATGCTGGAGCAGATCCAGAAGGACGGCGGCGACGTCGACGCCTTCATCCGCAAGGTGAAGAACCGCGAGGACGGCGTCAAGCTGATGGGCTTCGGCCACCGCGTGTACAAGGCCTTCGACCCGCGCGCCGCGCAGGTCAAGATCCTTGCGCACGAGGTGCTCGGCCAGCTCGGCAAGAGCGACGAGCTGCTCGACATCGCGCTCAAGCTGGAGGAGCACGCGCTCAGCGACGACTTCTTCGTCTCGCGCAAGCTCTACCCGAACGTGGACTTCTACACGGGCCTGATCTACCGCGCGATGGGCTTCCCGACCAGCATGTTCACCGTGCTGTTCGCGCTCGGCCGCCTGCCCGGCTGGATCGCCCACTGGCACGAGATGATCAACGACCCGACCAGCCGCATCGGCCGCCCGCGGCAGATCTACACCGGCACCGCGATCCGCGACTACGTGGAGCTCGGCGAGCGCTGACCCGGCTCGTACGAAGGGCCCGGCCGTCCCCCCTCGCGGGGGCTTGGATTCCAGGGGTCGTCGCAACACCATCTGGTTTTAGGTGGTGAGTAGATCACGTAGACGCTCGGCTGGGGTATCCCAGTCGAGCGTCTTGCGTGGGCGGCCGTTGAGTTCCTGGGCGACGTGTTCGAGGTCTTCGGGGCCGTGGACGCTCAGGTCGGTGCCTTTGGGGAAGTACTGCCGCAGCAGCCCGTTCGTGTTCTCGTTGGAGCCGCGCTGCCAGGGTGAGGCCGGATCGCAGAAGTAGACGGGCATGCCGGTGGCCGTGCTGAACTGCTTGTGGCGTGCCATCTCGCTGCCCTGGTCCCAGGTGAGGGAGCCGCGCAGGTGGGCGGGCAGGGTCCGGATCGTGGTGACGAGGCCGTCGCGGACGGTCTCGGCGTCGCGGGCTCCGCCCGGCAGGTGGACCAGCATGGTGTAGCGGGTGCTGCGCTCGACCAGGGTGGCGATCGCGGAACGGCCGCCCGCGCCGATGATGAGGTCGCCCTCCCAGTGGCCGGGCACCGCCCGGTCCTCGACGTCGGCGGGACGGTCGCTGATCATCACCATCGGATCGGTGAAGCGCGAAGTGCGCCGTTCGGGGTCCCGGTGTGGCCTGCGACGGGTCCGGCCGGAACGGATCGCGGCCTGGACCTCGCGTTTCAGGCCGCCGCGGGCCTGGAAGTACAGCGCCTGGTAGATCGTCTCCACGCTCACCCGCATGCTCTCGTCGTCGGGATGCTCCTTGCGCAGAGCGTGGCAGATCTGCTCCGGCGACCACCGCCTGCGCAGCCGCTCCTGGACGAAACGGCGCAGCCGGCCCTCCCGCGACAGTTTGCGTTCCTTGGGACGGGGCCTGCGTGCGGCGGCGGCCCGGTGGGCGGCGTAGGGCTGGTAGCCGTCGTTGCCGAAGTTCGCGTCGAGCTCCCGCTTGACCGTGCTTGCCGGCCGTCCCAGAGTGCGTCCGATCGCCCGCAGCGACCGGCCCGCCGTATGGAGGTCGCGGATCTCCTCGCGCTCGGCGAGCGTCAGGAAACGTGGGTGAAGCTGCTTCTCCAGGGCCGTCAGGCCCACCGGTGCCGTGGTCACACCGCCCATCGTGACGGTCCCCGCCGTGTAGTCGACACGGCGCCCGTCGGGGTAGGTGCGCGAAGAGCTGGTCTTCTTGACGCCCCGGTCCCAGTCCCGGGCCGTGCGCTCGTTCACGCCGACCCGCCGGGCCGCCTCCCGGCCCGCGACGCCCCCGGCCCGCAGCCGCTCGTACTCCTCCCGCCCGGGATGCCTGCGGGGCAGACGCTCCGAACGCCGCCCGGCCTTCCGCGCCCAGCCGAAAGCGGTATTCCGGTTCACCCCCAGCTCACGCGCCACCACGGTCACATTCCCCACGACATCCAGCCGCGCAAGGAAACGCTCCCGCAACCCGGCAAGATCACGCTCAACGCCCACGGTCCTCGCAACTCCCACAGATCGCGGGTGTTGCGAGGACCGTTAGAACCCGAGGGGAGTGGCCGGGCCCTTCGCCGTGCGCGGCCCGGGGGCCGCGGACGAGGTCTGCGGCGCACGGCACCCAGGTGCGACAGCTCCAGGAACGGCCGCTCAAAGCGTCCCTGGCCCCTCGCACCCCGGCGCCGTGCGCCGTGCCGCCGATGAGGTCGGCAGCCGTTCCGGGGCCCGCCGGAGCCCCGTGTGCGGCGGCCGCCCGGAGCGGGGACGCGAAGCCGTTCGCCGCGTCGCCGCGGGCCGGGCACCCGCTGCACTACACACGGTATGACGTATCGGGGGGCCGGGAGTTACGTTCCGGCAGTGTGAGTTCGCTCTCTCCACCCTCCGTGTGCGGGCGTGCCGGATCCGCGCTGTCCCTTATCACACGCTTTCCGGCGTGCTGCGTCACCCTCCCCGCATCGCCGGCGACCCAGCGTGATACGAATCGTCCCGTCCCCGGCCGCGGCCGGGGAGGCCCCGCCGGTGCGGTCCGCCCGCACCTCCGCCGGGCCGTACCCGGACAGGGAGGGAACGCGAGGATGACCAGGAACGTCGTCGTCACCGGTGGCGGTACGGGCATCGGCTTCGAGGTGGCCCGCAGGTTCGCCGACGCCGGCGAACGGGTCGTGATCGTCGGCCGCCGCCGGGCCGTGCTCGAACAGGCCGCCGCGGAGCTGGGCGGGAACGTCACCCCGCTGGTGTGCGACCTCGCCGATCCCGATGCCGTCGAGGCGGCGCTCGGCTCGCTCCCCGCCACCGTCGACGTGCTGGTCAACAACGCGGGCAGCCGCGAGACGGTGATCGGCGCCGGCCCGCACGCCGTCCTCGCCCGCTGGCGCGGCGACTTCGAGCGGAACGTGCTCACCGTCGTGCTGCTCACCGAGTCGATCCGCGACCGGCTCCCCCCGGGCTCCGGCCGGGTCGTCACCGTCAGCTCCATCGCGGCGCTGCGCGGGGCCGGCTCCTACGGTGCCGCGAAGGCGTCGCTGCACGCCTGGAACCACTTCCTCGCGGCGCAGCTCGGGCCGTCCGGCATCACGGCCAACATCGTCGCCCCGGGCACGGTGGCGGGCACCGAGTTCTTCGGGCCGCGGCTGGACGACGCCGAGGTGTCCCGGCGGGCCGCCCGCACCCTGCTCGGCCGGATCGGCGAGCCCGCCGAGGTGGCGGCCGCCGTGTACTTCCTGGCGTCGCCGGAGGCCGCGTTCATCACCGGCGAGATCCTGCACTGCAACGGCGGCGAGCTGCTCGGGCGCTGAGCCCGCACGCCGGAAGGCCCCGGTCGGCGGCTGCCGACCGGGGCCTTGGGCGTACGGGGGTCAGGAGGCGTCGAAGCTCCGCAGCCGGAGGCTGTTGGTGACGACGAAGACCGACGAGAACGCCATGGTGGCGCCGGCCACCACCGGGTTGAGCAGCCCCGCCGCGGCGAGCGGCACCGCCGCGACGTTGTAGGCGAACGCCCAGAAGAGGTTGCCCTTGATGGTGGCGAGGGTGCGCCGGGAGAGCCGGATGGCGTCGCCGGCGGCACGGAGGTCGCCGCGGACGAGGGTCAGGTCGGCGGCCTCGATGGCGGCGTCGGTGCCGGTGCCCATCGCCAGACCGAGGTCGGCCTGGGCCAGTGCGGCGGCGTCGTTCACGCCGTCCCCGACCATGGCCACGGAGCGGCCCTCGGCCTGCAGCCGCCGAACGGTGGCGACCTTGTCCTCCGGCAGCACCTCGGCGATCACGTCCTCGGCGGGGATGCCGACCTCGGCCGCGACCGCCTCGGCGGAGGCCCGGTTGTCGCCGGTCAGCAGCACCGGCCGCAGGCCGAGGGCGCGCAGGTCGGCCACGGCCTCGGCGCTGCCGGGTCGGACGGTGTCGGCGACGACGAGGACCGCGCGGGCGGCGCCGTCCCATCCGACGGCGACGGCGGTGCGTCCGGCCTGTTCGGCGGCGGCACGGGCGGCCGCGAGCTCGGGCGGCAGGTGCTGGGCGTGGTCGGCGAGCAGGGCCTCGCGTCCGGCGACGACGGCGTGGCCCTCGACGGTGCCGAGGACACCGCGGCCGGGCACGTTCCGGAAGCCGTCGACGGGCGGCAGGTCGCCGGTGCGCGCGGCTGCGGCGGCGGCCACGGCGGCGGCGATCGGGTGCTCGGAGGCGTGCTCCAGGGCGCCCGCGAGGCGCAGTGCCTGCCGTTCGTCGACCCCGGCGGCGGTGTGGACGGAGATCAGGGACATCCGTCCGCTGGTGACGGTGCCGGTCTTGTCGAGGACGACGGTGTCGACGCGGCGGGTGGTCTCCAGCACCTCGGGGCCCTTGATGAGGATGCCGAGCTGGGCGCCGCGTCCGGTGCCGACCATCAGGGCGGTCGGGGTGGCGAGGCCGAGGGCGCAGGGGCAGGCGATGATCAGGACGGCCACGGCGGCGGTGAAGGCCTCGGTGGGGCTCCGGTCGAGCAGCAGCCAGGCGACCAGGGTGGCGAGGGCGACGAGGATGACCACGGGGACGAAGACGGCGGAGATCCGGTCGGCCAGCCGCTGGGCGGCGGCCTTGCCGTTCTGGGCGTCCTCGACGAGCTTCGCCATGCGGGCGAGCCGGGTGTCGGCGCCGACCCGGGTGGCCTCGACGACGAGGCGTCCGCCCGCGTTGACCGTGGCGCCGGTCACGGTGTCGCCGGCGGCGACCTCGACCGGCACGGACTCGCCGGTGAGCATGGAGGCGTCGACGGCGGAGGTGCCGTCGGTGACGACGCCGTCGGTGGCGATCTTCTCGCCGGGGCGGACGACGAAGCGCATGCCGACGGCCAGCCGGTCGACGGGGATGCGTTCCTCGCGACCGTCGCGGAGGACGGCGACGTCCTTGGCGCCGAGGTCCATGAGGGCGTGCAGGGCGGCGCCCGCGCGGCGCTTGGAGCGGGCCTCCAGCCAGCGTCCGAGCAGGATCAGGGTGGTGACGGCGGCGGCGGTCTCCAGGTAGAGGGTGGAGGAGGCGTCGCCGGGGCCGGTGGTCAGGGAGAAGCCGTGGCGCATGCCGGGCATGCCGGCGTCGCCGAGGAAGAGGGCCCAGACCGACCAGCCGAACGCGGCGAGGGTGCCGAGCGAGATCAGGGTGTCCATGGTGGCGGCGCCGTGCCGGAGGTTCGTCCAGGCGGCGCGGTGGAACGGGAGGCCGCCGTACACCACGACCGGGCCGGTGAGGGCGAACGCCAGCCACTGCCAGTTGTCGAACTGCAGGGCGGGGACCATCGACAGGAGGACCACGGGCACGGACAGTGCGGCGCCGATCAGCAGCCGGTCGCGGAGCGGGTCGGGGGCGGCGGCCCCCGGGGTGTCCGCCGCGGCCGGCTCGGCGGCGGGCGGCGGGGGGAGTTCGGCGGTGTAGCCGGTCCGCTCGACGGTGGCGATCAGGTCGTCGACGGCGATGCCCTCGCCGAAGTCGATCCGGGCCTTCTCGGTGGCGTAGTTGACGGTGGCCTCGACGCCGTCCATCCGGTTCAGCTTCTTCTCGACCCGGGCGGCGCAGGAGGCGCAGGTCATGCCACCGATCGTCAGCTCGACGCGCTGCCGTGCGGCGGAGTCCGTGCCGTGCGTGGTGGTGCTCATCTCATCTGCTCCTAGGACGAGCGTAGTGGGGACGCGGACGGGGGCCGCGCCCCCGGGACGGCGTCAGGCCGTGCGTCCGACCAGCTCGTAGCCGGCCTCGTCGACCGCGGCGCGGATGCTGTCGTCGTCGACCGGCCGGGCGGAGGTGACGGTGACGGTGCCGGCCCCGGCGTCGGCGGTGACCCCGGTGACGCCCGGGATGCCGGAGACCTCCGCGCTCACCGACTTCTCGCAGTGGCCGCAGCTCATGCCGGTGACGGTGTAGGTGACGGTGCTGGACATCGGGTGCCTCCGGTCGGTCTGTCGGGCGCGGGCAGTGGCGCCCGTGCTCCCTTCCTCTCACAACACCATACCCCCCTGGGGTATTTCCGCCCGGGGTGGAGGATGTGGCGTGGATCGCGGAGCGCTCCGCCGACAGCAGACGGTAGCCGCAGCGGCACCGTGGGCTCCCGTCCGGGCCCCGCGTGTCACCCGGTGGCCGACGGCGGCGCGCACGGCCGCCCGCGCTGCCGTCCGCTATGTTCGGCCTGTGTTCCGGATCAGCCGAGCCCAGCGGGCCGAAGCGCCCGACCCCACCGGGCTGGCACCTGCCCGCCGCAGGACCGCCCTGCTGGCGACGGACCTCCAGGACCTGTCGTTCCGGCGCCGCGCCACCCCGTCCCTGCTGGCCGTCCTCGCCGTGTCCGTCGTCGACTTCGTCTCCGGCCAGGACCGCTACCTCGCCCCGCTGATGGTCATGGTGCCGTCCATCTCCGCCCTCCTGCTGACCCCGGTCGAACTCCTGCTGGTGTGCGGGGTCGGCTTCCTCTCCCTGCTGTGGCTCAGCAACTACGACCAGGTCGCCACTTTCAACGACGGCCGCTTCCTCTACGGCGCGCTGCTCAGCTACATCGTGCTGACCTTCTTCAGCGCGTACGTCGCCGAGCTGCGCATGCGGCGCGCCGCCGCGTTCGCCGCGGTCAGCTCCGTTGCCGAGGCGGCCCAGCGCGCCCTCCTGCGACGGCCGGGACCGACCGTCGGCCCGCTCGACCTCGCCGTGCGGTACGTCTCCGCCGCGGACGCCGCCCGGATCGGCGGCGACCTCTACTCCGTGCTCGACACCCCGCACGGCACCCGGGTGCTCGTCGGAGACGTCCGCGGCAAGGGGCTCGGCGCCGTGCAGACCGCCGCCGTCGTGCTCGGCGCCTTCCGGGAAGCCGCGTACGACGAGGAACGCGTCACCGCGGTCGCCGGGCGGGTCGAGGCGAGCGTGGAGCGGCACGTGCCGGACGGCGAGTTCACCACGGCGCTGTTCGCGGACTTCCGCGAACCCGGCTCGGTGGAGCTGCTGCACTTCGGGCACGTCCCGCCGATCCGGGTGGGCCAGGACGGCACCGTGAGCGTGCTGGAGGCCGACGAGCCGTGGGTGCCGCTCGGCCTCGGCCCCCTGGTGCCGGGCGAACCCACCGGCTCCCGGGTGCGGTTCGGCCCGCACGACGTGCTGGTGCTCTGCACCGACGGCGTGGTCGAGGCCCGCCACCGCCGTACCGGTGACTTCTACCCGCTCGCCGCCCGGGTCGGCCCGCTCGTCCGCGGCGCGTCACGCTCCGCCGGCGAGCTGGAGGCCGCGGTCGGCCGCGTCTACGCGGACCTGCTCGCCCACACCGGGGGCGAGCTCGGCGACGACGCGCTGCTGATGCTCGTCAGCCGCCCCGACCGGACCTGACCGGACCTGACCCGACCGCCGCACCCCGGCGTGCCGGCCGCTACTTCGCGTCCGCGTAGCAGTCGACCACCGCGGTGCTCATCGGGAAACGGACGGGCGAGTCGCCGAACACCAGGGTCCGGGCCTCGTCCGCCGCCGCGGCGATCTCCGCGGCGACCGCGTCGGCGAGGTCCGTCGGGGTGTGCACCAGCACCTCGTCGTGCTGGAAGAACACCAGGTGCGGCCGGTCGGCCCCGGAGCCGAACACGGCGAGGCGGCGGCGCAGCCCGGCGAGCAGGGCCAGCGCCCAGTCGGCGGCGCTGGCCTGGATGACGAAGTTGCGGGTGAACCGGCCGCGGGCCCGGGCCGAGCGGCCGCCGGCCTCGCCCGCGGTCTCGGGCGCCTCGGTCAGGTCGAGCCAGTCGGCGGACGGCGGCGGGCAGGTGCGGCCCAGCCGGGAGCGGACGATGCCGCCGTCCTCGCCGGTGCGGGCCGCGGCCTCCACGTGGCCCATGGCGGCCGGGTAGCGGCGGCGCAGGGTGGCGAGGAGCGGGCCGATGTCGCCGCCGGTCTGGCCGTACATGGCGCCGAGCAGGCCGAGTTTGGCCTTGGCCCGGTCGCCGTGGAAGGCGGTGGCGGCGAGCGCCTCGTACAGGTCGCCCTCGGCGGCGCTGCGGGCCAGACCGGTGTCGCCGGACAGGGCGGCGAGCACCCGGGGCTCCAGCTGGGCGGCGTCGGCGACGACCAGGGACCAGCCGGGGTCGGCGACCACCGCGCGGCGCAGGATCCGCGGGATCTGCAGGGCGCCGCCGCCGCGGCTCGCCCAGCGGCCGGAGACGACGCCGCCGACGACGTACTCCGGGCGGAAGCGCCCGCCCCGCGCCCACGCGGCCTGCCACGCCCAGCCGTGCGCGGCGTGCAGCCGCGACAGTTCCTTGTAGCGGATCAGCAGGTCGGCGGCGGGGTGCCCGACGCCCCGCAGCTCCCAGCTGCGGGTGGAGGACAGCTGCACGCCCCGGTCGGCGAAGGCGCGCAGCACCTGGGTGTGCGAGTCCGGGTTGAACGGGCGGCCCCCGAGGGCCTGCTGCAGTTCGTCGGCCAGCTCGGCGAGCCGGCGCGGCTGCGCGCCGGGGATCTGCGGGCGCGGCCCGAGCAGCTCGGTCAGCAGGAGGTCGTGCAGGTCGGTGCGCCAGGGCAGGCCGTCGCGGGCCATCTCCGCGGCCAGCAGGCCGCCGGCCGACTCCGCGGCCACCAGCACCCGGAAGCGGGCGCGGGCCGCGTCGTCGCCGATCGCGGCGATCCGGCGCAGCTGCTCCGCGTGGACGGCGACGACGGCCTCCAGCGGGTCGGCCCCCGGGGGGAGCTGGAGCCGGTCCGGGGCGAAGAGGCCGGCCTGTTCGTCGTCGTCCGGGGCCGCCTCGGGCAGGTCGGCGGGCACGGGCAGGCCGCGCAGCCGGGCCCACGCGGCGCCCAGCGAGCGCGGTTCGCCCCAGCCCCCCTCGTGGCCGAGCAGCAGCGGCTCGGTCAGCCGCAGGTCGTGGCAGCGGGCGAGCCGGACGGGCAGCAGCGGCGCGTAGGCGCTGTCGGCGGCCGCGTACACCCAGCGGGGCCGTTCGGCTGCCTCGACGGCCGCGACGGCGGGGCCGAGGAGGGCGGCGTGCTCGGGCGGGCCGAGGGGGGTGCCGTCGTCGGCGAGCGGCTGCAGCCGGCCGCCGGGGCCGTGCGGGTCGGGCGCCAGGGCGTAGCGGGGGGCCATCGGCGGCCTCCTCTCCTCGGTCGTCGCAGCCCGGCGCGGGTACGGCGGCGGGCCTGCTCCGACCGTAGCGCGGTGGACCGACAACGCCCCGCCCCGGCCGTGCGCGGCGAGCTTCCGCCAGCGAGGGAACCCGCCTCCGCAGTCCGTAGGCGGCGGTCATGACGGCGCGTAGGGTCGGCGGAATGAGCGACAATCCCTTCTTCACGACCAGCACCCTGGTCCACGAGCTGCCGCCCTTCGCCGAGATCCGCGAGGAGCACTACCTGCCGGCGTTCGAGCAGGGCATGGCGCTGCAGCTCACCGAGATCGCCGGGATCGTGGCCGACCCCGAGCCGCCGACCTTCGACAACACCCTCGTCGCGCTGGAGCGTTCGGGGGCACTGCTGCGGCGGGTCCGGCTCGCCTTCGAGAACAAGGGCGACGCGGACACCACCCCCGGTCTGCAGGAGCTCGACGCGGTGATCAGCCCGCGGCTCGCCGGTCACCAGGACGCGATCCACCTCGATGCGGGGCTGTTCGCCCGGATCGACGCCCTGCACCGCACCCGCGGCACCCTCGGGCTGGACGGGGAGTCGCTGCGGCTGCTGGAGCGCCGCCACACCGCGTTCGTGCGGGCCGGTGCCGAACTGCCGGCCGACAAGCAGCTGCGGATGCGCGCCGTCAACGCCGAACTCGCCTCGTGCGCGACCGAGTTCCGCCGCAACCTGCTCGACGGCACCCGGGCCCGCGCGGTCGTCGTGGACGACCCCGCCCGGCTGGCCGGGCTGTCGCCCGACGCGATCGCCGCCGCCGCCGCGAACGGCCGCGCCCTCGGGCACGACGGCCGCTACGTGCTCAGCCTGAAGAACTTCTCCAACCAGACCGAGCTGGCCCAGCTCGCCGACCGCCCGCTGCGCGAGCAGCTGCTGGCCGCGTCGCTCGGCCGGGCCGCCGGCACCAACGGCCCGCTCGCGATCCGGATGGCCGCCCTGCGCGCCGAACGCGCCGCCCTGCTCGGCCACCCCAGCCACGCCGCGTACGTCGTCGCCGACGAGACGGCCGGCAGCGTGGCGGCGGTCGAGGCGATGCTCGGGCGGCTGGTCGCGCCCGCGGTCGCCAACGCGGAGCGGGAGGCGGCCGAACTCCTCGCCGCCGCCCGCGCCGACGGTCTCGACACCATCGCCGCGCACGACTGGGCGTACTACGCGGAGCGGGTGCGGCAGGAGTCGTACCAGGTGGACGCGGCCGCCCTGCGTCCGTACCTGGAACTCGAACGGGTGCTCCACGACGGGGTGTTCCACGCGGCCCGGCTGGCCTACGGGGTGACGCTCACCGAGCGGCTCGACCTCACCGCCTACCACCCGGACGCCCGGGTCTTCGAGGTCGCCGACGAGGACGGCACGGCGCTCGGCCTGTTCGTCGGCGACTTCCACGCCCGTGACTCCAAGCGCGGCGGCGCGTGGATGAACGAGCTGGTGCCGCAGTCCGGTCTGCTCGGCAAGCGTCCGGTGGTGGTCAACAACCTCAACATCGCCAAGCCCGCGCCGGGCGAGCCCGCGCTGCTCACCTGGGACGAGGTGCGCACGCTGTTCCACGAGTTCGGGCACGCCCTGCACGGGCTGTTCTCCGACGTCCGCTACCCGCTGTTCTCCGGCACCGCGGTGCCCCGCGACTTCGTCGAGTTCCCCTCGCAGGTCAACGAGATGTGGATGGTGCGGCCGGAGGTGCTGGCGGCCTACGCGCGCCACCACGTCACCGGGGAGCCCATGCCGGCCGCGCTCGTCGAGCGGATGGCCGCCGCGGAGGCCTTCGGGCAGGGCTTCCGGACGGTCGAGTACCTCGCCGCCGCCCTGCTGGACTGGGCCTGGCACACGCTGCCGGCCGGCCGGGAGGTCGCGGACGCCGAGGAGTTCGAGCGCGAGGCGCTGCGCGGGTACGGGCTCGCGGTGGACGCGATCCCGCCGCGCTACCGGACGGCGTACTTCAGCCACGTCTTCGCGGGCGACTACAGCGCCGGGTACTACGCCTACATCTGGTCGGAGGTGCTGGACGCCGACACCGTCGAGTGGTTCCGCACCAACGGCCGCGACGTGCGCGGCAGCGGCGAGGTGTTCCGGCGCGAACTCCTCGCCCGCGGCGGCAGCCGGCCCGCCCTGGACTGCTTCCGGGCCGTGGTCGGCCGCGACCCGGAGATCGGGCCGCTGCTGGAGCGCCGCCGGCTCGGCTGAGGGCTGTCCGCCGTCGGCCGGGGCTCAGTCCTCCCCGGCCGGCGGCGTCACCGGCGGCAGGACGGGCGGCAGTGCGGCGGCCGCCGCGAGGCGCCCCCACAGCAGGTCGGCGAGGGCCTGCACCATCCGGGCCCGCGGGCAGGGCCGCTGCTCCAGCCACCAGTCGCCGGCGGCGAGCACCATGCCGGTGATCGCCCGGCCCCAGGCCTCGGAGAGCAGCGGCCCGTCCGCGCCGAGGTCGACCTGCCGCTGCACGGCGCCGGTGATCTCCTCGGCGATCCGGCGGAGCGCGGGGGCCAGTGCGTTGCCGGCGCCGGTCGGGTCGCCGGGCTCGGGGTGGGTGAGCAGCCGGTAGACCTGCGGCCGGGACTCGATCGCGGCGAGGTAGGTGTCGATGACGTGCTCGACCTGGTCGCGGCGCTCCAGGGGCTCGGTGAGCGCGGCGCGCACGGCGGCCAGCAGGCCGGCGGTGTGGCGCTCGGTGAGTGCGCCGATGAGGCCGTTCCGGTCGCCGAAGTGCCGGTAGAGGATCGGCTTGGTGATGCCGGCCTCGGCGGCGATGGTGTTCATGCTGGCGCCCGGGCCCTCGCGCTGGACCACCCGGTCCGCGGCGTTGAGCAACTGCTCGCGGCGGTGCTCGCCGGAGGGTGCTGCGGCTGGGGTCGGCACGGTGGTGCGCCTCCTCGGTACGGGCGTTGACATGGGCTACCAATGAGTAGCAGACTCCGTCGATGTTACCCGAGGTAACACGCGTTCGGGCACCGCCGTCCCGGCCGCACGCACCCTTCTCCTGCGCACGCCCCTGCGCACACTCCTGCGGAGGTACGCCCGATGAGCACCTTCTCCCTCGACCCCGGCCCGGACCAGATCGCCGTCCGCGACTGGCTGCACGGCTTCGCCGCCGACGTCATCCGGCCCGCGGCGGCCGAGTGGGACGAGCGCGAGGAGACCCCCTGGCCGGTCATCCAGGAAGCCGCCAAGCTCGGCATCTACTCGCTGGACTTCTACGCCCAGCAGTACTTCGACCCCTCCGGCATCGGCATCCCGATCGCCATGGAGGAGCTCTTCTGGGGCGACGCCGGCATCGGCCTCTCCATCGTCGGCACCACGCTGGCCGCCGTCGCGGTGCTCGCGAACGGCACCGAGGAGCAGATCGGCACCTGGGCGCCGCAGATGTTCGGCACCCCGGACGACGTCAAGGTCGCCGCGTTCTGCTCGTCCGAGCCCGACGCCGGGTCGGACGTCTCCGCCCTGCGCACCCGGGCCGTCCACGACGAGGCCACCGACGAGTGGGTGATCGACGGCACCAAGACCTGGGCCACCAACGGCGGCATCGCCCACGTGCACGTCGTCGTCGCCACCGTCGACCCGGCGCTCGGCGCCCGCGGCCAGGCGTCCTTCGTCGTACCGCCCGGCACCCCGGGCCTCGCGCAGGGCCAGAAGTTCAAGAAGCACGGCATCCGCGCCTCGCACACCGCCGAGGTCGTCCTCGACGGCGTCCGGGTGCCCGGCCACTGCCTGCTCGGGGGCAAGGAGAAGCTCGACGAGCGCCTCGCCCGGGCCCGCGAGCGGGCGGCGGGCGGCGGATCCCCCTCGTCCAGGGGCCGGAACGCGGCCATGGCGACCTTCGAGGCCTCCCGGCCCGCCGTCGGCGCCCAGGCGATCGGCATCGCCCGCGCCGCCTACGAGGTCGCGCTCGACTACGCGAAGACCCGCGTGCAGTTCGGCCGGCCGATCATCGACAACCAGGGCGTCGCCTTCCAGCTCGCCGACATGAAGACCCGCATCGACGCGGCCCGGCTCCTCGTCTGGCGCGCCTCCTGGATGGCGGCCAACAACCAGCCGTTCACCGGCGCCGAGGGCTCGATGTCCAAGCTGTACGCGGGCGAGACCGCGAAGTGGGTGACGTCCCAGGCCATGCAGATCCTCGGCGGCAACGGCTTCACCCGCGAGTACCCCGTCGAGCGGATGCACCGCGACAGCGCGATCTACACCATCTTCGAGGGCACCAGCGAGATCCAGCGCCTGGTCATCGCACGGGCCGTCTCGGGGATGCCGATCCGCTGACGCGCCCCGGACCGGGCCCCGGCCGCCCCGGCGCCGGGGCCCGGTCCGCGCTCAGAACCGCGGCTCGCGCCGCTCCAGGAACGCCGCCAGGCCCTCGCGGACGTCCGGCGCCGCACGGGACGCGCGCTCCCACGGCGCCACGGCGGCCGCCGCCTCCTGCGGCGGGACGGCCAGCGCCGCCTTCACCGCGCCGATCGACTGCGGCGAGCGCTTCGCCAGCAGCCGGGCGAACTCCGCCGCCCGCCCGTCGAGCTCGGTGGCCGGCAGCACCTCGTCCACCAGCCCGAACCGCTCCGCCCGCTCGGCGGTCACCAACTCGCCGGAGAACAGCAGGTACTTCGCGCGGGCCGGCCCGACCAGCCCGGCCAGCCGCACCGTCGGCACCGCCGGGTAGACCACGCCCAGCTTCGCCGGGGTGATGCCGAACCGTGCGTCGTGCGCGGCGAACCGCAGGTCGCAGGCGACCGCCAACTGGCACCCGCCGCCCACGCACGCGCCGTGCACCACCGCGACGGTCGGATGCGGGAAGGCCGCCAGCGCCTCCTCGGCGGCCACGTTCTGCGCGTGGTAGGCGTCGGCCCGCGCCGGGTCCGCGTACACCTCGGACAGCTCGGCGATGTCCGCGCCGGCGCAGAACGTGCGCTCCGCGCCGGTCACCAGCAGGACGCGCACGGCGGGCACCGCCGCCAGGCGCTCCAGCACGCCCGGCAGGCCCTGCCACATCGCGAGCGTCATGGCGTTGCGCCGGGCCGGCCTGTCCAGGACGAGCGTGGCCACTGGGCCGTCGAGCTCCGCGCCCAGCCCGGCGACGCCGGTCTCGAACACTTCGGCCATCACTGCCTCCGGGGGGTGGGACGGGGTGCTCCTCACCCTTCCACAGCGGCCTCGCCGCCCACCACGGCCGTCACTGTGATCTCCACCAACTGGCCGGTGTAGCCGAGGCAGGAGACCCCGAGCAGCGTCGAGGTGTGCGGGCCCTCGGCCAGGCCGGACGCGTCGACGACGTCCCAGACCTCCGCCAGCGCCGCCGGCTCGTCCGACACGACGTACACGGTGCTGGCGACCACGTCCGGGAGGGTGCTGCCGACGTGCGCGAGCGCCGCCTCCAGGTTGGCGAGCACCTGCCGGGTCTGCGCGACCCGGTCACCCGGGCCGACCAGGCCGCCCCCGGCGTCCAGCGGCACGCCGCCGGCCAGGAACGCCAGCCGGGTGCCCGGAGCCACCACCGCGGTGTGGGCGTAGCCGGGAGGGGGGAACAGGCTGGGGACCGTACTGCGCTGCACCATGCGGAGGGCCTCCTCGGTCGGGGTGTCGGAAGGCGGCCGGCGGACCGGCGCGCCCGCCCCGATGATCGGCGGCCGGTGACGTCCTGTCACCCGGATTTCGCGGCGTCCCCCTCCGGGGCCGCCGGTCCGCCGCGCCACTCGTGCGCGAGGACCGACCAGACCTCCATGTCCTGCCGGACGCCGTCGTTGAGGAAGTGCTCGCGCATGACGCCGTCCAGGTGCATGCCCATCCGCCGGGCGACCGCCCGGCTGCGGGCGTTGTGCGTGCCGTTCCACCACTCGACCCGGTGCAGGCCGCGCTCGACGAGGGCGTAGTCGATCAGGCACCGGACGGCCGCGCTCACCAGGCCGCGACCCTCGCCCTGCTTCTCCGTCCACGCGCCGATCTCGCACACCCCGGCGGCGGCGTCGAAGGAGACGAACATGACGCCGCCCACCAGCGTGCCGCCGCGCCGGATCCCGAAGATGCGCCCGCCGCCGGCGGCCTGCCGGTCGGCATATCCCTGCAGGGTCGCGCGGGCGGATTCGAGGTCGACCGACCGCCGGGCCCACGGTATCCACGGGTCGGTGTGCGCGCGGGCGCGATCCATGTGGGCGAGGAATTCCTCGGCCTGCCAGGGTTCGAGCGGGCGCAGCTCGGCATCCTCGGCGAGCGGTACGGCGTACACGGCGGATCCCTCCGGTCGGGGCGGCGTCTGCATAACAAACGTTTGGTAGGTACCATAGCGCCCATGACGCCCGCCCGCGGAGACCACGACGCCCGCCGCCGCGACGTCTCCGAGGCGGTGTGGCGGGTGCTCGCGGACCGCGGGTTCGGCGGCCTGACCCTGCGCGCCGTCGCCGCCGAGATGGGCGCCACCACCGGGCTGCTCACCCACTACTTCCCGAACAAGCGGGCCCTGGTCGCCTACGCGCTCGACCTCCTGGACCGGAGGTCGGCCGCCCGGCCCAGGCCTGCGTCGGAGGCGTCCGCCCCGGCCGGGGGGCTCGCACTGCTGCGCGCCGTGCTGCTCGACATCCTGCCGCTGGACGCCGAGAGCGCGGCCGGCAACCGGATCTGGGTGAGCTCGTGGGACGTGGCGCTCGCCGACACCGAGCTCGCGGCCGAGCACGCCGAACGCTACCGGCGGTCGCGGCGGCGGCTCACCGCGCTCGTCGCCGAGGCGCAGCGGTGCGGCGAACTGCCCGCCCGGGATTCCGCCGCCGCGGTCGCCGCCGCCGCCCAGAGCTTCGTGCTGGGCCTGGTGGTGCAGGCGCTGTTCGCGGCGGAGGAGTTCTCCGCGGAGCGCCAGACCGCCCTGCTGGACGGGTTCCTGGCGGGCCTGGCGGCGGCCTGAGGCCGCGGCCCGGGGGCCCTGCGGGTGGTACGGCGCGCATGCGCCGCGGTGGCGCCCCCAGCAGGATTCGAACCTGCGACCTACCGCTTAGAAGGCGGGTGCTCTATCCGCTGAGCTATGGGGGCAAGACCGTGGTCGGGCCCGCCGTGCGCCGACCGCCGGGGCGGTCTGCCTGCGGGCACGCGGCGGTGCCCGTGGCCGGGCTCCGTGGTGCGCTCCGGCGACCGGACCTCCACCCGTACCGGCAGGGCGTGCCCGGGACAGGATAAGGGTGACCGGATCCTTCGCCGGGCCTTGCAGCGCCGCGTCGGGTGTGTCGGCCCGGGCGGAGCGGTCCGATAATCGCAGGTGAAGGCCGGACGTGCAGCGGTCTGGGAGCATCTGGAGCCGGACGTTGTGCAGTCGTTACGGGGCTGCCGCCCCACCTGTTATGGATTCGCCCGGGCGGGGATTGCCCCGGGTCCGCGGGGTGGGGGCCGGATATGGCTTCCTTCGGTCGGATGACCTGGACGGAAGCGGAGCGGGGCCACCCGTTCGGGGCCCGGAGGCGGGCCGGGGTGGCCGAGTGATTGTCATGACCTCGCAGGCCGCAGGGGTTCCGGAGTGGTGGAATTTCCGCCGAAATTCATTCTCCCGAGTGTGTCGAGTTGTCCACACCCTTGAGTTTTCCACAGGTTCGCGGGGTGCGTCCCGGAATTTCCGCCCGCTCGGCCAACATCTCGGTGCGGGCGAATCCGCCCGGGTATTTCCGCAACAGGGAGGCTTTCCGTGAACGAGACCCTCGTGACGATCGTCGGCAATGTCGCGTCGACGGTCACGTACGGGCAGACGTCGGCCGGCGTGCCCGTGGCCAACTTCCGGATGGCGACGACCGAGCGCCGCTTCGACCGGGCGGCCGGCGACTGGGTGGACGGCGAGACGAGCTGGGTGACGGTGGTGGCCTGGCGGTGGCTGGCGACCAATCTCGTGAGCTCGGTCACCAAGGGAGACCCCGTGCTGGTCAGCGGCCGACTGAGGGTCAGGGAGTGGGGCGAGGACGACCGTCGGCGTACGAGCGTCGAGATCGACGCGCGCTCCGTGGGGCACGATCTGTCGCGCGGCACCTCGGCGTTCAGGTGGGCCGTCCGCGGGCGGTCCGATCCGCAGGGTGCCGGGAGCGGCACGGCGCGCCCGGCACGGGCCGACGCCGGTGGGCCGACCGGGATCGGCGAGGCCGTGCCGGAGTGGATCGTCGCCGCGGTCGGCGCCCGCCGCGCGGCCGAACAGGCCGCGGTGCAGGCCGCCGAACGGGCCGCGGCCGGTGCGACGGACCCTGCCGGCGGTGCCGGAGCCGCGGCCCCGGCGTCCGGGGCGCCGGCGCTGTCCGCGGCGGCCGGGTCGGATGCGGACTGACCGTCGCGAAGGCCACTGGGTCGCCCACGGATCAATCAGGAGGGCGGGGTGATTGCCCGTAAGTTCCGGCGAAGCGTCAACCGCGCCGATGCGCAAGATCCTTGATAACGGAACAGCAACGGAACTGTCCTGGTTCGGCACGGTCGTGGGATGCGTCTCGCGGCTCAATATGATGCGTCTGGTCCACAGATGTGCAGCGGTGCCACAGGGGGCACCGCTTTGCAGGGCGGGCTGCCATCGGCAGAACCCGGCCCGGAGGGATCACTCATGTTCCACACCCAGAGGCGGGCTGTCTCCCGCATAGCAACTGTCATGCTCGCGTCCGGTATGGCCGTGACGGGCGGCCTGATGGCCGCCGGGGCGGCGTTCGCCGACGGCGGCGCGGGCATCACCGCGACGCTGCAGCCCACACTGCTCAGCGGCTCGGTCGACACCGGCGGCGGCCACGTGATCCAGGGCGGCCTGTTCACGCTCAAGACGGACGACGGCAAGTACATCCAGACGTACTGCATCGACATCGACCACGGCGTCAAGATCAAGGACTCCGTCAAGTACCAGGAGTCCAACTGGGCCTCCAGCTCCCTCGGTGCCCCCGGCAAGGCCGAGGCGGCGGGCAAGATCCGCTGGATCCTGGAGCACTCCTACCCGAAGCTCTCCCTCGACGCGGTCAAGACCGCCGTGGGCATCACGGGTGAGTTCACCAAGGAGGACGCCGCCGCCGGCACCCAGGCCGCCATCTGGCGCTACTCGGACAACAAGACCGCGGCGACCCCCCTCGACGCCGAGGCCAAGCAGCTCACCGAGTACCTCGCCGGCAGCAAGAACACGGGCCTGCCGTCCGAGCCGGCGCCCTCGCTCGACCTCGACCCGGCCGAGGTCGCCGGCAAGTCCGGCACCAAGCTCGGCCCGTTCACGCTCAGCAGCAGCGCCGACCTGGTGAAGCTCTCCCTGACGGGTGACTCCTCCGGCGGCAAGGTCAAGCTGCTCGACAAGGACGGCAAGGCCGTCACCGACCTCAAGGGTCCGATCGCCAAGAACACCCAGCTGTTCCTGGACGTCCCCGCCGGCACCGCGGCCGGCTCGGCCTCCGTCAAGGCCTCCGCCACGGTCACCGTGCCGACCGGCCGGGTGTTCCTCAGCGTGGGCTACACCCCGTCCAAGCACAGCCAGACGATGATCCTCGCCGGGTCCGAGGAGCTGAGCGTCTCCAAGACCGCCAAGGCGACGTGGACCCAGGCGAAGGGCCCGCTGCTGGCCACCTCCGCCAAGGTCGACTGCACCGCGAACGGCGTCCGGGTCAGCGTCACCAACTCGGGTGACCAGCAGGCCACGGTCACCGTGACCCCCGGCAAGAGCATCACCGTCCCGGCCGGCAAGACCGAGACCCTGCTCGTGCCCGTCGCCGAGGACGCCACCTACGACATCAAGGTGAGCGGCCCCGGCCTCACCGAGGAGTTCAAGGGCATCCTCGACTGCAAGACCAGCAGCACCACGGGCGGCGGAAGCGGCACCCCCACGCCGACCCCGACCCCGAGCACCGGCACCACCACGGGCGGCAGCCTCGCCACCACCGGTGGCGGCAGTGAGACCCCGGTCATCGCCGGTGTCGCCGGTGCCCTCGTGGTCGCCGGCGGTGCCGCGGTCTTCGCCCTGCGCCGCCGCGGACGCCACGGCCGCACCTCGGCCTGAGCGGACCGCACCGGGGCGGTGCCCGTACCCGGCAGCCGCCGCCCGGCGGTGACGCCGCCGGACCGGGCACCACCCCCCGGCCCCGTCCTCCGTACCGATCGGAGGGCGGGGCCGTTCCCGTTCCCGTTCCTGTTCCCGGGCCTGCGACCGGCAGAGTTCGGGAGGCCCGGCCCGGTGCGGCACAATGGAAGGCTGCAAGCCGAATACTCCCGACGACGCCGGAGCGATCTCACGTGGCGGAATACATCTACACCATGCGCAAGGTGCGCAAGGCGCACGGCGACAAGGTCATTCTTGACGACGTGACGCTCTCCTTCCTCCCCGGAGCGAAGATCGGCGTCGTCGGCCCCAACGGCGCGGGCAAGTCCACGGTGCTCAAGATGATGGCCGGGCTCGAGCACCCCTCGAACGGTGACGCCTTCCTGTCCCCGGGCTTCACCGTCGGCATGCTCCTCCAGGAGCCCCCGCTCGACGACTCCAAGACCGTCCTCGAGAACGTCGAGGACGGTGTCAAGGAGATCAAGGGCAAGCTCAACCGGTTCAACGAGATCGCCGAACTCATGGCGACCGACTACTCCGACGCGCTGCTCGACGAGATGGGCCGCCTCCAGGAGGACCTGGACCACGCCAACGCGTGGGACCTCGACGCCCAGCTGGAGCAGGCCATGGACGCCCTGGGCTGCCCGCCCGGCGACTGGCCGGTCACCAAGCTCTCCGGCGGCGAGAAGCGCCGCGTGGCACTCTGCAAGCTGCTGCTGGAGGCCCCCGACCTCCTGCTCCTCGACGAGCCCACCAACCACCTCGACGCCGAGTCGGTGAACTGGCTGGAGCAGCACCTCGCCAAGTACGCCGGCACCGTCGTCGCGGTCACCCACGACCGGTACTTCCTCGACAACGTCGCCCAGTGGATCCTGGAGCTCGACCGCGGTCGCGCGTTCCCCTACGAGGGCAACTACTCCACCTACCTGGAGTCGAAGCAGAGCCGCCTCAAGGTCGAGGGCCAGAAGGACGCGAAGCGCGCCAAGCGGCTCAGGGAAGAGCTGGAGTGGGTCCGCTCCAACGCCAAGGGCCGCCAGGCCAAGTCCAAGGCCCGCCTCGCCCGCTACGAGGAGATGGCGGCCGAGGCCGACAAGATGCGGAAGCTGGACTTCGAGGAGATCCAGATCCCGCCGGGCCCGCGCCTGGGCAGCATCGTCGTCGAGGTCGACAAGCTCTCCAAGGGCTTCGGCGAGAAGCTCCTGATCGAGAACCTCAGCTTCACCCTGCCCCGCAACGGCATCGTCGGCGTGATCGGCCCCAACGGTGCCGGCAAGACCACGCTCTTCAAGATGCTCCAGGGCCTGGAGACGCCGGACGACGGCATGGTCAAGGTCGGCGAGACCGTCAAGATCAGCTACGTCGACCAGAACCGCGCCAACATCGACCCGAAGAAGACCCTGTGGGAGGTCGTCTCCGACGGCCTCGACTGGATCAACGTCGGCCAGGTCGAGATGCCGTCCCGCGCCTACGTGTCCGCGTTCGGCTTCAAGGGCCCGGACCAGCAGAAGCCCGCAGGCGTGCTCTCCGGCGGTGAGCGCAACCGCCTCAACCTGGCGCTCACCCTCAAGCAGGGCGGCAACCTGCTGCTCCTCGACGAGCCGACCAACGACCTCGACGTCGAGACCCTCTCCTCGCTGGAGAACGCCCTGCTCGACTTCCCCGGCTGCGCCGTGGTCATCTCCCACGACCGCTGGTTCCTGGACCGGGTCGCCACCCACATCCTCGCGTACGAGGGTGACAGCAAGTGGTTCTGGTTCGAGGGCAACTTCGACTCGTACGAGAAGAACAAGATCGAGCGGCTGGGTGCGGACGCGGCCCGCCCGCACCGCGCCACCTACAAGAAGCTGACCCGCGGCTGATCGTCCACGGATGGACAGCCGGCGGCAACGCCGACGCAACAACGGCCGGGCAGGCTGCCTCTCGGGGCGGCCCGCCCGGCCACCCGCCCGGGTTCGTCGATCCACGGGCGAACGGAAGTCTGAGGAGAACGTTCGTGGCACGCCACATCTACGCCTGCCCGCTGAGGTGGTCCGACATGGACGCCTTCGGCCACGTCAACAACGTGGTCTTCCTCCGCTACCTGGAGGAGGCCCGGATCGACTTCATGTTCACCCAGGCCGCCGAGGCCGGTGCGGGGGAGTTCGCGGGCGGCTCCGTGGTGGCGCGCCACGAGATCGAGTACAAGCGGCCGCTGGTCCACCGCCCGGCCCCGGTGACCATCGAGACCTGGGTGACCAAGATCGGCGGCGCCTCGCTGACGGTCTCGTACGAGATCAAGGACACGGCCGCCGACGGCACCGACACCGTCTACGTCAAGGCCTCGACCGTCGTCGTCCCCTACGACCTCGCCGAGGGCCGGCCGCGCCGGATCAGCCCCGTCGAGCGGGAGTTCCTCTCCCGCTTCATGGACGTGCCCGCCGTGGCCGCCGCCTGAGCCGGACGGTACGAACCGACGTGAACCGCACCCCGGTGACCGGCAGTCCCCCGGCCCTCCTCCTGGCCGAGAACGGCGGCGCCGCCGACCTCGCCGCCTTCCTCACCCGCCTGCTGCGCTTCGACCGCGCCGCAGCGGTGCGGCTGCAGGCCGTCCCCGGCAGCGGCGGCGACGGCGTCCTCGCCGTCTTCGGCCGGCTCCCGCTCGGAACGTCCGGCGCCCTCGCGATCCGTACCGCACGCCTCGCCGGACCCGGCACGCCCGGTACGCCCGGCATCTCCGGCACGCCGGCCGGAGCGGTCGGCGCTCCGCGCCCCGCCGTCGGGATCACCGTCTCCGCCGACGTCACGGTCTCCGCCGGGCAGCTCCTCGACGCCGTCGACACCGCCTCGGGCACCGTCCGCCTGCCCGCGCCGGTCACCGGCCCCGCCTGGGCCGGCCTGCTGCCGCCCCGGACGGGCTGGCAGCTCGTCGCGGAACCCGCGGCGTTCGAGGTCTTCCCCGAAGTGATGGCAGCCGTGCGGGAGTTCCGCGAGCGCAGCGAGGCCGTCCCGGAGCACCACCGCAACCGCCAGGTGCTGGACGCCCTCGCGGACGAGATCTGGGCCCGGCCGCTCGGCGGCGTTCCCGGGCTTCCCCTGCGGGCGGCGCACGCGGCCCACGTCATCGGCTTCCTGCGGCCGGCCGTGCCGCTCACGGTGCACCGGGCGGGCGGGTGGCTGCGGCTCAGCGCGCCGGCCGGTTCGATCGCCGTCCGCGGTGCCGCGGCGCCCGGTGCAGGTCTCGGCCTGAGCCCGCTGCGCTGACGCGCCCGCCCGGGAGCGGCCGCCCGGCACACCTGCGTCCGGCACACGTGCGCCCCGGCACGCGTACGTCCGGCACAGGCCCGGCAGGTGCGGTCCGGGCGCGGCTCACGAGGCGCGGGCCCGGGGCCCGGCGGTCAGCCGGCGGTGTTGATCATCGAGGCGGCGGCGTAGGTCAGGTAATCCCAGAGCTGCCGCTCGGCGTCCTCCGGCAGGGCCAGCTCGTCGAGCGCCGTGCGCATGTGCCGCAGCCAGGCGTCGTGCGCGGCACGGTCCACCTGGAACGGGGCGTGCCGCATCCGCAGCCGCGGGTGGCCGCGCTGCTCGCTGTAGGTGCGGGGGCCGCCCCAGTACTGCATGAGGAACAGCGCGAAGCGCTCCTCGGCGGGCCCCAGGTCGCCCTCCGGATACATCGGCCGCAGCAACTCGTCCGTGGCGACGCCCTGGTAGAAGCGGTGCACCAGCCGGCGGAAGGTGTCCTCGCCGCCGACGGCGTCGAAGAAGGTCTCCTCGGGAAGCGTGCTCTGCCGGATCTCGTTCACCCGACCATGGTCGCAGACGGCCGCGAGGCCGTACACCAGGACCTTCGGCGTACGACCTCCGCGGCTGCTGCGGCCGGGACGGCTCCGGACGGAACCGCTCCGGGCCGGACGGCTAGACGTCGTCCCAGTTGAAGAAGCGCCATGCGACCAGGCAGAGCACCGCCGAGAAGGCGAGCAGGCCGCCCATGGTGGGCAGGGCGTCCATCACGCCGCCGCCGCGGCTGAGCACGGACTGCGCGGCGGTGACCAGGTAGCGCAGCGGCAGCAGCTTGGAGACCGTCTGCAGCCAGCCGGGGCCGCCGTCGAGCGGGAAGAACGCGCCGCCGAGGAAGGACATCGGGAGGATGATCAGCTGGTTGATGCCGTTGGCCGCCTCCTCGGTCTTGGCGAGGCTGCCGGTGACGAGCCCGATCGACATGAAGGCGATGGTCGCGCAGAGCACGAGGGGCACCACCAGCCACCAGCTCCCCGTGAGCTTGAGCCCGAAGAACGGCATGGTGGCGATGGCCAGGAAGATCGCGGTCTGGGCCAGTGCCACGATGCAGTTGACCGTGACCCGGGCGCCGATCACGGAGCCGATCGAGACCGGGGCCAGCCGCAGCCGGCGGAGCACCCGCTTGGTGCGCCAGTTGATCAGGGTGAACGACGCGCCGTAGACCGCGCCCATCGCGATGGCCCAGCCCAGCAGGCCGGGGGTGAGGTACTGGATCGGCTTGAGCGACTCGTCCTCGACCTGGCTCGGGGCCAGCGTGTACGCGGGCGGCCTGCCCGCCGCGGCCTGGTTGGCGGCCTGCACGACGGAGTCGATGACCGCCCGGACGCTGCCCGCGGTGACCTGGTCGGACGCGCTGTAGCGGAGCACCACCCGGCCACCGGGGCCCTGCTCCACGAGGGCGTCGAGGTCGCCCTTGCGGACCTTCTCCAGGGCGGCGCCCTCGTCCTCGAACTTCGTGATCTTGAGGACCTTCTCCAGATCGGCACGGCTGTCGCCCTGGACGGCGTCCAGCACCTGCACCGGGCCCACCTGGGCGATCTCGACGTGGGCGGTGCCCGCGCCCTTGAGCAGGGTGCCGAAGAGCAGCAGGAAGATCAGCGGCATGATCAGGGTGAAGAAGAGCGTGCCGCGGTCGCGGACGAAGCCCAGCAGCATCACCCTGACCAGCCCGACGAACGCGCTGGCGCGCTCGCCGTCGGACGGCGGGCGTTCGGCGGGGCGCGGCCCGGCCGTCGTGGGGGTGGTGACGGTCATGCCCGGTACTCCCGTCCGGTCAGCCGGAGGAAGACGTCCTCCAGGGTGGCGCCGCGGACCTCCAGGCCACGCAGGGCGTTCTGTTCGGCGAGGACGGAGAGCACCGGCGCCGGGATGCGGGTGGAGACGCTCAGGGAGACGCCGTCGTCGTCCAGCGCGGAGACGTCGGCCCCGGCCGCGGTGAAGAGCGCACGGGCGGACTCCGGGGCGAGCAGACCGGATTCCACGCTGATCCGGACGGTGTCGTCGATCTCGCGGACCAGGGCCGCGGGGGCGCCCGTCCTGAGCACCTTGCCGTGGTCCATGACCGAGACGCGGTCGCAGAGCACCTCGGCCTCGTCCAGGTAGTGGGTGGTGAGGACGACGGTGCGGCCCTCGGCGTTGATGTCGCGCAGGAGGTCCCACAGGTTGCGGCGGGCCTGCGGGTCGAGTCCGGTGGTCGGCTCGTCGAGGAACACCAGCTCCGGGTCGTGGACGAGGGCGCAGGCGATGGAGAGTCGCTGTGCCTGGCCGCCGGACATCTTCTCGGTCTGCACCCCGGCGGAGTCCGTGAGGCCGACCCGTTCCAGCATGGCGTCGGCCCGCTTCGGTCCGACACCGTAGAAGGAGGCGAAGGTGCGGATCGTCTCGCGGGCGGTGAGCCGGTTGAAGAAGGCGGACGCCTGGAACTGCACGCCGATGCGCGGCAGCAGGGCGGTGTTGCGCGGCCAGGGCTTCAGCCCCAGCAGTTCGACGCGGCCCTCGTCGGGCTCGCGGATGCCTTCCAGAATTTCCAGCGTGGTGGTCTTTCCGGCGCCGTTGGGACCGAGGATCCCGTAGAACTCGCCGGTGTCGACGGTGAGTGACACACCGTCGACGGCTTGGACGTCCCCGTACCGCTTCCGTATTCCCTCGGCGGATATCGCTGCAGTCATGTCACATGACCCTAGGCCGTGGGACGGCGTTCCTGCAGGTGGTTGCCGACAAAGCAGGGCCGGCACCGGAGTTCCGGCGCCGGCCCTGCTCCGTCGTGCGGACGTTCCGTCAGGCGCGGTGCAGCGTGATCGTCGTCCACGCCCCGATGTGGATGCGGTCGCCGTCGTTCAACGGGATCGCGGTGTGCGGCGGCACCGGCTCGGCGCCGCCGTTCATCGTGGTGCCGTTGGTGGAGTCCTGGTCGACCAGCACCCAGCTGCCGTCCGGCTGCTCGGCGAGCAGCGCGTGCTGGTGCGAGGCGCCCGGGTCCTCCGGCGGCACCGACAGGTCGATCTCCGGCACGGTGCCGCGCTGCTGGCTGCGGCGGCCGATCCGCAGCTGGCCGCGGCCGGTCAGCGGGATCCGCCGCTCGGGGCTGTACGGCGGGAAGTACAGCCCGGAGGCGTCGGGGCCGCTGCGGGTCATCATGTCCGTGAAGTAGTCACGGTCGGCGCCGACCACGGCGATCCACTGGGTGCGGGTGGGCGGCGGCGAGGCCGGTCCGCCGGGGTGTCCGTGTCCCTGCGGCGGGCGGCCCGGCATCTGGCCCGGAGCCTGACCGGGCGGGCGGCCCGGCATCTGGCCCGGAGCCTGACCGGGCGGCCGGCCCGGCATCTGGCCGGGACCCTGACCGGGGGCCTGGCCCGGCGGGTAGCCCGGAGTGTGGCCGGGCGCTCCCTGCTGCTCGGTGCCGGGGGGCGCCAGCCGGAACGACGTCCCGAAGTCACTGCTGGGTGCGCCGGTGCCGGGCTCGGCGTAGACCGGGCCGGTCCGCTCGAAGCCTTCCGGCTCGCCGAAGGGGGCCGGGGCCGGCCGGTCGAAGCCCTGCTTCTCGAACGCCGACGGCTGGTACGGGCCCGACGGCGGTGCGGGCACGGGCCCGGGGGCGCCCGCCGGGGGCGGGAAGCCGTAGCCGCCCGGACGTCCGGGACCGCCCGGCGGCGGGGGCGCGGTCGGGGGTGCCACCGGCGGTGCGGCCGGGGCCTGGGCGCGCGGCGGGGCCGACAGGTCGTAGTCGTACCCGCACTCCTCGCAGTACCGGCCGGTCTGCGGGCTGCGGCAGATCGGGCAGGTCACGAGGCCGGCCGTGATGTCGGGGGAGCCGCCGGGGGAGCCGCCGATCGAGAGCCCGCCGAGCCCGCCGGAGCGGTGCTCGTACGAGGGCTCCTCGTACCCCTGATCGGGGGCGTAGCCCTGCTCCTCGTACGGCGACCGGCCGTACGGCGAGGACTCGTAGCCGGGGCGCTCGTACGAGGGCCGCTCGTAGGGGCTCCCGCCGCCGTACGGCGACTCTCCCGGACCGCCGTGACCTGGACCGCCGTGACCGCCCGGACCACCGTGACCGGGACCACCGTGACCGGGACCGCCGTGACCGGGGCCGCCCTGACCCGGGTGGGGCGGGGCGGTGGAGGCCGGGGGCGGTGGAGGGTAGCCGGGACCGGCGGGCGCACCGAACGGTGAACCCGCACCCGACGGGGCGCCCGGGACGGCCAGGCCGGGCGGCGGAGTCATCGGGAAGCCGCAGAAGTCGCACCAGTCCTCGGCCTGCGACTCATGGCCCCTAGGGCAGATCGGCATCAAGTCCCCCACATTCCAGCAGGTCCGGCCCCGGGAGGTGGCCGGTCATCTCTTCACACGTACGGTCTTGGTCGACCGGGTCTCGAGTGTCATCGAGTCGGCCTCGCTCACGTTCTTACGGAATCGAACCGTACCCTCCCGCGCGTCCACCACGTCCACCACCTTCTCGAGCAGACGGAAGGTGGCGTCGTTGCCGGTCGCGTGGGCGAGCCGGACGGCCGCGCCGAGCTTGGCGGTGGCGCGGTCGACGTCGCCGACCCGGTGGGCGGCGAGCCCCTCCTGGATCGAGGAGGCGAGCTCGGCCTGCCCCGTGTAGTGCGCCACCTGCTGGTTGATGCGGGTGGAGGAGGCCAGGTCGTCGGTCCACACGGCCCGGACGAGACCCTGCGAGAGTACCTCGGCGGTGCCGTCGGGCTGCGGCAGGACCAGGCTGATACGGGCGGCGAGCATCTCGTCACCCACGGCGGCGGCGGGCACCTCGATGCAGACGTGGTAGTCGCGGCTCTCGTCACCCCAGGAACCGGTCGGGTAGTCGCCGGCCCGCGGGCCGCTGTCGGAGCGGCGGCCGGTGAGGTCCTCGACGGCGGGGGCGACCTGCTTGACGTACTTCACGACGGCGTTGGCCGGGGTCCAGACCCGCAGGGCGACGTCCGCGACCTGCTTGTCCATGGTCTTGGCCATCATGGTGCGGAAGTCGTCGGCGAGGCCGGAGGGCTCCGCCACGATGTCGACGGTGCCGAGCAGCGCGGAGGATATCCGGCGCAGCTCGGCGACCTCCCAGTCGGTGCCGACGCCGCGGCAGTCGGCGGTGAAGGATCCGGAGGCGCGGTCGAGGACGGCCTGCAGCGCGGAGGGCTTCTCGTGCTCGTTGCGGCCGTCGGTCAGCAGGATGCCGTGCCGGATGGAGAGGTCGGGCCGGGTCTCGAACAGTCGGTGGGCCAGCGCGAGCCAGGTGCCGATGGCGGTGCCGCCCATCGGGGTGAGCTTGCGCAGGGCGGTCCGGGCGGCCTCCCGGGTGGCGGGGGAGGCGACGGCGAGCACGCCGCCGCCGGGGTAGACCTCGGCGGCCTCGTGGGTGCCCGCGACGACGGCGAAGGCGACGCCGTCGCGCAGGGTGTCGACGGCGGCCGCGGTCGCCTCCCGCGCGTTGCGCATCTTGGCGGCGGGGTGGTCCATCGAGCCCGAACAGTCGATCATGATCACCACGGCGGCGTCGGCCGGTGCGCCGGCGGTCAGCGGGCGCCCGCCCGAGGTGCCGCCGCCGGTGGCGGTGACCGTGACGATCGCGTTGACCTCCCGCGAGCCCTCGGCGAGGTACTCGTTCTGGAAGATGTCGACGCTGAAGTGGGGCGCGTTCGGCTTGGACAGACTTGCCATGGCGTGAGAGCTCCTGTCGAGCGGTCAGGCGGGTGGTCGTCGGTCGTGCTCAGTCGTTGGGTGCCGGTGCGGGCGGCGCGACGGCGGGCGGCGCGGCGGGCGGTGCGAGCGGCGCGGGCGGTGCCGGCAGGGCACCGGGTGCACCCGGCGGGAAGGCCGGCCTCGGCGGTGCGGGAGGTGCCGGGGGTGCCGGGGGTGCCGGGGGTGCGGGCGCCGCGGCGAGGTCCGCGAGCGTGACGTCGTACCCGCCCCCGCCCGCGTACGGGCCCGCGCCCCCGCCTGCGTACGGGCCGGCCGCCGGGGCGGGCCGTGCCGGTGCCGGGGCGGCGGCGCGCTGCACCGGCAGGTCGAGCAGCGTGGCTTCGTGGTCGCCGTCGTCCGGGGTGATCGGCAGCACCGCGACGGTGATGTTGTCGTGGCCGCCCGCGGTGATCGCGAAGTCGACCAGTGTCCGGGCGGCGGCGAGCGGCTCCGTGCGGGCGTCGGCGCGCACGAAGAAGGCCAGGTCGGTGGCGGCCTCCGCGTAGTTCCACAGCCCGTCGGTGCAGATCAGCAGCACACCGGGCACGTGCGGGGTGAACGAGACGGTGTGCGGCAGGAGTTCCTCGGCGTCGGCGCCGAGCCAGCCGGTGATGGCGTGGGCCCGCGGGTCGGCGTACGCCTCGGCCTCGGCCATGAAGCCGGCGGAGACCATGCGGGCGGCCCAGGAGTCGTCCTCGGTGAGCCGGTAGGGCTCGGCGGACTCGCGGTCGTCGGGGATCCAGTACGCGCGGGTGTCGCCGACCCAGCCGATGGTGACCAGCCCGGCCGCCGAGATGGCGCTGACGTAGGTGCAGGCGGGTGCGTTGAGGCCGCCGCCGGGCTGGGCGGGGGTGCGGCCGTCGTAGGCGAGCCCGGTGACGGCGCGGGCGGCCTCGTCGATGGCCCGGCGCATGGCGGCGCCGGGGTCGATGCCCTGTTCGAGGGAGCTGAGCAGGGATTCGGACGCGGCGTCCACGGCGGTGGCGGAGGCCTCGTCGGGGCGGGCGGAGGAGGAGACGCCGTCGCAGACCACGGCGATGACGGCGGGCGAGCCGCCGGGCAGCGAGGTGCCGGCGATGGTGAAGGCGTCCTCGTTGCGGTGGTGGCGCAGGCCGCGGTCGCTGACCCCGGCGACGCCGGCCATGGCCCGCTCCTGGTGGTCGCGCGGACGGGGCTGCGACCTGCCGCAGGCCTCGCACCAGCCGTCGGCGGTGACGCCGGGGGCCTGGCAGTGCACGCAGGTGACGGTCGAGGGGGCGGCTTGGGGCATGTCAGGGAGCGTGCCGCCGGGCGCGGGCCGGTGGTCGGTGACCACCGCGGGCGCGGGCGGCGCCGCGGGGGCTTTCAGGTTGCGCCCGCACGACCCGCAGTAGGCGTCCTGCGGGTCCAGTGGCTCGGCACAGCTCGGGCACACGGTCTGCTGCGGCATTGCTCACACCCACGTCCGGGGGCGGCACCGGTTGGCGCGCTCCACCATCTCGATCCTCGTCTCGGCCCGGTCGGACAACCGCGCCAACATCCGGTAGGAGTGTTCCAGAGCGAAGCGCAGTTCCCGTTCGTCCGCAGGATGTCCGAGCACTTCGGGGGCGGGGTCGGCGGCGGGGGCGGCGGGTCCGGCGGCCGGGGTGCCGGACCGGCCGGCCAGCACCCAGCCGAGTGCCGCGTCGAGGACCTCGACGGAGAGCTCCTCGTGCCGCCGGGCGTCGAGGGAGAGCGCGGTGAGCTGCTCGGAGCAGCGGGCCAGGTCGGTGCCGAGGGGGTCGGTCGCGGGGCGTGCGCGCAGCCGTGCGCGGACGGCGGCGATCCGGGCGGCGGTGTGGTGCGCCGACGACTCGGGCACCGCTTCCAGGGCAGCGACGGCGCCGGGCCGGTCGCCGGCCGCGAGCCGCACCCGGGCGAGGCCGAAGGCGGCGCCGACGTAGGTGTGGTCGGTGGTGGCGACGAGCCGGTAGAACTCGGCGGCGTCCTCGCCGTTGCCGAGGAGCTCGGCGCAGGCGGCGAGCGCCAGCTTGGGGGCGGTCTCGCCGGGGAAGGCGTCGTAGACGGCGTCGAACGCCTCGGCCGCGGTGACCGCGGCTCCGCGGGTGAGGGCGGTCAGGCCGCGGTACCAGACGGCCCGCCAGTCGCCGGGGTGGTCCTTCTCGATCCCGTCGAGGGCGGTGTCGGCGGCGGTGGTGTCGCCGAGTTCCAGGTGGGCACGGAGGGCGCGCAGCCGGAGTTCGAGCGAGGGCGCGGGGGCGGTGGCGAGTGCGGCGAGCGCCTCGGCGGGCGTGCCGCCGGCGAGCGCGGCGAGGAAGCCGGCGTTGGCGTCGGCGGTGTCGACGCGGGGGACGGGCAGGGCGAGCGCGGCAGCGGCCGGCTCGGGCGGGGCGGCGGCGAATTCGGTGTCGACGACCCGGGTCTCGGGCCCGAAGAGCGTGGAGAGGGCGGGCCGGGGCCGGCCGTCCTGGAGGGCGAGGACCTCCCGCAGGACGCCGGTGAGCTGGTCGGCCATCTCCTCCGCGGAGGCGAAGCGGCGGGCCGGGTCGGGGTCGGTCGCGCGGACGAGGAGCCGGTAGTAGGACTCGTACTGCGCGAGGAGCGGCACCTGCTCGGGGCCGGGGAGTTCGTGCCGGTGGGTGGTGGCGTAGCCCTGGAAGTCGAAGGTGAGCACGGCCAGGGTGCGGGCCACGGTGTAGAGGTCGGAGGCGGGTGACGGTCCGTCGGTGGCGATCTCGGGCGCCTGGTAGCCGACGGTGCCGTAGATCGGCCCGTCGTCGTCGGCACGGCGGACGGCACCCATGTCGATGATCTTGAGCGAGTCCTCGCTCTGGATGACGTTGTCTATCTTGAAGTCGCAGTAGACCAGGCCGCGGCCGTGCAGGTGGCCGAGCGCGGGCAGCGCCTCCAGGGCGTACGCGAGGGCCTGCTCGACCGGCAGCGGGTCGCGGCGGCCGTCCGGTGTGCGGCGGTCGTTGGCGATGTCCTTGAGCGACCGTCCGCCGACGTACTCCATGACGATGTAGCCGTCGGTGGAGCCCGTCCGCAGGTCGGGGTGCTCGACGAAGTTGATGATGCGGACGATGTTCGGGTGGTCGACCTCGGCCAGGAAGCGGCGTTCGGCGATGGCCACCGCGAGGGCGTCCTCGTCACCGGTGTCGAGCAGGCCCTTGAGCACCACCCACCGGTCGTTGACCCGGCGGTCGATGGCGAGGTAGATCCAGCCGAGGCCGCCGTGCGCGAGGCAGCCGGCCACCTCGTACTGGCCGCCGACGAGGTCGCCGCCGCGCAGCTTGGGCGTGAAGGAGTACGGCGTGCCGCAGGAGGTGCAGAAGCCGTCGGGCCGGCCGGTCACGTCGTTCTTCGAACGGCCCACCGGGGCGTCGCACTTGGAGCAGAACCGCTTGCGCTCCGGCACCTCGGGGTCGGTCAGCACGGCCGCGGCCGGGTCGGGCCGCGGCACGGGGGGCACGGTCACCAGACCGGCGCCGAGGTTGCCGCGCCGGCCGGTGCCCGCCGAACCCTTGCTGCTGCGCACGGAGACGGAGCGGCCGCTGCCGGTGCGGACGGACCGGTGCGAGCGCGACCGGCCGGACATCGTCCGGGCGGACCCGGAGCGGCCGGTGCCGGCCGCGCCCGAGGAGTCCGGGGCGCTCCGCTGGGCGGGCAGGGCGGCGCCGCCCGCCGGGGCGGCCTCGGCGGCCAGGCCGCACTCGTCGCAGTAGCCGTCCGCGTCGATCGTCCCCGGGCAGTTCCGGGTGCACCGCACCGGCCCGGTGCCCACGACGGTCGTCAGCCCCACGACGGTCGGCGGACCCGCCGGGGCGGGTGCGCCCGCCGCGGACCGGCCGGTGCCGCCCGCGGGGGCGGCGAGGCCGCACTCGTCGCAGTAGCCGTCCGCGTCGATCGTCCCGGCGCCCGAGCACTCCGGCCGCGTGCACGTCTCACCCATCGGTTCCCCCGCCCCCCTGAGCGTCCTGCACCGGCCGGGCGTCCCGTGGTGCCGGTGTTCCTGCGTCCTGTCCGTGTCCGTGTCCGTACCCGTGGCCCGCGTCCTGCCCTGCCTGGCCGCCCGTCCCGGCGGGCAGCGCCGCAGGTCCCGGCCGTACGGCGTGCTGGAAGCGGGCCACCGCCTCCGCGGCCGCGCGGAGGTCGCAGGGTGCGCTCCACAGCAGCCAGCGGGCCTTCTCGAACCGCTCGACGACCTCCGGGTCCTCGGTGATCCCGAGCCTGGCGGCCATCGCCCGGTACGCCTCCAGCCGGCCGCGCAGCTCGGCCCGGACGGCCAGCGGCTGCGCCACCTCGGTCAGCGACTGCCGGGCGCGGTTGAGTTCCTTGGCGGCCGCGTCCTCCAGGGCGTCCAGCACCGGCCCGAGCCGGTGCCACTGGCCGCCGCGCTGCAGGTCGACGGCCAGCGCGATCCGCTCGCGCAGCGCGGAGGCCGGGCCGGGCACCGCCGGGACCTCGGTCGAGGCGATCTTCGCGAGCACCTCGCCGCGGGCCCGTCGTGCCTCGGAGAGCGTGGCGTCGGCGCGCTGCAGCAGGTCCCCGACCTGCTGCAGCCGCTCGTGCGACTCGTCGCGGAGCCGCAGCAGTCCTTCGAGCTCCACCCGGACGTCGTCGAGCGCGCGCCCGGCCCGGTCGAACCGCGTGGTGTCGACCGCCCCGCCGGCGGCGCGGATGCCCGCGGCCGGCCCCGCCGGACCGTCGTCGCCGCGCTGGGCGGGCACCCGGGCGGGCCGCCACAGGGCCAGCGGGTCGGAGATCACCTCGGCGCGCTGCGCCGTCAGGTCGTCCGCGAGCCCGGCGAGGTCGTCCGCGAGCGGGTGGCCGCCCGGCCGGACGCCGACGGAGACCGCCAGCATCTGCACGCGGTGCAGTTCGGTGAGCAGCAGGTCGATCCGGGCGGGCAGCGCCGACCAGACCGCGTCGACGGCGGTCACCACCTCCAGCACGGCCGCGTACCAGCCGTTCATGCGGTCCAGCACGTCGGCGAGGCTGACCTGCTCGACGAGCCGGGCGGGTGCGCCGATCCTGGCGGCGCCGTCGGGCAGCTGGCTGCCGGCGACGGTCACCGAGGCGCCGCCGAGCAGCTCGCCGAGTTCGGCGAGTTCGGCCGCGCCGGGCCGTGCGCGGCGTGAGCGGACGGCGCGGGCCGACGCCAGCGTCTCCGAGTAGCGGTCGAAGAGCGTCCAGAGCGCCGACAGGCCCTGCCCGGCGACGGACCAGCGCTCCTCGGTGCGCCCGCTCAGTGCGGCGCCCTCCAGCAGCCGACGGCCCGGATGGTCCTGCAGGTCCAGCAGCGCCGCCTCCACGGCGTCGCGTTCGGCGCCCAGCCGCGCGAGTGCGCGGTCCACCTCCTCCCGGTTCATCGCCGGGCCGGCAGTTCCTGCCAACGGTCCTTCCTCTCCGGTGCGGTCGTCCGTTCCCGGGGGCTCCGCCACCGTCCGGCGGTGCGGTGACGGCGGCCCCGTACGACGGGGCCCCGGGTGACGGGACGACGGGTGACGGGACGACGGGTGACGGGACGACGGGGTGACGAGACTACGGCAGGTACTGCGCGGAGGAGGCACCCATGCTGGGTGCCAGCCAGCGGTCGTAGCTGCGCTGCCACCCGCCGCCCGCCCGGTAGTCGGCCAGCGCCTGGTTGACCCAGGCGACCAGGTCGGGTGCGGACTTGTTGACGGCGACACCGGTGTAGCCGGGCAGGATCGTCTCCGGGAGCACCCGGACGGTCGGGTCCTGGGCGGCCTGGGCGGCGGCCAGCGTGGTGTCGGTGAGCGTGACGTCGACCAGGCCGAGCTGCATGAGGACGAGGCAGTCGAGCTGGTTCTCCACCACCTTGATCTCGGAGGTGCCGCGCGGGTCGCGCTTCAGCTCGACGTCGGAGGAGGAACTGGCGGGGGTGCAGGCGCGCTTGCCGCGGAAGGCCTCCGCGACGGTCTTCGCCTTCGACGAGCGGGGCACCACCGCCTGCTGCCCGGAGCGGAAGTACGGCACGGAGAACGACACCTCCTTCAGCCGGTCGCACGTGATGCTCATGGTGCGGGCGATGATGTCGACCTCGTTGTTCTTGATCGCGTCGATCCGGCGGGCGGTCGGCACGGTCTTCAGGGTGACCTTCTCCGGGTCGCCCAGGACCGACGCCGCGACGGCCCGCGCGAGGTCGATGTCGAAGCCCTCGATGCGGCCGTTCTGCGGGTTGCGGAAACCCCAGTTGAAGCTGTTCTGGTCGACACCGACGATCAGCGTGCCGCGCTGCCGGATCTGCCGGATCCTCGCCCCGGACGGGTCCTTCGCCGGGGGTGCGCTCTTCGTCAGGTCGCAGCCCGCGGCGGGGGCCAGCTCCGGTGCGGCCGCCGCGGCCGCGGCCGCGGCCGGCACGGGCCGGTCGGGCGCGGTGCGGGCGTCGCCGCCGGTGCCGAGCACCGCCGCGGTGACCGCGAGGGCGGTCACGGCCGCGCCCGCCGCCGCCCGGGTGCCTGTCGTACGGATCGCCGTCATGCCCGTCCCCCCTCTACCGGTACTCGGCCAGTCGGCGGCCGATGCCGCGGACCGTGGCGGCCGCGGCGGCCACGGCGAGGACCGCCGCGCCGACCGCGAGCGCGTCGTACCCGCCGGCGACCCCGGAGGTCTCGGCGGTGAAGCGGGCCTGCTCGGCCGCGCCGGCCGCGGCGAGTTCGCGGTCCGTCGCGGTGAACGCGGCGTCGGCCGTGGTGTCCGCGCCCACCGCGACGGTGGTGCGCAGCGCGGTGTCGTAGTCACCTGCGCGGTCGCTCGCGGCGGCCCTGGTGTGCCGGGCGTCCCATTCGGCGAACTGCTTCCCGGCTGCCGAGAGGTGGGCCCGGGCCTCGCCGGCGGGCGCCTCGTTCTCGGCGGCGTGCAGCGAGCCGGTGCCGGTACGGCCCTTGCCGTCGGCGGTGGGCGCGCCACCGAGTGCTTCGGTGACGGCCTGCCAGCGTTTGGCGTAACTCTCGCTGGCACCACGGGAGATGTAGTGGAGGTTCTCGGCGGCGCGGGCCTGCAGCACCTCGGTGCGGGCGCGGCCGAGCGCCTGCAGCGGTTCGGCGCCCTCGGTGCGGCCCGCGGCGAGCGAGGCCGACGCGGCCAGGCCGCCGACGGCGAGCCAGCCGGTGGCGAGCAGCACCGCCAGCGAGGCCGCGACCAGGCCGGGGTTGAACACCCGGTTGGTGCGGCGGAACAGGTGCAGCTGGTACGCGCCGAGGGCGCCCAGCACGGCGAGGCCGGCCAGCACCGCGCCCCACGGCAGGGACTCGGCCCGGTCGGAGTCGTCGTCGCGGCGCTGCGACTCGGCGGTGACGAGCTGTTCGGCGGCGGGGAGGATGGTGTTCTGCATGACCCCGGAGGCGTACCGGAGGTAGGCGCCGCCGAGCGGCAGGCCCTGCCGGTCGTTGGCCCGGGCGGCCTCCACCAGGCCGGCGTACTGCGGCAGCTGCTGGTTCAGCTCGGATATCCAGCGCTGGGCGGGGGAGTCCGCGGTGCTGCGGGCCGCGGCGCGGGTGAGGAGCCGGGCCGCCGTGGCGAGGTCGTCCTCGTAGCGCTTGCGGACCTCGGGGGGTTCTTCGCCGGCGAGGAGGAAGCCGGTGGCGGCGCTGGTGTCGGCGTCGGCGAGGGAGCGGTAGATGTCCGCCGCGTCCTGGCTGAGCGGCTGGCTGTGCGCCACCAGCCGGTCGGCGGCGCCGGCCCGGGCGGAGGCCTGCCAGGCCGCCACCGCGCCGAAGAGCAGCACCACGGCGACCAGCACCGCGCCCGCCAGCCGCAGTCGGCCGGGCGGTGTGCGGGACGCGAGCCGGAGTTCGGCCAGCCGTTCCCGGCCGTCCTGCAGCCCGGGCAGCCGCGACGTGCCGCCGCGTCCGCCCGGCGACGGCAGTGGTGCCGTCGCCCCGATGACCGCCGGTCTCGTCACCCGGCCCACCTCCCCCTTGCCCCACCCCGGTGCCGGGGCATCCCCGACGCCAGCAGTATGGCCGTCCCGTGTGACGGCCACACGCGAGTTGTGCTGATCTTGAGGTCGCACCAAAGACCCGATCCGACACCTATCCGTACTTTTCGTGCGCCACCGGTGAACATTCGGCGGCCTGCCGGTACGGCGGTGCGGGGGCGCCGGTGGCCGGGACGGCCCGCCGGGGCCGCGGCGGCGGCCCGTAGCATGGGCGCATGCGTCTGCTCGGCACCATCACCCCGGACCGTCCGCTCCTCGTCGTCGCCGTCCGCGAGGAGGCCGCACATCTCGGCGAGCGCCTCCCCGTGCTGCTGACCGGCATGGGCAAGATCAACGCCGCGGCCTCGCTGGCGACCGTCCTCGCCCGGGGCCCGCACCCGTCGGAGGTCGTCAACCTCGGCACGGCCGGCGCGCTGCGGCCCGGCCTGGCCGGCGGCACCCACGAGATCGCCCGGGTGCTGCAGCACGACATCGACACCCCGGTGCTGCGCGAACTCACCGGCCGCAGCTACGGCGAGGCGATCACCCTGGCCGACGGCGACGGCCTCACGCTGGCCACCGGTGACCTGTTCGTCTCCGACCCGGAGGCCCGCGACCGGCTGGCCCGCGAGGCCGACCTCGTCGACATGGAGGGCTACGCGCTCGTCACCGTCGCCCGGGGCGCGGGGGTGCCGGTGCGCCTGGTGAAGCACGTCAGCGACGAGGCGGGCGACGGCGCGGCCCGCACCTGGCGCGAGTCGGTGGACGGCTGCGCGAAGATCCTGGCGGCCTGGGCCGACGACCGGCTCTGACGGCCGGTGCCGGCCCGCGGGAGGCACGGAGGCCGGGACCGTCGCGGTCCCGGCCTCCGTGCTGTCCGTCCCGCTGCTCAGGCGTTGATCTGCACGCCGGTCAGCGCGGGCACGAACTGGTCGAGCTCGGTGCGCCAGTAGCGGGCCACGTTGAGGCGGGTCGGCTTCTCCTCCCCGGGGAAGTGGAAGCGCATCGAGCTCCACAGGGTGGCCCGCTTGACCTCGGTGACCAGCGCGCGGGCCTGCTCCAGCGGCACGACGTGCACGAGCTCCTGCGGGCGGTTGCTCATGCGGGCGGCGCGGTGCACGACGACGACGCGCTCGGTCAGCGTGACGAAGTAGTACTTGACGAAGAGCTGGCCGATCACGCCGAGCTGGCTCATCAGCCACGGGCTGGGGCCGGTGACGGTGTGGAAGGTGACGACGGGCCGGTCGTTCGGCTCGATCGCGGCGATCGCCGCGGCGACCTGCTCCTGCATGGTGGACTTACGGATCGCCATCGGGCGTGCTCCCCCTGGGGACGGTCAGCGGGTCCGAGGTCCGGGCCCGTCTGCGAAGCCGGGAGCGTAGCGGCCATCGGGCCGTCCGATCAAACGTGCGATCCTGCCCGGCCCGATTCGTGACCCGGTGTTCACCGTTCGAGCACGACGGCCGACCGGCCGCGGGGGCAGGAGGGGGCCGCCGCCGCGGCCGGCCCGGGTGTGCGGACCCGGCCGGCCGCGGCGGCGGGGTCCGTCAGGCCGCGGCCGACCGCCGGGCGGTGTACGCCGCGCGCAGCCGCTGCTGCGCCTGCGGGCCCGCGTCGAGCCGGTCGAGGCCGAGCAGGGCCGCGCCGAGCACCGGCGGTGCGACGACCACCCGCGGCTCGGCGAGCGGGGCCGCGGCGGCCAGACGCGCCGTCACGTTGTCGAGGAGCAGCGGATGGCGGGCCGCCAGCACGCCGCCGCCCAGGACGACCGGCACGGGCTCGCCGAGCAGTTCCAGGCGGGTGAGCGCGACCACCGCGAGGCGGACGATCTCGTCGGCCTGGCGGTCGATCAGGGCGCGGGCGGTCGGGTCGCCGTCCTCGGCGGCCGCGAACAGCACCGGGACGATCTCGTGCAGCCGCTCCCGGGGGAGGTCGCCCAGGTGCACGGCCTCGGCGACGGCGGTCGCCCCGGGCAGGCCGAAGTGCGCGCCGATCGCGGGTGCGAGGGCGGTGGCGCCGCCGCGGCCGTCCTCGGCCCGGGTGGCGTGCCACATGGCCTCGGCGGCGAGCCCGCCGCCGCCGCCCCAGTCGCCGGTGAGCATGCCGAGGGCGGGGAAGCGCGCGGTGCGGCCGTCCGGCAGGAGGCCGGCGCAGTTGATGCCGGCGCCGCAGACCACGGCGACACCGCGCGGCCCGTCGGTGCCGGCCCGCAGCAGGCCGAAGGTGTCGTTGGCGACGGCGCCGGTGACACCCCACGGCCGGGCCTCGATCGCGGCGAGCAGCCGCTGCTCCTCCACGGGCAGGTCGGCGTTGGCGAGGCAGGCGCTCACGTGGCTGGTGAGCGGGGTGCCGGGCCGCAGCCCGGCCTGGGCGGCCACGGCCTCGACGAGCGGGGCGAGTCCGGCGATCGCCCGGTCCGCGCCGTCGGGCTGGGGCTGGAAGCCGCCGCCGCGGGCGGTGCCGAGCACGGTGCCGTCGGCGGCGACGAGGGCGACGTCGGTCTTGCTGTTTCCGGCGTCGATGGCGAGGACGCCGGGGATCTGCCCGTCGGAGTGACGGTTCATCGGATTCCCCAGGGGTGGCGCGAGGTGGTCATGTGCGGTGTCACGCCCAGCCGAGGTGGGCGCGGTTGTGGGCGATCAGCCGGTCGGTGAGCTGTTCGGCGCGGTCGAGCTGGCCGATCAGCGGGTGGGCGAGGAGGGCGTCGAAGACCCGGTCGCGGCCGCCCCTGAGAGCGGCGTCGAGGGCGAGGTGCTCGTACGCGGTGATGTTGGCGACGAGGCCGGCGTAGAGCGGTTCGAGGGGCCGCTGGGGCAGCGGGCGAACCCCGGCGGCGTCCACCTCGGCGGGCACCTCGATCACGGCGTCGTCGGGGAGGAAGGGCAGGATGCCGTCGTTGCGGGTGTTGACGACCTGCACGCCGGTGCTGCCGTCGGTGCCCAGCAGGGCGGCGATGAGCTGCACGGCGGCCTCGGAGTAGAAGGCGCCGCCGCGCTTGCCGAGCAGTTCGGGCTTGGTGTCGAGTGCCGGGTCGGCGTACATCTCCAGCAGCTGCCGTTCGATCGCGGCGACCTCGGCGGCGCGCGAGCCCTTCTCCTTCAACTCCTGTACGACCGCGTCGTGCTGGTAGAAGTAGCGGAGGTAGTAGGAGGGCACGACGCCGAGCCGGCGCACGACGCCGACCGGCAGGTGGAGGTCGGCGGCGATCTCCTCGCCGTGGCCGGCGAGGAGTTCGGGCAGCACCTCGCGGCCGGTGGCGGCGCCGGGGGAGTCGAGCAGGGTGACGCCGCGCTCCCAGGTGAGGTGGTTGAGGCCGACGTGGTCGAGGCGTACGAGTTCGGGGGCGACGCCGAGGTGGGCGGCGAACTTCCGCTGGAAGCCGATCGCGACGTTGCACAGGCCGACCGCGCGGTGCCCGGCGGTCTGCAGGGCGCGGGTGACGATGCCGACCGGGTTGGTGAAGTCGACGATCCAGGCGGCCGGGTTGGCCCGGCGGACCTGTTCGGCGATGTCGAGGACGACCGGCACGGTGCGCAGGGCCTTGGCGAGGCCGCCGGCGCCGGTGGTCTCCTGGCCGACGCAGCCGCACTCCAGCGGCCAGGTCTCGTCCTCGTTGCGGGCGGCCTGGCCGCCGACGCGCAGTTGCAGCAGCACGGCGTCGGCGCCGTCGACGCCCGCGGCGACGTCGGTCGTCGTCGTGACGACCGCGCCGTGGCCCTGCCGGGCGAAGATCCGCCGGGCGAGGCCGGCGATCAGCTCCAGCCGGTCGGCGGCCGGGTCGATCAGGACGAGCTCGCCGACCGGCAGGGTGTCCCGCAGGCGGGCGAAGCCGTCGATCAGCTCGGGTGTGTAGGTGGAACCGCCGCCGACGATTGCCAACTTCAGTGCGGACATCAGCCCTTGACCCCTGTCAGTGTCACGCCTTCGATGAAGGCCTTCTGTGCGAAGAAGAAGAGAACGATCACCGGCGCCAGCACCAGCAGGGTCGCCGCCATGGTGAGGTTCCAGTTGGTGTGGTGGGCACCCTTGAAGGATTCCAGGCCGTAGCTCAGGGTCCAGGCGCCCGGGTTCTCGCTGGCGTAGATCTGCGGCCCGAAGTAGTCGTTCCAGCAGCAGA
>NZ_BPRL01000082.1:0-44521 GCF_045862635.1 Kitasatospora sp. NE20-6
ACGAGGAAGTCCCCTTCGGCGACCACGACATCGTGCTGCTGCGCATCCACGGCCTCAGTGCGGCCCCGGACACCTCCCCGCTCGTCTTCCACGCCAGCCGCTTCCGCAGCCTGGCCGGCATCTGAGCTGTCCCGGCTCCCACGGAGTCCTGATGTCCGGGTTGTTTCGATCCAGGCGCGCGGAGAACCACCAGCAGGGGCCCGGTGGACGGCGTACGGGGACCGACAGGCCCATACCCATCCGGGTGGGGCGCAGCAGCATGGAGGTGAGAGGGAGGGCTGGGAGGCGATCTCGATGATGTACTGGCACAACGGTGGCATGAGTGGCTGGGGCTGGTTCGGGATGAGCATCGGCATGCTGCTGTTCACCGCGCTGCTCGTCTTCGGTGGCGTCCTGCTCGTCAGGGCCTTGGACCGTTCCAGCAGCCGTCCCGCCCCGCCCGCCCCGCCCGCCCCACCGGCCCCGCCGACCGGCGTCGGCCGACCGTCGGCCGAGCAGGTGCTGGCCGACCGGTTCGCCCGCGGTGAGATCGACGACGAGGAGTACCGCAAGCGGCTCGCCGCCCTGCGCGACACCGCCCGTCCATGAGCCGTCGCACCGGCAGCGGTGCGAAGAATCCCGGCCCCGGAGTGCGCCGTGAGGAACGACCGGGACTACGGTCCGTACGCCGCCGCCGCGGGCGCGATCGCCTTCGTCGGCACCCTCGCCCTGGACGTACCGGGCTGCACGTGTGGAACAGTTGGAGCGAACGGGCCTACGGGCGTCGGCGAATTCTCCGGACGGGCCGGAAGGCTCCTGCTCGGGCCGGGCGAAAAGCAGGTGCGCCGGGCAGGGTGGTGTCGGCAGGATGCCCGGCGTGACCGAGTTGCCGAGCAATGCTGTCCCGCCCAGCGCCGTCCTTGACGCCTTCGGGGTGAAGGGCCCTCCTGTCCCGCTGGTCGGTGGGCAGGGGCGGAGCGTTCTCGTCGGTGGGTTCGTTTTCAAGCCCGCCGAGGGGCCCGACGACGAGGTCGAGTGGGCTTCCTCCTTGTTCGAGAGCCTGGCGCCGGGCAGTGGCTTCCGGGTCCCGTTGCCGCTCCGGGCGGCTGATGGTCGGAGCGTCGTGGACGGTTGGACGGCCGGTGAGTTCCTGACCGGTGAGCCCGGCCCTCGGAAGCATTGGGCCGGTGTGCTCAGTGCCGGTCGTGCCTTCCACGCCGCCTTGCGACAGGTGCCCCGGCCGGACTTCCTTGACCGGCACACCCATCCGTGGGCTGTGGGCGATCGGGTCGCGTGGGGCGAGCAGGACGTCGACGTCGTCGACGACCTCTCCGCGCCGTTCTCGGCTCTGCTGGAGCTGAGGCGACCGGTGGAGCAGGAGGCCGCTCAGCTCATTCACGGCGATCTCACCGGCAATGTGCTCTTCGCCGGGGACGAAGCGCCTGCTGTGATCGACTTTTCGCCGTACTGGCGGCCTCCGGTGTTCGCGGAGGCCATCGTGGTGGCGGATGGTCTGCTGTGGTTCGATCTTCCGTCCAGCCTGCTGACCGGTGGCGGCGACCATCCTGACTGGCAGCAGATGCTGGTTCGCGCACTGATCTTCAGGCTCGTCGCGCACAGCGAGGGCGCGGGGCTGTCGGGGCAGATCCGGTCCGGTGAGCCGGAGCGGTATGCAAGGGCCGTCGACGTTGTGGTGAGGAAGTTGACGGCGCTTCAGGGTTGATCCTCTCCCGACGCGGCAGGCCGCGGGCGCGCGGTCAGGCGCAGCGTCCGGTCCGGTCGATCGTGAGGTCGAGGAAGTGCGTGGAGCAGGAGATGCACGGGTCGTGGTTGCGAACGGTTCGTTCGCACAGGGTTCTCAGCTCTCCGTCGGTGGGCTCCCCTGCCCGCAGGTGGTCCTGCACGGCGCGGCGGAGGTCCTCCTCGATCGCGTCCTGGTTCTGGGCGGTCGGCGGCACGAGGACGGCCCGGGTGACGGTTCCCTCGGCGTCGAGGGTGTAGCGGTGGTGGAGCAGCCCGCGCGGCGCCTCGGTCGCCCGGTGGCCCGTGCCGGCCCGTGGGCGTACCTCGACGTGGGGGTGCGGCGGGGGCTCGTAGGCGTCGATGAGACGCAGGGCCTCGTCGACGGCGTGGAGCACCTCGACGGCCCGGACGACGATGCTGCGGTAGGGGTTGCGGCAGACGGTGCCCTGCCTGGGGTCGCCGAGCCCGGCGTCCCGGGCGGCCTGGAGGGCGATCGGCGAGAGCATGCGGCCGCTGATGGCGTAGCGGGCGAGGGGGCCGGTCAGGTGGCGGCGGCCGTCGAGGCGGGCGTGGAGGGCGGTGGAGTGCGGCACCTGCCTCTCGGCCACGTGGTCGCCGAACTCGCGGACGCCGAAGGTGCGGGTGGGCAGGGCGCGGCTGCTCGTGGCGGGCAGTCCGGCAGTGTGCGGAGCGGGCATGACGGTCGGGGTGCCCGACTCGATGGCGTAGGTGCCGGGTTCGGCCAGGGCGAGCAGGTCGTGGTCGCAGCCGGCGTCGGGGAAGTCGAATCCGGCCACCCAGCGGACGGTCAGGGCCGCGTCGTCGCGAGCCCTGCGCAACTGTTCCGCCAGCGGGCGTAGTTCGGCCTTGTCCGGCACCCGGTGGAAGCCGCCGAGGCGGATGTTGACGGGGTGGATCGCCCGGCCGCCGAGCAGCTCGACGATCGCGTTGCCGGCCTGCTTGAGCCGCAGTCCGCGTTCGACGTCGGCACGCCGGGTGCGGGCGAGTTCGGCGAAGTCGTCGCAGCCGTGGAAGTCGGGCGCATGGAGCAGGTGGACGTGCAGGGTGTGGCTCTCGATCCACTCGCCGCAGTAGATCAGACGGCGCAGCGCGGCCAGTTGTCCGTCGACGGTGGCGCCGCAGGCGTCCTCGATCGCGCGGCAGGCGCTCAGCTGGTAGGCGATCGGGCAGATCCCGCAGATCCGGGAGGTGAGGTCGGGCGCCTCGGCCTCGGCGCCGCCGTCTCGCTGGCCCGTGAGCTGGGACGTCTGCCGCGCGTGCTGGTCGTCTACGCGGTGGAGGGGGCCGACCGCGCCCCGGGGACGGGCCTGTCGGCACCGGTCCAGGCGGCCGTGGAGAGCCTCGTCGGGCACATCGTGGAGGAGCTGGCGCAACACCGGAGGGACCGCTGAAGGACCGAACGGCCCTGTCAGGGGCTCCGCGGCAGCGGGACAGGTCAGGCGAGGGCGAGGAAGAGCTTCTCGAGTTCGGCCTCGCTCATCGGCGGGGTTTCGCCGTCGGCGGCGGCCATGCACTGGCGCATGCCGCTGGCCACGATCTTGAATCCGGCCCGGTCGAGGGCGCGGGAGACCGCGGCGAGCTGGGTCACGACGTCCTTGCAGTCGCGTCCGGCCTCGATCATGGCGATGACTCCCGCGAGCTGACCCTGGGCACGGCGAAGGCGGTTGAGGACCGCGCCGACCGAGTCGTCGTCGACCTGCACTGCTGCACCTCCACGGTGTCGGGGGATGATCCAGTGTACCCCGCGGGGTATCCGTCCGGGGATCGTCCGCCGCGTTCGCGGCGGGTCCGGACGGACGAGCCGCCTTTCCGCGGGTCGGCTCAGGTGGCGGCCTGCCAGGCGCCGTAGCCGCCGAGCAGGTCGGACACGTCGGCGAAACCGTGGTGGCGCAGCAGGCTGGCCGCCACGGAGGAGCGGTGCCCTCCGGCGCAGTGGAGGACGAGGGGACGGTCGGCCGGGATGTCCGCCAGGCGGCGGGGCAGTTCGTTCAGGGCGATGTGCAGGGAGCCGTCCACGGCTCCCCGGGCGCGCTCGTCGCAGCTGCGGACGTCGATGACGAGCGGCGGCTGCCCGGTGCCGAGGGCGGTGCGCAGCTGGTCGACGGTGAGGCGGCCGGCGGGGGCGAGGTCCTCGGCGAGGTCGACGAGGGCGGTCTCCGGCTCGTGCAGGTGGCCGGCGGTGCGGTCGAAGCCGATGCGGGCGAGGCGGGTGACGACCTCGTCCTCGCTGCCTTCGGGGGCGACGACGAGGATCTCCGCGTCCGGTGACAGGACGGCGCCGGCCTGTTCGGCGAAGCGGCCGTCGACGGGGACGTTGATCGCGCCGCGCAGGTGGCCGGCTGCGAACTCCTGCGGGCTGCGGGCGTCGAGGACGACCGCGCCGGCCGCGCGGCGGCTGCGGAACTCGTCGGCGGTGAGGGGCCGGCGGGCCTGTGCGGTGTCGAACAGGGGACGGTCCTGGCGGTTGAGCGCGGCGTCGTGGCCGAAGTAGCCGGGCGTCGCGGCCTGGCCCGCGGTGACGATGGCGACGAACCGTTCCTCGCTCATCGGGGCGCAGGCGTAGTTGGTGGCGCGCTGGGCCCCGATGGTGGACTGTCGCTCGGTGGACAGGTTCTTGCCGCAGGAGGAGCCGGCGCCGTGGGCGGGGAAGACCCGGACCTCGTCGGGCAGGGCCATCAGCTTGCGCTGGACGCTGTCGTGGAGCATCCGGCCGAGCTCGTCGGCGCTCGTGCCGGCGGAGGCCAGCAGGTCGGGGCGGCCGACGTCGCCGATGAACAGCGCGTCGCCCGTGAGCACGCCGTACGGGACGGCGTCCCCGGAGTGTTCGAAGAGCAGCAGGCTGATGGACTCGGGGGTGTGCCCGGGGGTCTCCATGACCTGCAGGGTGACGTCGCCGAGGCCGATCCGCTCGCCGTCGGCGAGTCCGCGGATCGGGTACTCGGTCTCGGCGCGGCGCCCGTAGCCGATCCACGCCCCGGTGCGGTCGGCCAGCTCCAGGTGTCCTGCGAGGAAGTCGGCGTGGAAGTGGGTGTTGATGACGGCCTCGACCGTGAAGCCGTGCGCCTCGGCGTCCGCGACGTACTCGTCGACGTCCCGGCGCGGGTCCACGACGACGGCGCGGCCGGTGGTCTCGTCGGCGATCAGGTAGGACGCCTGGGAGAGGCAGTCCAGGTAGTACTGGGCGAAGAACACGTGGATCTCTCCTGATTCCGAGGTGATCGGCACCCGGGTCCGGCGGCCTGTGCCATTCCCGGCGGCCCCAAAAATACGGGTGGGGGTATCTCTTGCTCTTCACAATACCCCCATGGGTATTATCGGAAGCAAGGGGCGGCGCACACGGGCCGCAGTCGTCACTCGGCCCCGCCCCCCTCTCCCGCCTGGCCGGAGCCTTCCCGGCGTCCGAGCGCCGCGGCGCGGCCCACTCGTCCTGCAGCACATCCCCGGAGGCCAGCCATGGTCCTGTCCCACCAGCCGCGCGCACCGCAGCGGGCACTCACGCCCCGGGCCGGGCTCCCCGTCGCCACGGTGGACGGCCTGCACGGGCAGGTCGCATGACCGCGCTCGTCCTCGCCCTGGTCGCCGGTGCCGTCGTCGGCCTCGCGCTCGGCGGTCTGGGCGGCGGGGGCAGCGTGCTCGCCGTCCCCGTCCTGATCTACCTGCTCGGCTTCACCCCGGCTCGTGCCGGCACCGCCAGCCTGTTGATCATCGCCGTCACCTCGGTGACCGGCCTGCTCGCGCACGCCAGGGCCGGCCGCGTCCGCTGGCGCACCGGTCTGTTGTTCGCCGCAGCCGGCCTCCCGGTCGCCGCCGCAGCCGGTGCACTGTCCGCCCGGCTGCCCGCCGTCCTGCTCACCGTCGGATTCGCCCTGCTCGCGGCCCTGGCCGCCTGGCGCATGCTGGTCGCCGGCCGAAGGCCCGCACCGTCCACCACTGCACGGCGCGGCCGGGCGCGGCCGACGGCCGTCCGGTCGACGACCGCGGGCGCCGGACTGGGCGCGGTCACCGGCCTGCTCGGTGTGGGCGGCGGCTTCCTGGCCGTCCCCGCGCTGGTGTCCGTCCTCGCGTTCACCATGGCCGAGGCCGTCGGAACCAGCCTGCTGGTCATCTCCGCGAACTCCCTGGCCGCACTCGTCCCACGTCTCGGGACGACCGGAAGCCTCGACTGGACGGTCGTCGCACCGTTCACCGCGACCGCCGTGCTCGGCGCCTGGGACGGCAGGCGTCTGGCCGACCGGTTCGGCGGCGGCACGCTGCAGACGGCCTTCGCCGTCGCGCTGCTGGCCGCCGCGGCCCTCATGCTCGTCGACGCCCTGCGCTGACCGACCGCACGCTCCCCCGGCATCCCGGCCGGGTGGCCCACCCCGTCGTCCCGGAAGGACTCCCCCGCACCATGACCATGCCCCTGACCGTCGACCAGCTGCACCCCCGCCTCGCGGAACTCACCGTCGTCGACGTCCGCTCCCCCGGCGAGTACGCCGCGGGCCACATCCCCGGCGCCCACAACGTTCCGCTCGACCGCCTCGGCGAAGCCCTGCCCACCCTGCGTGCCGTGGCCGGGAAGAGCGGGATCGCCGTCGTGTGCGCGTCCGGGAACCGCTCCCGGACCGCCTGCGACCAGCTGGCCGCCGCCGGGATCACCGCCCTCGCACTGACCGGCGGGACCTCGGCCTGGGCAGACGGCGGCCACCCGCTCCGCAGACTTCCGGGTGCGCGTGCCGTGTGGGCGCCGGACAGGCAGGTGCGCCTCGCCGCCGGAAGCCTCGTCGTCGCCGGCGTCCTGGCCGACCTCGTCCTGCCCGGCGCCCGCTGGTTCTCGGCCGTGGTCGGCGCCGGGCTCGTCCTCTCCGCCGTCACCGACACCTGCGCCATGGGCAACCTGCTCGGCAGGCTCCCCCACAACCGCCCCCGGCCAACCGTCACCGACCTGGACACGACCCTGGCCGCCCTCCGCACCTGACTCCGCCGCGGCGGTGGGCCGCCCGGTGCCCGTCCACCCGTCCACCCGTCCGCCCGGGCGATCAGGGAACGGGAGAACGGGCGGACGGGCGGACGGTGCGTGACGGTGTTCAGGGCACGACCGGGGCTCAGGGCGCGACCGGGGCCCGGCCGCGAGGAGGTGACCGGACGCGCCGGGCACCTCCGTCGGCGAATTGCCCGGCACCGGTACGGAGGTGCGCCGGGTCAGCTGCCGTTCTGGTAGGCGCGCGGGTGTTCGAGGTCGACCTCGGTGTCGTCCTCGGCCCAGTCGAGTGCCTGGTGGACCGCCACAACTCCGTCGACGGCCCGGCACAGTTGCTCGGCGATCGGGATCAGGCTGCGGCGCTGGAGTCGGCCGGTGACGGTGACGACACCGTCGTGCACGGTCACCCGGACGTCCTCCGGAGAGGTCCAGAGGATCTGACCGAAGACGTCGTGCGCGATCTCCTCGCGGATCGCGGCGTCGTTCCGCAGGAAGACCTGCAGCAGGTCACGGCGGCTGACGATGCCGACGAGCCGGCCCGCCTCGTCCACCACGGGGAGGCGCTTCACCTTGTGCCTGTCCATCTGCCGGGCGGCTTCGGGCACCGACCAGCCGGGCCGGGCGGCGATCGCCGGCCTGGTCATCAGTCCTCCGGCCGTCTCCGCCTCGGCGCGGGCGCGGTCGGCCGGGGGCAGCCGGCGCCCCGGCGTCCGGCCCTCCGGGTCGGGCAGCACCGCCTCCTTGCGGATGAGGTCCGCCTCGGAGACCATGCCGATCGGCCGGTCCTGGTCGTCGACGACCGGGACGGCCGTGATGTCGTTGCGGTGGAACAAGGCCACGACCTCCTTGAACGGCGTGTCCGGCCTCGCAGTCACCACCTCCTGGGTCATGACGTCGTGAACGTTCCGGTGCTGCATGGTCCCTGCTCCTCCCTGGTCGGGTTGCGCTGCCACGGTCCGTCGACCGCTCCCGGCCGGTGCAGGGCCGTTCGGTCCTGACCGCCGGGCCGACGCCGCCGGTCGGACGGCACGGTCGCCGACCGGCGGAACGGACCCCGGACCGGCCGCCTGCCGGTGCCTCACGGCGGATCTCCTTCCCCGGCCCGGTCGCCCGTTCCACCGGTTGCCGGCCGGATGACGCGGCCGGTCACGGTCTCCGGAACGATGCGGATCCAGAGGTGCCGCGCCCCGCCGGCCCAGGGTTCGGTGACGGCGAGGCGGTCGAGCCGGTCCCGATCGGCGGGGTCTCCGACGCGGTCCGCACTTCCGCCGATCAGGACGCTCCAGCCGGAGCTGCCGGCGTCGTCCACCCGGTCCACCTCGAAGCCGACACCGGAACCGGCCACGGTGGCCGCGACGCCGAAGTCGGCCGTGCGGTAGGCGACCGTGCAGCCGTCCACGGTGTAGTTGACCGGCAGGACGATCGGGTGACGGTCGCCGGGGAAGGCGATCCGGCCGACGCCGTGGGTGCCCAGCCGCTCCCAGCACTCCTCCTCGGTGAGCCTGAGCAGACGGGGGCGGAGGGCTGCCTGCGGGATGCCGGGAGGCCTGTCCGGGCGTCCTTCGACGAGGTCCCCGTGCCCGAGACCGAGGACACGTGCCAGGCGGAACGTCGCCCCCGGGTCGAAGTCCGGCCCGAAGTCCAGGAGGCAGCCGAGGTAGCGGGGCGACATGCCGGCCCGGGCGGCCGCCTCGTCCTGGGTGAGGCCGAGCTGGCGGCACCGTGTGACGACCCGTCGGGTGACGTCCTCCGCCGTGGCGGCGGACACCCCGAGCGGCGCCGTGCTGTTCGTGTTCATGGTCCTCGGTCCTCGGTCCTCGGGTGCGGAAGAGGCGGCTTCGAGCGCCCCAGTGCGGGCAGGGGCGGCGAAGACGTCGTGGCCGTCCTGCATTTCGTCGGGACCGGACCGGTGGTGACGGTGACGTTCCCGGCCCGCAGGTCCGCATCGGCGACGGCCGGGTCGGGGATCCCGCCCCACCGGCGGCGGCCCGGTCCGTGACACGTCGGAGCCTTCGTGTCCGGTCCCTCCCCCGGACGTCCCGGCGGCTGTCGCACGCGACCGGGTTCCCTTTCAGCGTCGTACCGGCACGATCACGGCACCATGGGCCGGACGGCCCGCGGGGCGGGCCGGGCGGCCCCACTGCCGGGGCGGGCACAGGCAGCGCCTCATACGCTGGAAGCAGCCACCTGCCCAGGAGGGAGGACGACGTGGGAAGCTCCCCCGCGGACGGCACTTCCCCCCTGCCGCAACTCCGCCTGGACGATCTGCTGGACGCGCTCCAGACCCGGCTGGACGCCGCCCGGAACGCCCGCGACCGGGTGCACAGCCTGCTGGAGGCGGTGCTCGACGTCGGACGGGACCTGGAACTCACCCAGGCCCTGAGACACATCGTCGAGGCAGCGGTGACGCTGGTCGACGCCGAGTACGGCGCCCTGGGGGTGATCGGCGAGGACGACACCCTGTCCCAGTTCATTCCGGTGGGGGTGAGCGACGAGCAGCGGGAGCGGATCGGCCCGCTGCCGTCCGGGCGCGGCCTGCTGGGTGAGCTGATCCGCAACCCGGTGCCGCTGCGGCTGGACGAGATCGCGGACCATCCGTCGTCGGTCGGCTTTCCGGCCGGCCACCCCCCGATGCACGGCTTCCTGGGGGTGCCGATCCGTGTGCGGGACAAGGTCTTCGGCAACCTCTACCTGACGGAGAAGCGCGGCAGCGGGGTGTTCGACGCCGAGGACGAGGCGGTCCTCGCCACGCTGGCCGTGGCCGCGGGTGTGACGATCGACAACGCCCGCCTCTACACACAGGCCCGGCTGCGGGAACGCTGGCTGACCGCCGGAGCCGAGGTCACCAGCAGCCTGCTCTCCGGCGACCGGGAGCAGACGGTGCTCGACCTGCTCGTCACCCGGGCGTCCGAGATCGCCGGCGCGGACCTCGCGGTGGTGGCCCTCTGCCTCCCGGGCACGGGCGAGCTCGAAGTCCGGATGGCGGTCGGCCTGCGCGGTTCCGACCACCAGGGCCTGGTGCTGCCGGTCGAAGGCTCCTTCATGGGCAGCGCCATGCGGTCGGCCGATCTCGTGGTCAGCCCGGACGTCCGCAAGGACCCGCGGATCACTGCCGGACCGCCGCGCTGGGAGGGGCTGGGGCCCGCCCTCGCCGTGCCGATCGGCACCGCCGAGGGCGGCGTGCGCGGCGTGCTCATGCTGGCGCGGGCCGAGGGCGCGCCGCTCTTCGACGCCGACGAGTCGGCTCCGCTGAAGGGCTTCGCCGCGCAGGCGGCGGTGGCGATGGAACTCGCCGACCGGCGCCGCGACTCCGAGCAGGTCGCCCTGCTCAGGGAGCGCGACCGGATCGCCCGGGACCTGCACGACCTGGCCGTCCAGCGGCTCTTCGCGACCGGAATGACCTTGCAGGGCGCCACACGGTTCATCGAGCACCCGGAGGCCTCGGAGCGTGTGCTGCGGGCCATCGACGACCTCGACGAGACCGCCAAGACCATCCGGTCGACGATCTTCGGCCTGCGGGCCAAGCGGTCCGGCCCGGCCGGCAGGGGGCTGCGGGCGGGTGTCGTGGAGGTTGTGGACCGGGCTGCCGTCGTCCTCGGTTTCACCCCGGCGTTGCGGATGACCGGACTGATCGACGTCACCGTCCCGCCCGAAACGGCGGAGGAGGCCCTGGCCGTCCTGCAGGAGGCGCTGTCCAACGCCGCCCGGCACTCCGGGGCCACCTCGGTGGAGGTGTCGCTCGCCGCCGGCGCGGACCTGGTGCTCACGGTCGGGGACAACGGGGTCGGCCTTCCGAAGAACGGGCGGCGCAGCGGGCTCGCCAACCTGGCCGAGCGGGCGGCCGCGATGGGCGGCGGGTTCGACGCCCGCACCCGTCCCGGGGGCGGGACGGAGCTGGTCTGGCGGGTGCCGCTGCCGGCCGGCTGAGTTCACTCGTCCGGGTCGATGCCCTCGGTGACGTCGATGCTCCCGGTGACGGGGAGCCGGGGTGTCGGTGCCCCCTCGGGACCGTAGCCGAGCCTGAGGATCATCTGCACGCAGCCGGGCCCGTGGGACGGATCCCGGGCCTCCCGGCGGACGTGGGGCCGTTCGACGGCCTGGTGCAGCATCGACGCACGGACCTGGTGGACCGTGGCGACCAGGAGCACGTGCTGAAGGGCCAGGCCGGCGCGCAGCCAGTCCACCGGGCGGTCCTGGCGGGTGGACAGGACGGCGATGCACGGATGTGCTTCGAAGACGGCGGACGGCAGGCGGTCGGCCGGGTCGACGGCGGAGAAGTCCCGTACCGGCAGGCGGCCCGCGGCGTCCTGGGGTCCGAGGGCGCTGCGCGGTATGCCCAGCGGCGGGCCGCCGGGTTCCTGGATCCAGGCGCGGCTCTCGCTGCGGCGCCCGGCGTCCGCGGTGTCGGCCCGTTCCGCCTCGGCGGTCAGCTGGAGGAGCCGTCGGACCTCCTGCGGGCCGGGGATCTCCAGCACCGTCTCCTCCGCCCGTGCCACTGCGACGAGTTCGGCGAGGACGGCGGCCGGGACGGGCGGCCCGGTGAACGGCGTGCGGATGGTGTGCCGGTGCCAGATCGCTCCGTACAGTTCGGCGGTGCTGAGGAGGGTGACGAGGGCCGGCCGGTCGAGTTCGACGGCTGCCAGCAGGTCGGGTTCGGCGGGGTCGGGCAGCAGCCGGATCTCGGGGGACCAGCCCAGGTGGCGGGCCGCGACGCGGAGGTTGAGGACGGCGGCTCCGACCGAGACGTGCATGGCCTGGCCCTGCGGGTCGGTCCGGGGCAGCTTCCGCTCTCCGACGGCGAGCACCTCAAGGGTGGAGGTTTCGGGGCGGAGCCTGAAGTGCCACGGCTGGCTGTTGTGGATGGACGGTGCGGCCACCGCCGCGCCGACCAGGGTCTCCAGCGCGGCGGCGTCGAGGGTGACGGCGGACATGGTGGCTCCTCCGGGCGTCAGGGCCGGCCGGAGGCCGGCCGGTGAGCGGTGCCCACGGCGTCCGGGCGCTCTCGGTACTCGTCGGTGTCGATCTCCCCGTGCGCAGGGCGCCCGGCGCGCAGGGCCCCGGGGGTGCGGGGCGCAGCGTGCGTCTCCGCCGGTGTGCGGGCGGACGGTTCGACGGGGGCACGGGCGGGGCGGCGGGGCCACGCCGTCGGCGAGCAGCCCGGGAACGGGCAGCGTGGGCGCGGGCAGCGTGGGCGCGGGCAGCGTGGGCGCGGGCAGCGTGGACGCGGGCAGCGTGGTGAGGGGCATCGGGGCGATGCCCCGCCCGTTCGTTCCGTAGTCGTTCCGGTGCATCATCGCGGGCTCCTGGGCCGGTGGGGGCGGGAGGCGGATGCCCTCACCTCCCACGGTCCGCCCCCGGTGCCGGGAGCACATGGGCCGAGCGGCCCGATCCGGCGAGCCGGGCGGCTCAGCGGGAGTGCGACGAACGGTGCCCGGTGTCGATCCGGGCGGCCAGGACAGCGGCCTGCAGGCGTCGTTCGACGCCGAGTTTGGCGAGCAGCCGCGACACGTGGTTCTTGACGGTCTTCTCGGCGAGGTAGAGCTCCTTGCCGATCTCCCGGTTGGTCCTGCCCTCGCCCACCAGGGCGAGGATCTCGCGCTCGCGCGGTGTCAGCTGGTCGAGCAGGGCGGCGGTGCCGGTCTCGTCGTGGTGGCGCAGGCTCTCCATCAGCTTGCGGGTGGTGGCCGGGTCGAGCATCGACTCGCCTCCCGCCACGGTACGGACGGCGCTGACCAGGTCCGCGCTCTTGACCTGCTTGAGGACGTATCCGGCCGCCCCGGCCATGATCGCGTCCAGCAGTGCGTCGTCGTCGTCGAAGGACGTCAGCATCAGGCAGGCCAGGTCGGGCATCCGGTCGCGCAGTTCACGGCAGACGGTGACCCCGTCGCCGTCGGGGAGCCGGACGTCGAGCACGGCCACCCGGGGCCTGAGGGCCGGCACCCTTGCCAGTGCCTGGGCGCAGGTGCCGGCCTCGCCGACGACCTCGATGTCGGGCTCGGCGTCCAGCAGGTCCTTCACGCCCCGCCGCACGATCTCGTGGTCGTCCAGCAGGAACACCCGTACGGGCTGTCCGGTGTCGCCGTCCCTGATCGGGTCCATGACGGCCTCCCTGTGCCTGTGCGTCGTCTCTTCCCGATTCTGCGCGTTCCCCCGCCGTGCCGCACCGGTCGGCCGACCGGGGATCCGGCAGGCCGACGCGGCACCCGGCGCGCGCTCGACGGCGACGGTCCGGGGGTTCGGCCCGCGGGACTCCGCCGCGTCCCGGACGGTGGCACGCGTGACGGTGGTGGCACGCGTGACGGTGGAGCCGTCGGCCACGGGCGGCAGCACCGGCGTCCACCCCGCCGCCCGCTCACCGGTGACCTCAGGCCGGGGCGCCGAGCCGGACCTCGGCGTCGACCACGCCCGGCACTCCTCTGACCAGGTGTTCCAGCAGCCCGGCCGTCTCCGTGCCGGGGAGTGTGCCGGGGAGTGTGCCGGACAGCGTGATCCGGCCGTCGTCGGCCCGTACGTCGATCCCGGAGGCGTCCGCCGGGTGCAGGGCCGCGACCAGTTCGAAGCGGACCTGGCCGGCGAGTTCCTCGTCGCCGCGCAGGTGGACCTTGAGCAGGTCGCCCCGGCTGACGACGCCCACGAGACAGTCCTCGGCGTCGACGACGGGCAGGCGCTTGAGGTGCATGCGTGCCATGGACCGGCCGGCCTCGGCGATCGGACCGTCCGGGTGGACGGTCACGGCGGGCGCGGTCATCATGACGCCCGCGGTCATGCCGGTGCAGGTCTCGGGTTCGCGGTCCTGAGCGGTCAGCAGATCGGCCTCGGAGACCACGCCGACCACCCTGCCGTCGCCGGTCGGCACCGGTACTGCGCCGACCTGCCACTTCTGGAGGGTCTCGGCGATCTCCCGGAAGTCCGCGTCCCGCCCCACCGCGACGACCGCGTGGGTCATCACGTCGCCGACGGTGCACCAGGTGCTGTTCATGGTGTGGTCCTTTCGGGGAAGGGGTCGTCCACGGTGATGACGCCGAGCAGGGGCGGGCGCGCCCGGCCCTCGTACCGTCCGGCACGCCCCGCCTCACGGGCCGCCCGCCTCCCCGGCCAGGGCCGGACGGCGCAGCCGCCGGAGGTAGGGGTCGTAGGAGGGCCTGTGCTCGACCCGGATGCGGGCGTCCACGCAGACGACGCCGTCGGGCCTCACGATCAGCGGGTTGAGGTCCGCCTCGACGATCCGGGGCAGGTCGCAGACCATCGCGGAGACTCCGGCGAGCACGTGGCGGAGGCCGGTGAGGTCCGTCTCCGGTGCGCCCGGACGGCCGAGGATCAGCGGGGCCGCCCTGAGTTCTGCGGGCATGGTCTCCAGGTCGCGTTCGGTCAGCGGGGCGAGCCGCGTGGTGCGGTCGCCGAGGACGTCGGTCGCGGTGCCGCCGAGGCCGAGCAGGACCAGCGGCCCGAACACCTCGTCCTGCACCGCGCCGACCAGCAGTTCGAGACCGGGCGCGGCCATGGGCTGGATCACCAGGCCGGCCATCCGGTCGCCGAAGAGGGCACGGAAGTGCCGGTGGCACGCGCGCACCTCCGTCTCGCTGCCGAGGCCGAGGCGGACGGCGCCTTCGGCGCTCTTGTGCACCTGTCCCGGCCAGTAGGCCTTGGCCGCGACCCGGCCGTCGTGGCCGAGTGCCCGCAGCGTCTGCGCGGCGATCACCGCGTCGTGCTCGGTCCGTGCGTGGATCGACGGGGTGAGCGGCAGGCGGTAGCGGTCGAGGAGGTCGGCGGTGGTCCCGGGGGCGAGCCATCCCCCGTCGGGGTGGGCGGCGAGGAACGCGTCGACCAGTCGGCGGGCGCCGACGGTGTCGGCGTCCGGAGGCGCGGCCGGGGCCGACGGCGGTTCGGCCAGCCACCGGGCCCGGTCCCGGGCGTGGGCGAGGGCACGGGCGGCGGCGGCCGGGTCCGTGTAGGAGGGCAGCCGGCCGCCGTCCGCGCAGGTCCGGTACCGGACGGGCACCTCCTGGTCCAGCAGGACGGCTGCGACCGGCAGGTGCCTGCGGCCCGGGCCGTCCAGCAGCGCGCGGAGCGGCCGGTCGGCGTCGTCCTGGACGAGCGCGGTCGGCACGAGGCAGACCAGCAGCGCGTCGACGGTGCCGGCCCGTGCGAGTGCGTCGAGGCAGCTCCTGAGCTCGGCCGGGCCGACGGCCGCGGTCGTGTCGACCGGGTTGGCCGTTCCCGCCCCGGCCGGCAGCAGGTCGTACAGCTCCGCGACCGTGTCCGCGGGCAGCGGGGGCAGTTCCAGCCCTGCCTCGGCACAGGCATCCGCGGCGAGGATGCCGATACCGCCCGCGTTGGAGACCACCGCCACGCGCCCGCGGCCGTCGGGCAGCGGCTGGGTGTGGAGCAGGGCCGCCGCCTCGACGAGTTCGGCGACGCTGTGCGCCGCGGTGATCCCCGCCCGGCGGAAGAGCGTCTCCCGGGTGACGGTCGGCGTCGCGGCCGCGGCGGTGTGCGAGGCGGCGCCGCGCCGGCCGGCGTCGGAGCGGCCGGCGTCGACGGTGAGCACCGGCAGGGTGCGGGTGACGCGCCGTGCGGTCCTGGCGAAGGCACGCGGGCTGCCGAACGATTCGAGGTGCAGCAGGGCCAGGTCGGTCCGGCCGTCGCTCTCCCACCACTGCAGCAGGTCGTTGCCGCTGACGTCGTACTTGTCCCCGAGCGAGACGAAGGTGGAGACGCCGATGCCCAGCCAGGCGAGGCGTTCCAGCAGGGCGATGCCCACGCCCCCGGACTGCACGGCGACGCCGGCGGTACCGGACAGGGGGAAGGCCCCGCCGAATTCCGCGTCCAGCCGGACCTCCGGGTCGGTCTGCGCGACCCCGAGACTGTTGGGCCCGACCAGGCGCATGCTGTGGCGCCGGCAGCTCTGCACCAGCCGCCGTGCCTGCGCCGCGTCCAGGCCGGAGGTGAACACCACGAGGGCCTTCGTGCCGGCCCGTCCGCACTCCTCGGCCGTGCCGGGCACCACCGCCGGCGGCACGGCCAGCACGGCGAGGTCCGGCACCCCGGGCAGCTCGGCGATTCCCGGGTACGCGGGCTCGCCGGCGATCACTCCGGTGTGCGGGTTCACGGCCCACACCGGCCCGGTGAATCCGCCCCGGCGGAGCTTCAGCAGCACCGTGCGGCCCACCGATCCGACCCGGCGGGAGGCGCCCACGACGACGACCGACCGCGGGCGCAGCAGCGCGGCCAGGCTGGCCAGGTCGGCCGTCCGGCCACGCTCGTCGACGGCGCCGAGGTAGCCCTCGTCGTCCTCGTCGAGCGGGACGCGCACCTGTATCTCGCCGTGGTCGAGGTGCCGGTGCACCGGCAGCCCGAGGTCGGAGAACACCTTGTGAACGGCCCTGTTGCCGGCCAGCGTGTCGGCGGCGAACTCGCGGATGCCGCGCTTGCGGGCGGCATGGACGAGGTGCTCCGTCAACAGGGTGGCGACTCCGCGGTGGTGCCAGGCGTCGGCGACCGCCATGGCCAGTTCGGCGCTCCCCCCGCCGTTCTCCGCGGTCTCCTGGCAGTCCGCCTCCCCCACCAGCTCGCCGTCCGCCCAGGCGCCGAGGGCCAGGACCCCGGACCGGCCGGGGCCGCACAAGCGGTCGGCCACCAGTTCGGGTGCCCGGGGGCTGGTTCCGAGGAACCGCATCCGACGGCTCTCGTCCGACATCCCGTGCACGTACAGGTCCAGGACGGCGGCCCGGTCCGCTGCCCCGACGGGGCGGACGAGCACGGCCGTCCCGTCCGCCAGCAACGCCTCCGCCGCGGACACCGGCGGCTCGGTGATGGACATCGCGACTCCCCTCGGTCCGCTCCCCCGGCACGCCCGAACGGCTCCGGGCTTCCCGGCTCCACGTTCCTCGCCGGCGAAGGGGACCGCCAGGGCCGACCGGCCCCCTCGCCGGGCCGACCGGGGCGGTCCGCGCCGGCAGGAGGCCCGCGGGGCCCGTCGCATCAGGTCCGGTCGGCCCTCCCGGCCGGCGCCCACCCGCCCGAGCATGGAGGTGAGCGATCCGGCCGGACCGTACCGGAGGCCACCGTGTTCATGAGTACGGCGGACAGCACCCGGGCCGCGCCGCACGGCGCACGTCCGGGCACGGATCATCCGAAGACACAGCGAGGTGGCCGTGCCATGCAGGCAGTGATCGTCTACGAGAGCGTGTACGACAACACCCGCCGGATCGCCGAGGCGATCGCCGCGGGCATCCACGAGGCCTCACCGGACGCGCAGGTGAGCTGCCTGCCGGTGGCCGAGGCGACCTCCGACGCGACCCGGTCGGCGGACCTGCTCGTGGTCGGCGGCCCCACCCACATGCACGGGATGTCCTCCGGACTCAGCCGCAGACTCGCCCACGGCACGCAGGAACGGAGAACCGCCCGGAAGACCGAGGACCCGGCCGCCGGCGCCGGGCCGGACGGGAGCCCGGGGCTCCGGGCCTGGTTCCACGGGCTGCCGGACACCGCGAGCGGCACGCACGCCGCCGCCTTCGACACCCGCGCGGACTTCCGCATGAGCGGCGGCGCCGCGTACGGAATCGCCCGGAGGCTGGCCCGCCACCACTACGACGTGCTGGCCGAGCCCGAGGGCTTCATCGTCGAGGAGGCCGAAGGCCCGCTGCGGGCCGGCGAACTCGACCGGGCCCGGACCTGGGGAGCAGCACTGGTCTGACGAGGGCGTGCCGGCCGCCGGCGCCCCCGTCGGGGCCGAGGAGGCGCCCGCCCGCACCCGCGGGGCCATCCACGGAGGGCTGACGGCCGGATGCGGGCCCCCGGGCGGCGGCATAGCGTGGCTGCCCGGGGGTGCCGTGGCGAGGGTGAGGTGGAGCGGTGCGCCGTCGTGCGGAGGACTGGCAGCTCACGTACGAGGGATTCGACCCTGCCGCGGAGGGGGTGCGCGAGGTGCTCTGCGCGGTGGGGAACGGCTACCTGGTCACCCGCGGTGCCGCACCGGAGTCCACCGCCGACGGCATCCACTACCCGGGGACGTACCTGGCCGGCTGCTACGACCGTGCGGCCACCGTGGTCTGCGGACGGACCGTCGAGAACGAGGACCTCGTCAACTGTCCCAACTGGCTGCCGCTCACGTTCCGGCCGACCGGCGGCACCTGGTTCACCGGGCCGCCCACGACCCAGAGGCTGGTGCTCGACCTGCGCCGGGGCGTCCTGACCCGCCACGCCCTGGTGGAGGACGGCGAGGGACGCCGCACCCGGCTCGTCCAGCGGCGGATCGCCAGCCAGGCCCAGCCGCACCTGGTCGCCCTGGAGACCGAGCTGCTGCCGGAGAACTGGTCCGGGCCGCTGGAGATCCGCTCCGCACTGGACGGCACCGTCACCAACACCGGTGTCGCCCGTTACCGCGGCCTGACGTCGCAGCACCTGCAACCGGTGGAGCAGGGGACGGCCGAAGACGGCCTGCTCCTGCTGCAGGTCGCCACCGTCCGCACGCCGCGGCACATCGCGCTAGCCGCCCGCACCCGGCTCCACCGGGAGGGCTCGCCCGTCCCCACCACGACGACCGTCCGGACCCGGCCGGGCCGGGCCGCACAGATCCTCGGCACACAGGCAGTCCGGGGAGCACCCCTCACGATCGAGAAGACGGTCGCGGTGTTCACCGACCACGACCCGGCCGTCGGCGCGCCCCTGCACGCCGCGACGACGCTGGCCGCGGCGGCCGGAGACTTCGGGCAGCTGGCGGACGAGCACGCGCTGCGCTGGGCCGAACTGTGGCGACGCTGCCGGATCGACGCCGACTTCGACGGGATCGGCACGCTCCGCCTGCACCTGTTCCACCTGCTGCAGACCTACTCCGAGCACTCCGTCGACCTCGACGTGGGCATCCCCGCCCGCGGGCTGCACGGCGAGGCCTACCGCGGCCACGTCTTCTGGGACGAGCTCTTCGTCCTCCAGCTGCTCAACCTGCGCTTCCCCGAACTCGCCCGGGCCGTTCTCCGCTACCGGCACCGACGGCTCGGCGCGGCCCGCGACGCGGCCCGCGACGCCTGCCTGCGCGGCGCCATGTACCCGTGGCAGAGCGCGAGCGAGGGCCGCGAGGAATCGCAGCAACTGCACCTCAACCCGCTGTCGGGCCGATGGCTGCCCGACCACAGCCACCTGCAGCGGCACGTCGGCTCGGCCGTCGCGTACAACGTCTGGCAGTACTACCAGGCCACCGGGGACCTCGACTTCCTGGCCACCACCGGCGCCGAGATGCTGCTGGAGATCGCCCGCTTCTGGTCCTCGGCCGCCGCCTGGAACCCGGACCGCGAGCGGTACTCGATCCGCGGCGTGCTCGGGCCCGACGAGTACCACGACGCCTACCCGTGGGCCGACCGGCCGGGCCTGGACGACAACGCCTACACCAACGTGCTCGCCTCCTGGGTGCTGGCCCGGGGCCTGGACACCGTCGAGGCCCTGCCCGGCTACCGGCGCGAGGAGCTGCTGGAGCGCCTCGCCCTCGACCAGGGCGAGCTGGACCGCTGGCAGGAGGTCGGCCGGCGCCTGCACGTGCCTTTCCACGACGGCGTGCTCAGCCAGTTCGAGGGCTACGAGCGCCTCGCCGAACTCGACTGGGAACGGTACCGGCAGCACCACCCGGAGCTTCGGCGCCTCGACCGGATCCTGGAGGCGGAGGGCGACACCGTCAACCGCTACAAGGCCTCCAAGCAGGCGGACGCCCTGATGCTCTTCCACCTCTTCTCGGCCCGCGAGGTGCGCGGCCTGCTGCGCCGTCTCGGCCACCCGGCCGGAGAGGAACTGCTGCGCCGCACCGTCCGCTACTACCTCCCGCGGACCGTGCACGGCTCGACGCTCAGCGCGGTGGTGCACGCCTGGGTGCTGACGCGTTCGAACCGCCGGGCCTCCTGGCGGTTCTTCCGCGACGCCCTCGCCGCCGACCGCCAGGACCTGCAGGGCGGCACCACCGCGGAGGGCGTCCACCTCGGGGCCATGGCCGGCACCGTGGACCTGCTGCAGCGCTGCTACACCGGCCTGGAGATCCGCGAGGACGCGCTCTGGCTCGACCCGCGGCTGCCGTCCGCACTGGGCCGCCTGGAGCTGGACCTGCACTACCGCGGCCACTGGGGGGTGACCGTCGCGGTCGACCGGCACACGGTGATCGTCTCCCTGCGCGAGAGCCGCCAGGAGCCGATCCGGGTCCACCTGCGCGGGGCCGCCGTCACCGTGCACCCGGGCGAGCGCCGGACGTTCTTCCTGTGAGCCTGCACCACCCCGGCGGGCGGGCCGGCGCTCCCCGGCTCCGGGCCTCGTCCGGGATCCACCCGGCACCCGGCCCCACGTGCCGACCGGCCCGGCCGGGGAGCCCGCCCGGCCCTGGTGGCGGCGTCGGCCTTCTGCTGCACTGGAGCAGCGGGGGTGCCCGGAACACCCGGGGAGAGTTCGAGGGACGGAGGCCTGCCATGAAGGCCGACATCGGGGACCGGATCGTCGTGAACGCCACCCGGCCCGGCGCCGCACGCCGTGACGGGGAGGTCGTGGCGCTGCACCACCCGGACGGCAGCCCGCCGTGGGACGTGTGCTGGTCGGAGACCGGTCGGGTGTCCATCCCTGATCTTGCAGGGTATCCCCGCCTTTAGGCAGGGAGGGAATGCGTCCTTGGCCCGGAGCCGTGAAGCGGCGGAGTTCTCTGCGCCTGCGCCTTGACGGTCAGGCTGGTCGCTTCTGCCCTTCGATGTACTGGCGGATCACGGTCAATGGCGCGCCGCCGCAGGACCCGGCGAAGTAGGAGCGGGACCAGAAGACCGAGCCCATGCCGATCCGGTTGATCCGTCCGGTGTACTCGGCTCGCAGGTGTCGGGAGCTGACGCCCTTCAAGCTGTTGATCAGCTTGGACAGGGCGATCTTCGGCGGGTGGTGCACGAGCAGGTGCACGTGGTCGGCCTCGCCGTTGAACTCGCGCAACTCCGTCTCGAAGCCGGCGCACACCTCGCGCATGATCTCCTCGCAGCGCTTCGGCATGTCGTCATCGAACACGTCATGCCGGTACTTCGTGACAAACACCAAGTGTGCTTGGAGGCTGTAGGCGACGTGGCGCCCGGTGCGGAAATCGGGGTTCGGTTCCCAGCGGGGTGACATACCCCAAGCGCATTATGCTCAACGAGCCGGACCGGAAAGGGGGGTGGGCCGGATGATCCGTGCGTACAAGTTCCTCATGGTGCGCCACGAGGCGCCGCACGTCGAGTGATGGTGAGAGACCGTCATCGCCGGGCCGTCGCAGCGGTTCGGTAGAAGCTGGGGGCAGCCTGACCCGGGGAGCGCCGGGAAGGGTGGGAAGCAGCCCCGACAACGCCGGGGCGGACCGGCACCACCAGATGGTCCGGGTCCGGCAAGCGAGGTCGGAAGGTGTAACGCGAGTGAACCAGCGGTTGAAGTCTCGTAAGACTTGTGCCAGCTCAAACCTGGTGGATATGGGCTGGTGTGCAGTGCACGGCGAGGGAGTACCCGAGTCCGAGCCGACTCCGAAGCCGGAACCATAAGGCCGGTGGGGAGGCCGCGTTGAAAGCCTGCGGCGTAGGCGCGGCGAGGCTGCCGGGGCAGAGTTGGACACCTACCCGACCGATCGACATGCAGTGAACGTGGGAACCGCTCTTGATCACCCTGTCGCCGGGCGTCCGGTCTGGATGGCAGGGAAGGTCCGTTGCCGACTGACGGTCAAGAAGTGGGGCGGAGACCTCGTAGTAGTCCGAGCGCGCGAGAGGCGCGTACATGGCGAAGGGGGTCAGCAAGTCTGTGGTGAGGAGATTGCAATGTCCGGAGGTCGCCGGTGAATACCGACGATCTTGAGTCGGCCGTGTACTCGGCCGGCCTCAAGGTACGGAGAATGCAGACCAAGCTGCACCGTTGGGCTAACGATGAACCTGATCGCAGGTTCGATGATCTGTTCAATCTGGTGTCCGATCCGGCGTTCCTGTTGGTGGCGTGGGATCGGGTGCGGGGAAACAAAGGGGCTCGCACGGCGGGGGTGGACGGCCGAAACGTATCGAACATCGAAGCAGTGCAAGGAATCGAGGGGTTCCTCGATGAGGTCCGGGGGACGCTACGCTCCCAGACCTTTCAGCCGCTCCCGGTACGGGAGACGATGATTCCGAAGGCGAATGGGAAACTCCGTCGTCTCGGCATCCCGACCGTACGGGACCGGCTGGTTCAAGCCTCTCTGAAGCTGGTGCTGGAGCCGATCTTCGAAGCGGATTTCCTCCCGTGCTCTTACGGGTTCCGTCCGAGGCGGCGGGCGCATGACGCTATTGCCGAGGCTCGTCATTTCGCTATGGCGAAATACGAGTGGGTGATGGAGGGCGACATCACAGCGTGCTTCGATGAGATTTCCCACTCGGCCTTGATGGCCAGGGTGAGGATACGAATCGGGGACAAGCGGGTGGTGAGCCTGATCAAGGCGTTCCTCAAGTCGGGCATCCTCTCTGAGGAGGAAGTCACGCGGGAGACCTACACCGGAACCCCGCAAGGTGGGATCTTGTCCCCTCTGCTCGCGAACGTGGCCCTGTCGGTGCTGGACGAGCACTTCGACCGGCACCCCGGGGGCCATCAGTCCACCAGCGATTCCCGGCGTCGCAGGAAGAAGCTCGGGGAAGCCAACTATCGCCTCGTGCGGTACGCGGACGACTTCCTCGTGCTGATCCACGGCGATCGGGAACATGCGGTGGACATGCAGGCCGAGGTGGCTGAGGTACTCCGTCCGGTGGGCTTGCGCCTGTCGGTGGAAAAGACCCTGATCACTCACATCGATGAAGGTCTCGATTTCCTGGGGTGGCGTATCCAGCGTCATCGCAAGAAGGGGACCGACCGGCACTACATCTATACATACCCGGCCAAGAAGTCGCTTCGTACGGCTATGGCTAAGGTGAAAACGATGTGCTGCAGAATGGACACCGGACAGCCGCTCGACGCTCTATTGCGACAGATCAACCCGTCGCTAAGAGGGTGGTGCGAATACTTCCGCCCTGGTGTCTCCAGTGCGACATTCGACTACTTGGGCCACTATACGTGGTGGCAGGTGATCGGGTGGATCAGAAGGAAACACCGGGGGATTACTTGGAAGCAACTCCGAAGCACATACTGCGCCGGGGGATGGTGGATCCTGGCGGAGAATCGGGAACTCTTCCATCCGGGACGGTTGAGTACCACTCGCTACCGATACCGGGGGATGAACATCCCGACCCCGTGGGATGTCACTGTGGGTCAGGAATGACAGGCAAGCCATAACGGGGCTTGTGGAGAGCCCGTTGCCCAGAAATGGGCACGGCGGGTTCGGAAGGCGGTCCGGGGAAACGGGCTGGCAGCAATGCCGGAACCGCGCCCCGGGCCGACCTTACCGGCCCACCGTGGGCCAGACGATCACGCTCGGCGAGATGCTGCGTGATCACTGCTCGCTCTACAACGGGGCGTTGCAGGAACGCCGTGACGCCTACCGGCACGCCTCCAGGACGAGCATCAGGTACGGGATGCAGTCGGCGCAGCTCAAGGAGATCCGGGCGTTCGACCCGGAGCGTCACGGCCGATGGTCGTTCTCCTCCCAGCAGGCCACGCTCCATCGTCTCGACAAGGCGTTCCAGGCGTTCTTCCGCCGGGTCAAGTCCGGTGAGACGCCCGGCTACCCGCGCTTTCGTGGGGTGAACCGGTTCGACACGGTCGACTTCCCGAAGGACGGCGACGGCTGTCGCTGGGACGCCACCCCGCACGACCCGGTCACCCGCGTCCGCCTCCAAGGTGTCGGGCACGTCAGGGTGCACCGGCACCGGCCGGTGGTCGGCAGGGTCAAGACCGTGTCGGTCAAGCGTGAGGGCCGTAAGTGGTTCGTCGTGCTCACCGCCGAACAGGAGCAGCCCGAACCGCGGCCCAGGACGGGGTCCGTGGTCGGTATCGACCTCGGGGTGGCCAACTACCTCGCCGACTCCAACGGCGGCTTTGTCGCCAACCCCCGGCACGGCCTCCGTAATGCCGCCCGGCTCGAAGCCGCGCAACAGGCCCTCGCGAAGTTCCCCCGCGTACGTCGGGACAAGCGCACCGCCAACCACCGCCGGGCCGTCGAGAAGGTCGCGGGGCTGCACGGCAAGGTCCGCCGCCAGCGACTCGACCACGCACACAAGACCGCGCTCGGACTGGTCCGTGAACACGACTTCATCGCGCACGAGAACCTGACGATCCGCAACATGGTCCGCACGGCCACGCCGAAGCCCGACCCCGATCGGCCGGGCGCGTTCCTGCCCAACGGCGCGGCGGCGAAGACCGGGCTCAACCGTTCGATCTCGGATGCCGGGTGGGGGGTGTTCCTGACGATCCTGCACGCCAAGGCTGAAAGCGCCGGACGGGAAGTGATCGCCGTGGACCCCCGCAACACGTCCCGCCAGTGCCCCGAATGCGGGCACACCAGTGGAGACAACCGGACCACCCAGGCCAAGTTCCACTGCGTCTCGTGCGGCCATACCGCGCACGCCGACACAGTGGGAGCCACCAACGTTCTACGGGCCGGTCTGGTCCGTCTCGAAGCCGCACCGGCTTAACGAGAAGCCCCCGGCTCTAGCCGGGGGAGGAGTCACGTTCTTTCCCGGTCCTGACACCGAGCTGCACCACTTCGGGCACCAGGGGCCGGCCCGGCCGGCCGCCGGCCGGGGCGACGTGCTCCGCACGTTCGCCGGCTGAGGACGGCACCCTCCGGCACGGTCACGTGCGTTCGGCCGGCGGGAGTCGGCCGGCCTCGGCGTCTCAGAGCCGGACGACGAGTCTCAGAGCCGGACGACGACGAGCACGGTGTCGTCGGTGGCACCCCCCGGCGAAAGCAGATCCGCCAGCACGCTGTCGGCCAGTGCCTCGGGGGGATCCGTCGGCCGGGCGGCCAGGGCGCGGGCAAGGCGGTCCAGTCCGACGTCGATGTCCTCGTGGCGCCGCTCGATCAGGCCGTCGGTGTACAGCACGAGGGTGTCGCCCTCTTCGAAGGGAACGGCCGCCTGCGGGCGCGTGACGTGTTCGGGCCGGGCGCCGAGCGGCGGATCGGTGGCCTGGTCGAGCAGTTCGAAGGACCCGTCGGAGCGCAGCAGCACCGGTGGCGGGTGGCCGGCGCTGCTGTAGGTGATCGTTCCGACGGCGTGGTCGACGAAGGCGGTCGCGGCCGTCGTGTTCTCCGCGCCGTCGACGAAGCGGGCGTAGAGGCCGAGCACCTCCAGCGACTGGGCCGGGCCCTCGGCGACCCGCGAGGCGGCGCTGAGGGCGCTGCGGAGCTGGCCCATGACGCCGGCCGCGGCGAGCCCGTGCCCGACGACGTCGCCGACGGCGACCGCCGTGCGGTCCCGGGGCAGGGCGACCAGGTCGTACCAGTCGCCGCACACGTTGAGGGTGCCCACGGCGGGCCGGTAGCGCACGGCTGCACGCACCCGGTCGAGCGGTGCGGGAGCCGGGAGCATGGCCGACTGCAGGGCGAGGGCGATCTCGCGCTCGCGTGCATGGGCCTCGCGCAGGCGCTCGTTGACCTCCTGGAGTTCGCGGGCCCTGGTGTAGAGCTCGGCTTCGAGGACCCGGGCGCGGTTGCCCTCGGGCAGGCCGTGCGCCCTGATGAGTTCCGTGATCTCCTCGACCCGGTGCGCCAGGAGCACCACGTCGCCGTCGGGCCCGAGCACGGGCACGTTGACGGGGCTCCAGTACCGCTCCTGCCACTCACCGGGCCGGTCGAGGCTCTCGACGTCGTAGCGCTGGAGCGCCATGCTGTCGCGCTCGCCGGTCGCCAGCACTCGGCGCAGGGAGGCCTCCAGGTTGCGCGCCCCCGTGGCCTCGGCGTCGTTCGGGTTGTCCGGGAACACGTCGAACAGGTACCGGCCGACGAGTTGGTCACGCGTCCGGCCGGAGAGCTGCAGGAACTCCTCGTTCGCGTCCGCGTACACCAGGTCGGGGGTGAGCAGGGCGACCATGCCCGGCAGAGCACGGAAGACCGCCTCGTAGTCGATCACCGGTCCTTCGCCGGCTCTCCGTGAGGGGGCTCGCGGCGGACGGCCCGGCACGGCGTCTCCTCCGGGGACGGCGGGCCGTCCACGATCCGCGGTGCCTTGCCGGCTCCGTCGTCCACTGCGCGCCTCCGGGTTCACCTCGTGTTCGCGGCCGCCGTCCGGGAGCCGCCCCCACCGGTCGCAGCCGGGGTGCTTCCGGTGGCGAGGCGGTCCGGGCGCGGGCCGCGTCCCCTGCCCGGGCCGCCACCCCGCGCGTGCCGGTCCGACGGTGCAGGCCGTCTGCCACGCTACGCGGACCGGCGGGTCCGTCAGGCACCGGAGGCTTCGCCGTCCGGGCCACATGGCCCAGCAGCACCACCCCGCCGGGTGGCCGGGCCGGCGGGCCGGTGCGGTGCCCCGTCACGCCGCGGCCCGTCGTGCCCCTGCCGCCCGGTCGTGAGGGCCGGCCCGCAGCGGCGACGGCAGCGGCGGTCGGCCCGGAGCAGGGCGGAGCCGTGCCACCGGATCCCGGTCAGGGAAGGGTGACGGTGACGGTGGTGCCCCCGCCCGGGCGGGGGGCCAGGGTGACCGTGCCGCCGTGCGCGGTGGTGATGGCCTCGACGATGGCGAGGCCGAGCCCGGTGCCGCCGCTGGTGCGCGATCGTGAGGCGTCGCCGCGGACGAACCGTTCGAAGACGTGCGGAGCCAGTGCGGGGGGAACCCCGGGGCCGTCGTCGGAGACGGAGATCAGGTGCTCCTCGACGTGCAGGGTGACGGTGGTTCCGGCGGGGGTGTGGCGGTGGGCGTTGGAGAGCAGGTTCGTGACCACCTGGCGCAGACGGTGTTCGTCACCGGTCACGACGACCGGCTCCGGGGGCAGCTCCAGCCGCCAGTGGTGGTCCGGGGCGGCGGCCCGGGCGTCGTGCGCGGAGTCGAGGGCGATGTGGGTGAGGTCCACCGCTTCGCGTGCGAGCGGCCGTCCTGCGTCCAGGCGGGCGAGCAGCAGCAGGTCCTCGACGATGGCGCCCATCCGCACCGATTCGGCGTCGATGCGCTGCAGGGAGCGGTGCACCCCGTCCGGAGTGCCGGCGGGATGGCGGAGGGCGAGTTCGGCGTGACCGCGGATGGTGGCGAGCGGGGTGCGCAGTTCGTGTCCCGCGTCGGCGGCGAAGGCCCGGAGCCTGTTCTCGGAGGCGTGGCGCTGGGCGAGGGCGTTCTCGACGTGTCCCAGCATCCGGTTGAGGGCGAGGGCGACCCGTCCGGTCTCGGTCCGCGGGTCCGCGTCGGGCACCCGGTCCGCGAGGACGACCTCGCCCTCCGCGAGCGGAAGCGCACTGATCCGCTCGGCGGTACCGACGATGTGGCTCAGCGGGCGCAGCGAGACCCGGACCCACAGGGCGCCGGCGACGGCCGTGACGCCGAGGGCGATCACGAAGGACGCCAGTTCCAGGGCGACGACCTTGTGTTCGGTCTCGTGCACCTGGCGCAGCGGAAGGCCGGTGACCAGCACGTCGCCGTCCTGTCCGGTGATCGCCCGCATGCGGTAGGGGCCCAGGGCGGACAGGCGTACCGACTCGGGTGCTCCGCCCACCGGGAGCCGGGCCAGCGCCCGCCTGTCCCGCTCGGTGAGGGTGACGGCGTCGTCGGTGTCCGAGGGGACGGTGCCGTCGGGGACGGCCTCGTCGTCGGCGTCGCCGTCCACCACGCCCGCGTTGGTGACACGGCCGTTCAGCAGCCGGGCTCCGAACGTGCCGGGGCTCTGTGCGCGGGTGTCGCTGTGCGGTCCGCCGACAGGACCGCCGTGCTCCAGGCTTGCGGCGTACCGGCCTCCGGTGTCCGTCAGGCGCTGGTCGAGCTGGCTCGTCAGGTAGTGCTGGAGCGCGGTGGTGACGGCCAGACCGACACCGGCGAAGGTGACGACCAGCAGTGCCAGCAGTCCCGCGACCAGCCTGCCGCGGATGGTGCGGGGCACGAGCCGGCCCGGAAGGCCGCGCGGGCCCGGCCACCGGGCCTTCACGCGACGGGCGCCTTGATCAGGTAGCCCGCACCCCGGACGGTGTGGATCATCGCCGGTCGGCCCGCGTCGATCTTCTTGCGCAGGTAGCTGATGTAGAGCTCGACCACATGGGCCTGACCGCCGAAGTCGTAGGACCACACGGCGTCGAGGATCCGGGCCTTGCTCAGCACCTGGCGCGGATGCCGCATCAGGTAGCACAGCAGCTGGAACTCGGTGGGGGACAGTTCGACCGGGACACCGCCCCTCAGCACCTCCCTCGACTGCTCCACCAGGACGAGATCGCCCAGGACGAGGGCACCCTCCGGCACGGTCTCCTCACGGGCGTCCGGCCCCTGGGCACGCCGCAGCAGCCGGCGGAGCCTGACCACCACCTCCTGGAGGCTGAAGGGCTTGGTGACGTAGTCGTCGCCACCGGCCTCGATCCCCGCGATACGGTCCTCCAACGCGTCGCGGGCGCTCAGGAACAGCACCCGCACCTGGGGCTGCTCGGCGTGGATGCGCTCCAGCACCGCCATGCCGTCCAGGCCGGGAAGCATCATGTCCAGCACGACGGCGTCCGGTTTCCAGCTCCGGCACTCCGACACCGCGCTCTCCCCGGAGCCGACCCCGCGCGATTCCCACCCCTCGTAGCGGAGCGCGGCGCACAGCACCTCGATCAGGTCGGGCTCGTCGTCCACGACCAGAACGCGTGGGGTGGGTACGGGCATGGCATCCGATCCGGTCAGCGGCTCCGACCGGAGGACGGGCCGGTCGCTCTTCTCGCCATTGTGCCCTGCCGGGAGAAGGACCCACGGAGGCCGCAGACCACGGATCATGCCCCTGAGCTGCCGGGACGTCCTCAGCGGAAGGTGTCCGGGTGCAGAACTCAGAAGGAACTGAGAGGTCCGGATGCCGGGCGGGGGACGGTGACCGCCGGGCGACCCGGCGGGCCGGGCCGCTGTGGGATCCCGAGCTGCACAGGCACCGGCACCGGCACCGTGCAGGCGGCCTGCCTGCGCGGGTCCTACCGCACGGCGGTCCCTGCGATCCCGTGTGACGCGAGCGACGGATCGACGAGCAGCTTGGCGTGGGTGCCGGGGTCGGCCAGGGCGGTGAAGGCGTCGGCGACGCCGGCCAGCCCCACCCGTCCGGTGACCAGGCCGGAGACGCCGAGGGCGCCGTCGGCGAGGGCGTGGAGGGTGTCCCGGAATTCCAGGGGCGTGTAGCCGACGACGAAGCGGAGGTCGAGTTCCTTGTTCACGGCGAGTGCGGGGCGGATCGTGTCGGTGCCCGTGCAGACCCCGACGACGACGACACGCGAGTGCAGGGGGGCATGGGCCAGGATGCCGTCGAGCATGCCGGGCACACCGACGCATTCGAACACCACCGGGCGCCTCGGCCGGGTGGCACCGGTTGCGTCCAGGGCGCGCCAGGTGGTCCACCAGGGCACCGGGAGTCCGGCCAGGCTCTCGACGGCGTCGATGCCGGCGTTGTACTCGTCCGGCATCGAGGTGACGAAGCCGTGTCCGGCGGACGCCTCCTGCCAGGGGGACTCGACCGCGGGGTCGACCACGATGTCGGCGCCGAGGCTTCGGGCGAGTGCCCGGCGGCCTGCCGAGTAGTCGCTCGCGATCACGGTGCCGACCTTCCGGGACTTCAGCACGGCGATCACCGCGAGCCCCACCGGCCCGCAGCCGAGGACGACGGCGACGTCCTTGCGGCGCACCTCGCCACGGTTGACGGCGTGCCAGGCGACCGCCATGGGCTCGGTGAGGGCCGCGACGTCGACGGGCAGGCCGTTGGGCACCGGGAGCGTCAGTGCCTCCTGCACGACGACGTACTCCGCGTAGCCGCCGGGGGCGTCCGCCGACAGGCCGATGCCGTCGACCTGCCGGCCGCGCCTCACCAGGGGCACGGTGACGACCGGTGTGCCGGGCCGGAGCCTGCTCCGCTCCCTGCGGGGGCCGTGGTCGACGACCCGGCCGACGATCTCGTGCCCGAGCACGACGTCCTGGCCGGACCGGAGGTAGCGGGGATAGCCGCACAGGTCGAGCGCGTCGGCCAGTTCGTCGGCGTGCCGGCGGGCGTGCAGGTCGGAGCCGCAGATTCCGCACCGCTCGACCGCGACGAGCAGCTGGCCCGCCGCGGGCCGCGGTGTCGGCAGGTCGACGAGTGCCAGACGTCCGCGGGTGAGGCTGACGGCCTTCATGCCGGCCCTCCTGTCGTGGCGGGGTTGCGGTCGGAGGGGCGCGCCGCGGTGGCGAGGTGGTAGGCGCCCGGTCGCCAGCGCACGGCCCGGCGGCGGAAGCGGAAGGTCCAGTCCGGGTAGATGGTGGCGTTGCGGCCGTTCGCGTCCTGGTAGAACGTCCGGCAGCCGCCCAGCTCCCAGACCGTCTTCGCCAGTCTGCGGTCGAGTTCCGCGTTGTACGCGTCGTGCACCTGCCGGTCCACCTCGATGGACGTGGCACCGGACCGGCGGAGGGCGTGGATCGCGTTCTTCACGTGCTCCACCTGGGCCTCGATCATGTAGACCATGGAGCTGTGGCCGAGGCCGGAGTTGGGGCCGAGGAACATGAAGAAGTTCGGGAAGCCCGGGACGGACACGCCGAGGTAGGCCCGCGGGGAGCCCTGCCACGCCGTGCTCATCAGCCGGCCGTCGCGGCCGCGCACCCGGTCGGCGAACGGGATGTCGGTGACGTGGAAACCGGTGCCGAAGACGACGGCGTCGACCTCCCGCTCGACACCGTCCGCGTCGATCACGCTGTGCTCGCGGATCTCGCGCAGCGCCCTGGGCACGAGTTCGACGTTCGGCTTCTGGAGGGCGGGGTACCAGGTGTTCGAGGGGACGATGCGCTTGCAGCCGAGCGTGAAGTCAGGGGTGAGGGCCCGGCGCAGGACGGGGTCCGGGACCTGGCGTTCCAGGTGCTTCCGCGCGAGGCCTTCGACCACCCGCATGAGTGCGGGGCGTTTGGCGAAGCCGAGCACCAGGAGTTCCTTGGCGGCATAGACCTTGGCGCGGGCGATCCTCTGCCGCAGCGGCCGGGCGCGGAACCGTTCCCGTTCCGCGTCGGTGATCGGCCTGTTGTCGTGCGGGGTGATCCAGGGGGCGCTGCGCTGGAAGACGAACAGCCGGTCGACCCGGTCCGCGATCTCGGGGACGTACTGGATCGCGGAGGCGCCCGTTCCGATCGACGCGACGCGGGCGCCGGTCAGGTCCGCGGTGTGGTCCCACCGGGCCGAGTGCATGATCGTGCCGCGGAAGCGGTCGATGCCCGGGACGTCGGGGAGCCTGGGCTCGGTCAGCGGGCCCACGGCGCTGACGAGTACGCGCGCCGTCCACGGTCCGTCGTTCGTCGTGACGTGCCAGAGGTGGTCGTTCTCGTCCCATCGGGCCGCCTCGACCTCGGTCCCGGTGCGGAGGTGCGGGCGCAGGCCGAAGCGGTCTACGCAGTTCTGCAGGTAGGCCCGGATCTCCGCCTGCGGGGAGTAGGTCGAGGTCCAGTCCGGGTTGGGGGCGAAGGAGAACGAGTACAGGTGGGACGGGACGTCGCACCTGCAGCCGGGATACGTGTTCGACTGCCACACGCCGCCGGCCGCGGGCCCGCGCTCCAGGATGACGAAGTCGGTGAGCTCCGATGCGCGCAGGGCGTTCCCGAGGCCGATCCCGGAGAACCCGCCGCCGACGACGAGGACCTCGGTGTGCCGGGCCCCGGTGTTCCCCTCCCGGGAGCCGGCGGGTGGGCCGAGCCGGTCGGCCGTCGTCCCGGTGTCGACCGTGCCGGGTTCGTCGTCCCTCATACGGCGGCCCCGCGGGCGAGCATCGAGTCACGATCGGCCTGTACGGAACGGGCGGCGACGAGCATGCCGGCCGCCGCGACCGCGAAGGCCAGGGGAACGGTGATCGTCATCGCCGTCTGCAGGCCGTGCGCCGAGGCGTCGGCGGCGGACGCGGAACCCGCGGCCAGGGCGTCGGACAGGGCACCGACGAAGATCGGGCCGCCGGCTCCGCCCAGCAGGTAGCCGACGGCGAACATCACGCCCAGGGCGCCGGAGCGCTGCTCGGGGCCGATGACGTCGGACACCACGGGCACGGCCGCCGCCAGGTAGACGATGCCGAGCATGTAGCCGAGGCTGAGGAACACCACCAGCTGCCACAGCGAGCCCCGGCCCGCGGCGAGGCCGATCAGGGAGAACACCGCGGCACCGGCCAGGCTCGCCGCGGCCACCCGGGTCCGGGCCCCGGGCGAGGTCCTGGCGGCCCGGTCGAGCACCCGGCCGCCCGCCACCAGGCCGACCAGTCCGGTGACGCCGACGACGACACCGCCGACGGCGCCCGCGGCGACCAGGTCGAGCCCGTACCAGCGCTGCAGGACGGGGGTGAGGAAGGTCCCGATGGCGTACGCCGCGAAGTTGTAGCCGGCGAACGCGACGAGCATCCCGTACACGGACCTGACCTTCAGCAGCGGGCGCAGGGACCGCGCAGGGCTCTCCCGCCCGGGGGCCGTGCCGGGCACCGGTTCGGCGGCGCCGCGCTCGGGTTCGCGGATCCGCAGGACGAAGAAGGCCACCACGACGCCCGGTACGGCGGCGGCGAGGAACGGGGCCCGCCAGGTGCCGAACGCGACGGCGATCCCGCCGGCGGTGAGGAAGGCGAGCAGCGTGCCGATGGGGAAGCCCAGCATGAACAGGGAGTTGGCCCGGGAGCGGCGCTCGCTCGGATAGAGGTCCGCCAGGAGCGAGCCGGTGGCCGGTGCGTAACTGGACTCCCCGACGCCGACGCCCACCCGGGAGGCGAAGAATCCCCAGAAGCCGGGCAGCAGTGCCCCGGCTGCCGTGAAGGCGCTCCACACGAACAGTCCCCGGCCGGCGACCTTCACCCGCGGGATCCGGTCCGCGAGCCGGCCCAGCGGAACGCCCGCGACGGCCGCGACGAGGACGAACGCCGAGGCGAGGATCCCGACCTGCGTGTCGTCGAGGCCGAACTCGTCCTTGATCGGTTCAAGCACGACGGACGGCAGGGCCCGGTCGTAGAAGTTGAGCAGATTGCCGACGAACAGCAGCCCGAGAACGTATCCCGCGGTGGAGCGGGGCGGAGCCTGGGCGGCGCCCGGAGGCTTGGTGAGCGGACGTGCCACGAGGAGTCCCTTCGCCGGTGAAGAGCGCTCGGACTGGCAGCCGGAACAAGGCGCCACGAGCTTGGCGACAGTGTGGCGGCGGCCCGGCCCGGTGCATACGGCTCCTCCGACAGGATCGCAGCGGCGTCCTTGTGTCTGCAGACAAACCTGATGGTAGGGACGGCGGGTAGAGGCGGAACCCGCGAGATCCTCGGCTCCACGCCGCGGACGGGGATCCGGTCGGTCCCTGCCGACGGCAGGCGGGGTGCGCCGGGCCGCCGGACGGCAGGCGGGGCGGGCCGGGCCGCGGGCCGACCGCGGGCCGGTTCCGGGTCACAGTCCGAGCAGCCGCTCGGCGTTGCGGTGGGCGATGTCGAGCTTGGCGTCCGCGGGCAGGTCGCAGTCCTCCAGGAAGCCGCGGGCACCTGCGTGGCCGACGAAGGGGTAGTCGACCGAGTAGATCATCCGGTCGGTGCCCAGGACGTCGGCGCAGAAGCGCAGGTGCGGTGCGGTGAACATGCCGCTGGGGGTGTAGTGGACGTTCTGGCGCACGTAGTCGCCGATGGTCCGGTCGAGACCCGTCGCACGCCGGGGCAGCGCCTCGTCGAGGCGGTCCAGGAACCAGGGGATCATCTCGCCCCAGTGCCCGAGGACGAACTGCAGGTCCGGGTGGCGGTCCAGTGCTCCGCCGAGCACGAGGTGGAGGAAGTGGATGCCCGATTCGTTGTGCCACCCCCATGCGGCGGTGGCGAACCGCGTGGCGACCACGGGATCGAGGCCCGCCTCGTAGTCGGCCGCACTGGTGCCGCGGGTGGGCGGGGCAGGGTGGAGATAGATGGGAACCCTCAGTTCGGCCGCGGTGCGCAGGATCGGGTCGAACCGCTCCGCGGACAGGAACTCGTCGTCCGTACGGCCGTGGATGAGCGCACCGACGTGGCCGAGCTCCTCGACGGCGCGCTTGAGTTCGGCCGGCGCCCGGTCCGGAGCGGTCGTGGGCAGCGACGCGAACGCGGCGAAGCGGTCGGGGTGGCGTCCGCAGGCCGCCGCCAGCCGGTCGTTGACCCCCCTCACCAACTCGGGTGCCACGTCGGCCGGCAGGAACTGCGTGGTGAGGTTGGACAGCACCTGCATGTCGATGCCGTGGGCGTCCATGTCGGCGATGCGCCCCTCGTCGAGGTCTTCCAGCTCCTCGGCCGTAGGGCAGTAGGGCAGTCCGGTGGCCGGCGAGTACGCCCTCCCGAAGTGAGGGCTCACCTCGGCCGCGCGCCCTGCGGAGGCCTGCGCCACCGCGGTGTCGAGCGTGTGCTCCTCGATGGTGATCAGTTTCATGTCGATTCCGGTTCCGTGCGTTCTGCGGTGGTGAAGGCTGCGGTGGTGAAGGGGGTGCCTGCGGGGCCCGGCGGCCGGCCCCTGGTGGTTCTCCGGCGGGCGCGACGGCGCAGCGGCGCACCGCCGGCGCCGCCGAAGCCGCCGAAGCTGGCGGCGCCGGCGACCGTGGTCGGTCTCAGTCCAGGGCCTGTTCGCCGAGCCAGGCGAACGCGGACTTCTCGATGGCGTGCTCCAGTTCGCTGCCCTTGGTCGCGAAGGTGCGCAGAACGGGGAACCCGCTCCTGTCGAGCAGGTAGGCCAGTGCCCCGTACTCGCGGGGGTACCTGGCCACCACCTCGGGGTCGATCTCGGCGATCCCGGCGGGGAAGGTGAAGGTCGCGAAGTCGTACACGCTCGTGCGGTCGAGGATGCGCCAGACGCCGGCCCGGCGCTCGATCCGGTCGATGAACCGGTTGTGGCCGTTGCAGCCCAGGCCGAGGCTGCTGTTCTCGGCGACGATGACCGCGTTGGTCTCGCTGACGGCGCGGGTGCCGTCGGCCGAGAACGTCACGGTGGGGGACGTGACGAGGTGTTTGGTGCGCAGGTCGGTGGTGGCCATCCGGGCGGACGCGTCGACGAAGTCCGAAGCGGCGCCCTCGAACCAGGTGATCTCGATCCGGGCGTCCGGGTGGAACAGCTCTCGGAGGCGGTCCCACCGGCCCTGGTCACGATGGACCCACCCGGTCATGAGGTCGGCGATGTCCTGGCGGTCCTGAAGCGTTGTCGATGTCGGCATATGTACAGTCTTGGCGAGCAGCATTGATCGCACAAATTGTTAGATATGATCCATTGTTCGTTGAAAACGATCGGAGCTTGGTGTGGAACTGCGCCACCTGCGGTACTTCGTGGCCGTCGCCGAGGAGTGCCACTTCGGCCGTGCGGCCGCACGGCTGCACGTGACCCAGTCGACGCTGAGCGCGCAGGTGCAGGCGCTCGAACGCGAGGTGGGAGGCCCGGTCTTCCTCCGCACCAGCCGCCGGGTCGAGCTGACGGAGGCCGGGGAACTGCTGCTCCTGGAGGCGCGACGGACGCTGGCGCAGGCCGGCCGGGCCCTGGACGTCGCCCGGCAGTCGGTCAGGGGCGAGATCGGGGCGGTACGCATCGGGTTCTCCGGAATCGCCGCGCTGGAAGGCACCCTGTCCGCGGACCTGCGCCGCTTCCACACGGCTCACCCCCGGGTGGAGCTCCACCTGACCGAACTCCCGCCCGCCGCACAGGTGCAGGGCATCCGCGAGGGCACCCTCGACATCGGGTACAGCCCCGACAACGGGCTCAAGGACGTGGACGACCTCGTGGTGGCGCGCGGGGCGCGGACGACCCTGTCGATCGCCCTGCGCCACGACCACCCCCTGGCCTCCACGGCCTCGGTCACCCCCGCCGACCTGGAGGGCGAGAACCTCATCGTGTACGCGGCCGACCACGACGACGAGAGCGTGCTCGACCGGTTCGGGGCCGCCCGGGAGAAACACCGGGGACGGGTCCACCTGGTGACCGGCACCCTCGGCGTGCTCGCGCTCGCCTCGGCCGGCGTGGGCGTGGCCGTGGTCCCGGCCGCCGCCGAACGCATCGGGCTGCCGGACGTCGTCTACCGGCCGCTGCGCGGCATGCCGGCCGAGGTGGACGTGGTGATGCTCAGCCGGCCCGACGAACTCACCGGCCCGGTCCGCGCGTTCGTCAGGTCGTGCGGCCCGGCCGCAGGGGCGTGAACAGGCTCCGGGGCCGGCGAGGCTAGTCGGCGGTCCGGGATCCGGGTGCGTGGGTCTCCGGGAGGTGCCGGACGGCGGGGGCCCCGGGCGAGGTGTCACCGACGGCGCCGAGGACCGACTGCAGCCGGTGCAGCGCGTCCTCCAGTGTCGTGGCCGGCACCGCGGACAGGAGGCGCTGGAGCGCCGTTGTCGCGGCGGCGGTCGCGGCCTGGGCGGTGGTGACTCCCGCAGGCGTCAGCCGGACGTTGTGGCTTCGCCCGTCCGCGGGGTCGGGGACGCGGGAGACCAGGCCGCGGGTGTCGAGCCGGCGCAGCACGTTGCTCAGCCCGCCGGTGGTCAGCAGCAGCCGGGCCGTGAGCTCCTTGGGCCGCAGCTGGTACGGGCTGCCGGCCACGCGGAGCGCTCCGAGCACGTCGAGCTCTGCGGCCGTGAGGCCCTGTGCGGCCAGGGTGGGGGCGATGGCCTGCTCAAGGAGGCCCTGCAGGCGCACGACGTGCTGGGAGAACACCAGAGCCAGGCGTTCGTCGCCGGAACCGTTCGTGATGGCGGAGGTCATGCCCCCAGTGTAGCCGTAAAGCTTTCGTGGTAGCTTTCATAATAGCTTTCAAGAAAACTATCAAGGGAGCCCCCATGACGACGGCGACAGTGATCGACGGTGTCCGCGTGTTCACGGGCGACGGCCTGACGGAGCCCCGGCGCGTCCACGTCGAGGGCACGGGGATCGTCGCCTCGGCGAACCCGGACTCCGTGGTCGACGGCAGGGGCAAGGTGCTGCTGCCGGGCCTGATCGACGCCCACATGCACGTCCTGGGCCGGGACGACCTGTGGAACCTGGCGACGTGGGGCGTCACCACCGGTATGGACATGGCGGCCTGGCCGCTCCCGTTCGTCGAGGACATGCGCGCCCGGACAGGTGTGGCGCAGGTCTTCAGCGCGACGACTCCCGCGGTCGGCCCCGGCGGCAACCACGCCAGGATGCCCGGGTTCCCCGCCGACGGGATCGTCACGACCCCGCAGGAGGCGCGCACCTTCGTCGAGCGCCGCGTCGCCGACGGCGCCGACTACGTGAAGATCGTCACCGAGGCCGCCCCGCCCGCGGGCATGGACCGGAAGACGGTGAACGCGATCGTCGAGGCCGCGCACGAGCACGGCCTCCTCGTCGTGGCGCACTCGATCACCACCGGCGCCTTCCGCGTCGCGGTCGAGGCCGGGGTCGACATCAGCACGCACGCCCCCCCTGGACGCCGTCCTCGACGACGACACCGTCCAGCAGATGCGGACCGCCGGGATGATCTCCGCACCCACGCTGACGATGATGCAGGGCATCGCCACGGTACGGGCCGCGGCAGGGCTCAGGTACGAGTACGCCCGCGACACCGTCGCGAAGTTCCACGAGGCCGGCATCCGGCTCCTGGTCGGCACCGACGCGAACTCCGCACCCGGCGTCCCGTTCGCACCCGGGCACGGCCGGTCCCTGCACGACGAACTGGGGCTCATGGTCGACGCCGGGCTCACCCCCGTCGAGGCGCTCCGCGGCGCCACCACGCTCACCGCCCGGACGTTCGGTCTCGACGACCGCGGCACGATCGAACCGGGCAGGCGCGCCGACCTGCTCCTCGTCGACGGCGACCCGACCACGGACATCACCGCGACCCGCAACATCGCCGGCGTCTGGATCGCCGGGGAGCGCATCCGATGAGCACGAGCACGTCCGGCAGGGGCCCGTCACCCCGGCTGCGCCCCCTGCTCGACAGCGTCCCGGCCTACGTGCCCGGGAAGCCGGCCGCGTCCACCGGCGGCCCCGGCTGGAAGCTGTCCTCCAACGAGAGCCCCTACCCCCCGCTCCCCGGCGTGCTGGAGGCGGTGGCCGCCGCCGCCGGGCGGATGCACCGCTACCCGGATCCGCACTGCACCGAGCTCACGGAGCGGCTGGCGGAACACCTCTCCGTCCCCTCCTCCCACATCGCCCTCGGCACCGGCTCCAGCGGGCTGCTCCAGCAGCTGCTGCACATCAGCACCGACCCCGGCGACGACGTGGTGCACGCCTGGCGGTCCTTCGAGTCCTACCCCATCGTCACCCGCCTCTCCGGGGCGCGTCCCGTGGAGGTGCCGCTCACCGGGGACGAGGCGCACGACCTCGACGCGATGGCGCGGGCGGTCACCGACCGCACCCGGCTGGTCCTCGTGTGCACGCCCAACAACCCCACCGGCAGGGCACTGCGCCGATACGCCCTGGAGCCCTTCCTGGACCGCCTGCCGACCGATGTGATGATCGTCCTGGACGAGGCGTACGCGGAGTTCGACAACGACCCCCACCGCGCCGACGGCCTGGAGCTCTACCGGGACCGGCCGAACGTCGTGGCCCTGCGGACCTTCTCGAAGGCCTACGGCCTGGCCGGACTGCGGGTCGGCTACGCGGTCGCCCACGAGCCGGTCACCGACGCGCTGCGCAAGGTCGCCGTACCCTTCGGCGTCTCCACGACGGCACAGAGCGCCGCCGTCGCGTCCCTCGACCGGCGGACCGAACTGATGGAACGCGTCGGGGAACTGGTCACCGAACGCGGACGTGTCCACCGAGCCCTGCTGGAGCAGGGCTGGACCCCGCCCGACAGCCGGGCCAACTTCGTCTGGCTGCGCCTCGGCCGGCAGACCGCCGCCTTCGCCGAACACTGCCTCGCCGCCGGTGCGACCGTGCGGCCCTACGGCCAGGACGGCGTCAGGATCACCATCGGCGAACGGCAGGCCAACGACGCCGTACTGCTCGCGGCCGACCGCTTCCGCCGACGGATCCCCACCGCACCACCGGCCTGAAACCCCCGGGGGGCGGGCGGGGACGGCGCCGCCTGGAACTCGACTACAGGCTACATCTACCATTATCCTTCAAGCGTCGGCTCCGGCGCCCCACAGGAACCGACCAGGAGGCCGGCACCTCCCGCAGCACCGCCGTCCTGCCCGACCACGTGAGGAACCCATGGCCCGCACTCCCGTACTCCAGGCCGACCGGGTGGACGTCGTGCGCGACGGCAGGCTGCTGCTGGACGGCGTGTCACTGACCGTCCACCCCGGCGAGCACTGGGCGCTCCTCGGCCCCAACGGCGCCGGCAAGACCACGCTGTTCGGCCTGCTCGGCGCCGTGAGCCACCCCACCCGGGGAACGGTCCAGGTCCTGGGACACACCCTCGGCCGCGTCGACCTGCAGAGGCTGCGCGGCCTGGTCGGGCACGTCAACCCGCGACACCCCCTGAAGTCCGCGCTCAAGGTGTCCGACGTCGTGCTCACCGGCCTCACCGGCAGCATCGAACGCGCCCCCCGCTGGTCCCCCACCCCCGACCAGATGGCGCTGGCCGACAAGCTCATCGCCACGCTCGGCCTCTCGGAGCGCGCCGACGCCCGCTGGCCGGTGCTCTCCCAGGGCGAACGCGGACGGGCCCTCATCGCCCGCGCCCTGATGCCGGACCCAGGACTCCTGCTCCTCGACGAGCCCGCCACCGGCCTGGACCTCCCCGGCCGGGAACAACTCGTGGAAAGCCTGGACACGCTCCAGCGCACCCGCCCGGAACTGGCCTCGGTGATCGTCACGCATCACCTGGAAGAACTGCCCTCCGGCACCACCCACGCCGCACTGCTCCGAGCAGGCCGCGTCCTGTCCTCCGGCCCCGTCGACGACGTACTGACCAGCCGGACCGTCAGCGACTGCTTCGACCATCCCCTCGCCCTCACCAGGACGGCACAGGGGCGCTGGCACGCGGAGACCCTGCGCAGCCGCGCGGCCTGAGCCGGTGGATGCCCGAGCCGGTGGGGCCCGCACCGGACCGGTGCACACGCGGTCGGTGCACACGCGGTCGGGGAGCACCGGCGGCCGCGGTTCCGTGGATCCCGCGGTGCGGGGCTACCGGCCGCAGGCAGCAGCCAGGGCCCGGCGGACCCGGACGGGCTCGTACGTGGGCGAGGCCATCGAGAGCACGACGAGGGCGGTGCGGCCGAGGTGGGCCGCCAGTGCCTGCGCGGCGGCGTTCGCGTCCCGGGCCTTCACCGCCTCGGCGATCGTGCGGTGCTGCTCGCTCGTGCCGGCCTGCCATTCGAGCGGGTTCCAGGACACGAAGGCCAGACGGTAGCGCGTCGCATGGTCCGACAGCAGGGCGAGTTCGCGTTCCATCCGCGGACCGGACGGGTGGACCAGGGCACGGTGGAACTGCTCGTGCGGGCACTCCCACTGCTCGACGTCCCCGGTGCGCGCCTTCTCGTCCATCTCCTCCAGCAGCTGGTCGAGCCGCCGGAGGTGCTCCCCGGTCATCCGCGGCACGGCGATCCCGATCGCGAGCGACTCCAGGCCGATCCGCATGGCATACAGCTCGTCGAGGTCCTCGTCACTGAAGGCCGTCACCCGGGCACGGTGCTGGGACTCCTGCTGGACGAAGCCCTCGCGCTGCAGGATCCTGAGCGCCTCGCGCAGGGGGCCGCGGCTCACCCCGAGCTGCCGGGCGAGTTCGACCTGCGACAGCGGGTCGCCGGCACGCAGCTCGCCGTGCATGATCGCGCGCCGCAGCGCGTGGTGGGCCCGGCTCACCTCGTCGGGGTGGGCGGTCCTGTCCGTCACCCCAGCTGACTGTGCTGTCATCGCATGTCGGCCTTTCACGTTTTCCCACAGGGCGTTCCGGCGGTCCGCAGGACCGCACGGACGGGCTGCACGCACCACCGTATCCGACGCCGACCCCGAACCTGCCGACACTTCCGGGACGGCCCCGACCCGACCGGGGCCGCGTCCCGGCCCGGAACGCCCACCTCAGAGAGGGGAGAACGGCCCGACCCCTTCGGGGCGGCGGCGAAGTGTCGACACTGTGCCCTTGTCCCGCACGGTCCCGGGTGGCGGGACGACGGCGGTCCCGGCCGCCCGCCGTGCGCCCGCAGACCTGGACTGAAACTCGGCTACAGAGTACATTTACAGATGTACCGAAGTCGGACCTGACGGGCCCTCCCCCTCCCAGGGCCCGCACGTCCACGAGGCGATCGCGGCGCCGGACCGGCCGGACACCGCCCCCGGAGCCGGGTCGGCACAGCATGCGGGTGCGGACATCCCGGTCGCCGCCCCTCCCTCCCGGGCCGCAGACCTCGCACCCCCGAGCGTCCTGTCGCGCACCTGCCACGTCTCCGCGATGCAGAGCCCACCGATCGTGCCGCTGCGGTACGCGCGGTCGATCGCCGACCGAACTGATCTCGACCACCCACAGATCAAGGAAAAAACATGGCCATGCGTGAGGAAGAGAAGGCGTTCGAGCCGTCGCACTACGAGGCGGGCCCCGCGCACGGGCTGCTGAGCGCCTTCGAGCCGGGCACCCGGACCCTGCCGGCAGGGTCCCGGATCGACCCTCGCTTCCGGTCGCTGCCGACCGACGTCGTGTTCGAGAGGGACGTCGCCGTCACCCTGCGTGATGGTGTCACCATCTACGTCGACGTGTTCCGCCCCGCCGGCACCGAGAAGGTGCCCGTCCTCGTCGCCTGGAGCCCCTACGGCAAGAGCCACGGCACCTCCCCCGGCGTCACCGCCCTGTTCGGCATGCTCGGCATCGACAACGGGGCCCTCTCGGGACTCCAGAAGTTCGAAGGACCCGACCCGGCGTACTGGTGCGCGCAGGGCTACGCGGTCTGCAACCCCGACCCCCGGGGCATCGCCCGGTCGGAGGGCGACAGCGCGATGTTCGGGCGCCAGGAGGGCGAGGACTGCCACGACCTGATCGAGTGGCTGGCCGTGCAGGACTGGTGCAGCGGCAAGGTCGCGATGAGCGGGACCTCCTACCTCGCGATCGCCCAGTGGTTCACCGCGGCCGAACAGCCGCCCCACCTGGCGGCGATCAACCCGTGGGAGGGCCTGAGCGACGTCTACCGCGACCTCGTCCTGCGCGGCGGCATGCCCGACACCGGCTTCGCGGAGCGGCTCCAGAAGCACAGCTACGCCGGCACCAACCGGCGCGAGGACATCCTCACGGAGGCCGAACGCCACCCGCTGGTCGACGACCTGTGGGAGGACAAGATCCCGCAGTTCGACAAGGTCACCGTGCCGGCCTACGTCGTCGCCAGCTACTCCAACACGCTCCACACCGCAGGCACCTTCCGCGGCTGGCGGAGGATCGCCTCCGAGGACAAGTGGCTCCGCATCCACAACACGCAGGAGTGGCCCGACTACTACGACGAGAAGAACGTCGAGGACCTGCGGCGGTTCTTCGACCACTACCTCAAGGGCGAGGACAACGGCTGGGAGCGGACGCCGCGCGTCCGCTACAGCCTGCTCGACCTCGAAGGCGGCGACCGCATCGACCAGCCCGCGGACGCCTTCCCCCCGGAGGGCACCACCTCCACGAAGTACTACCTCGACGGCCTCTCCCGCACGCTGGCCACCGAGCCGCCCGCGGGAGCGGCGAAGGCGGTCTACGACACGGAAGCAGGCCCGGGCCAGGCCTCCTTCGTCGTCCGCTTCGACGAGGAGACGACGCTGGTCGGCTACCCCAAGGCCCGGCTGTGGGTCGAGTCGGAGGGCTCCGACGACATGGACCTGTTCGTCCTCGTCCAGAAGCTGGACCGCCACGGCACGCCGCTGCAGCAGTTCACCGTGCCCAACCACGGCGCGCTGATGCAGGACGTGACCGAGCGGGGCGCTTCCGTGCTGCGGTACAAGGGCTCCAACGGACGTCTGCGCGTGTCCGCACGGCACCTGGACAAGGCCCTGACCACCGACGACGTGCCGGCCCACGCCTTCGACCGGATCGAGAAGCTGAGCCCCGGCGAGATCGTCGACATCGAGGTCGACCTGTTCCCGGTCGGCCTGGTGTTCCACCCCGGCGAGCAGCTCCGGCTGGTCGTCAGCGGACACAACGCGCTCGGCGGGATGATGCCCGGCACGCGTGACTACATCCCCCGCAACAGCGGGAAGCACGTCGTCCACACCGGCGGGGACCACACGTCCTACCTGCAGCTCCCCGTCAGGACGACCGCCTAGCCCCCGCGTCTCGGCCGCGGTCACGTCCGGACACCCCCGGGCGGGCCGCGGTCGACACGTCCGTCGACACGGCGGTCACCCTCCGGCAACGGCCGGCCGTCCCCGGCACCGCGAAGCCCGGCCCGACCTCCGGTACGAACGGCCGAGCCGGAGGTGCACGTATCAGGGAGAATCAGTCGTAACCAGGACAGGCCGTCCCCAGGGAGGAGCCTCGCAGGGTTCCGGCCCGGGCGGCGAGCACGACACCAGGCGGTGAGCAGCACGATGAGTGCCTTCCCCACCAGCGAGGACGGCGTTCTCGCCGATGTCGCGGCCGCCCTGGTCGACGCCCGGGGTGTCGTGCGGTGGTGCTCCCCGGCGGCCGCCGACCTGCTGGGCCGCCCGGCCGATGAGATCCGCGGCCGCTCGGTGCTGCGGCTGATCGCCGACCCGGCCGAGCGGCCCGCCGCGCTCCCCTCCGCCCTCCCCGCCGACGGCGACCGCCCCCGTACCGGCACGGCCCGGCTGACCGGCGGCGCGGGACGGACGGTCACCGTCCGCTACCGCGTCCTGCCCACGGCGTCCCCGTCCCGCTTCCTCGTCCTGGCCGTCACCGCCGACCTGGACACCGAGACCCGGCAGGGCACCGCCCTGCTCCGCGCCCTGCTCACCCAGGACAGGATCGGGTTCGTCCTGCGGGACACCGAACTCGCCATCGTGCGCAGCAATCTCGACTCCGCCGCCTTCGAAGGCCTGCTGTTCGCGACCGGCAGCCGCCTGCCCGAAGGGGTGGAGCCGCAGGACGCCGCAAAGGCCGAGGCCGCCCTGCACGACGTGCTGGAGACCGGGGAGCCGGTGGTGGCCCGCGAGCTGCGGGCACGCACGCGCGGCCACCCGGCCGCGGAGTGGGCGTTCTCGGTGTCCGCCCTGCGGCTGGAGGACGCCCGCGGTCGGCCCGAAGGGGTCGCCGTGATGTTCACCGACGCCACCGCGCACTTCGAGGCGGCCCGCCGCCTGGAGCTGCGCCACCGGGTGTCCACCGCGATCGGACGCTCGCTGGACGTCGCCCGGACCGCCCAGGACATCGCCGACGTCCTGGTGCCCGCCTTCGGCGACCTCGCCTGGATCGACCTCGCCGAGGCCGTGACGGTCGGCGACGATCCGCCCAGGACCTTCGGCGGGGGCGACCTGCAGCTGCGCCGCACCGCCGTACGCTCCGCGCACGGCGACTGGCCCGCGGAGCTCTTCCAGCCGGGGGCGGTCATCCCCCCGTTCCCGGACAGCCCGCTGATCCGCCTGTTCCAGCAGGGACGCGCGGTCGTCGCCGACCGGGCGACCCTGGAGCGCGCGCTCGCCGACCCGGCCTTCCTCCGCTCGGCCGCCCCCGACGCGGGCCACTCCCTGGCCATCGCGCCGCTCTTCGCCCGTGGCCTGGTGCTGGGCGTAGCCGCCGTCTGGCGCACCGAACGCCCCGAGCCCTTCGACCAGCAGGACACCGACCTGCTGTCCGAGGTCGCCGCGCATGCCGCACTCGCCGTCGACAACGCCCGCCGCTACACCCGCGAACACCGCGCCGCCGTCGCCCTCCAGCAACGCCTCCTGCCCCGCGCCACCACCCGCACCACCACCCTGGAAACCGCCGGCCACTACCTCCCCGCCACCGACGGCGCCGAGATCGGCGGCGACTGGTTCG
>NZ_BPRL01000083.1:0-42976 GCF_045862635.1 Kitasatospora sp. NE20-6
CACCACCGGACCCCACCGTTGAGCCACCCACCACCACCCACCCGCACCCGATGTGGCCCCCGTCACCGAAAAACCCCCGTGACCCCGCCCACACCGTCGACAGACCGTCACCACCACCCCACCCCCCGCCCACCAACCACACCCGCACCACCACCCCCCACATGGCCCCCGTCACACCGGCGGCCGCGGACCCGCCTCCTGCCCCGGTTCCACGAGGAACGCACCCAGGAGCAGCCCGGCCACCGGCACCCCGCACAGCACCGCGAGCACGCCCCGCGGCCCGTGCGCGTCCGCGACCAGGCCCAGCAGCGGGGCCACCAGCCCGCCGGCGCTGACGGCCAGGCCCAGCGTGACGCCGGCCGCCGTCCCGGGCCGGGTGGGCAGGTAGTCCTGCCCGAGCTTCACCAGCACCGCGAACGGCAGGTTCAGCGCGGCGCCGGTCAGCACCGCGAAGAGCAGCGGCACCAGCCGGCCCGGTGCCAGGCAGAGGCCCACGAGCGCGGGCACGGCCAGTGCGGTGCCCAGCTGCACCGTGCGCACCATGCCGATCCGGTCGGCCAGCCGCCCGCCGCCGAGCGTCCCGGCGACACCGCCGCCGAGGAAGCACGCCAGCGCGGTGCCCGCCAGGGCGTGCGAGGCGTGCAGGTCGCGCAGCCAGTACAGCTCGACGAAGGTGCTGACACCGAAGAAGACCACCGATCGCACCACCTCCACCGCCGTGAGCACCAGGAACGGCGGCCACCGGTCGGAGCCGTCCCGCACCTGTGCCGCCCGTGCCGCGGCGAGGGCGCGCTGCCGGTGGCGGCCGCGCAGCAGCACGTACGCCATCAGGAGGGCGGGCGGCATGAAGAGGAGGGTCGACCGCACGCCCCACGCCGCCAGGGCGGGGGTGGCGAGCACCGGGGCCAGGAAGAAGCCGACACTGCCGCCCGCCGCGAAGACGCTCATCGCGGCGGTGCTGTCCCCGGCGGCCTCCCGGGCGGCCTTGCCCGCGGACGGATGGAACATCGCCACGCCCAGCCCGGACAGCAGCACCAGCGCCCACACGGCGGCGTACGACTGCGCCAGGCCCGACAGGCCCAGGCCGATCCCGGCGAGGGCGATCCCGGCGGCGGGCAGCCGGCCGAGCCGCATCCGGTCGACCGCCATCCCGATCGCCGGCTGCGGCACCGAGCTGCCCAGCGTGGCGGCCAGGGTGAGGCCTCCGGCGGCGACGTAGCCGTAACCGCGGTCGAGCACGAAGTACGGCACGACCGCGGGCACCAGCCCCTGGTAGAGGTCGTCGACGGCGTGCGCGAGGCCCCACAGCCGCATCCGCTGCCACACCCCCTGCGGGGCCTCCTGTCCGGCCGTCGCTGTCGTCGCCGCCGGTGGCGCCGCGCCCGCGCCGTGCTCCTCGCGTCGGTGCTGCTGCTGTTTCTGTTGCTGCTGGTGCCGTGTGCCGGCCATGCGCCGTGCCCCTGCCGTCCGTGGTGTCCGCTGACGGCGACCAGCCTGGCGCCCGCGACCGGGCGCGGGCTTTCGGTACTCTGACATCTTGTGTCGACAACCCGCCGTGATCCGCAGGGCCCCGGCCGGGTGCCGCTGGCCGACCGCGAACGCATCGACTGGCACTTCCACAGCGTCAACCAGCTGATCTGCCCCGCCCGCGGCGTGCTCCAGGTCTCCACCGCACGCGGCTCGTGGGCGGTGCCGGGCCACCGTGCGGTGTGGATCCCGGCCGGTGTGCCGCACGCGCACCGGGCGCACGGGCCCAGCGAGCTGCGCTGCCTCACCTTCGCCGCCGACGTCAACCCGCTCGCCCTCGACGCCCCCACCGTGCTGGCCGTGAGCCCGCTGCTGCGCGAGGTGATCGGCGTGCTCAGCGGGCCGCACGCACCGACCGGCGGCCGCCGCGAGCGCCTGGAGCTGGTCGCGCTCGACGAACTCGCCGAGGCACCCTCCTTCGACCGGCGGCTGCCCACCCCGCAGGACCCCCGGCTGCGCGACGTCGCCGCCCTGCTCGGCACCGACCCGGGCGATCCGCGGACGCTGGCCGAGCTGGGCACGGCCGTCGGGGCCTCCGAGCGCACGCTCAGCCGCCTCTTCCGGCGGGAGACCGGCATGAGCTTCCCGCAGTGGCGGGCCCAGCTGCGCCTGCAGCACGCGCTGACCCTGCTCGCGACCGGCCGCACGGTCACCGCGACGGCCGCGGCCTGCGGCTACGCGACGCCCAGCAGCTTCATCGAGGCGTTCCGGCTCGCCTTCGGTACGACGCCGGGCCGCCACGGACGGGCGGACACTCCGGAGGTCCCGGATATCCCGGACACCCCGGACGCCCCTGTCACGGAGGGCCCGGCGCTCCTCGTGGTGGAGCCCCCGGCCTCCCCGGGCCGGGCGGAGCCGTCGGGGGACGCCGTCATTCCGACCGCACCGGCCAGCGCGTACCCGGCGTCTTGACCACCCGGTCGCCGACGCCGAGCGCCTTGTACGTCCGGGCGTCCACCGCCACGGCGAGCTCCCGGCCCGCGTCTGTGCGTATCCGCACCATGCTGCGGGTCGTCGTGCCGTAGGTGCCGGACGAACTGGCCACCCACCGGTCGGTGACCTCTCCGGTGTAGGCCTCGTCGACCGCGTTCGCCCGCTGCACGGCGATCAGCGCCAGGATCAGGGCGAGCGGGCCGAGGGAGAGGAGGAGGAGAACCGTGTTCGACATGTGCGACCCCCCGCGTCGGCGACGGCACAGGCCGTCCACGGCAGCGTACCGGCCTTCCGGGCGGTCGCCCAGAAGGCCGGTACGGCAGGGGAGTTCGGGTCGCTCCGGGCACGGGACAGGAGCGGCCCGGGTGCGCCGGGCGGGGGGCAGCCCCGCCCGGCGCGGTACGGGGCGCGGTCAGGGAGCCCAGGGGGCCGCGGTCAGCCAGGTGGTGTCGGCGGCCCAGTTGGCGGAGGCGTCCGAGGGCAGTGCGCCGCCGTCGGAGGCGATCCACAACTCGGTGTTGTAGTGCCGCAGGTAGGAGCCGGGGAAGTTGTACGACTGCCACGACACGCCGGAGCCCGTGTGGCCGGGCTGGGCGCAGAAGGTGGCGTCGGCGGCGAACAGCGCGCCGCCGTCGTTCGCGTCGCGGTGGATCCGGAAGCCCGCGTGCCGGAGGTACTGGCCGGGGGCCTCCCGTGACGCGAAGGAGTAGCAGGAGTTGTCGGCCAGGCCGGGGACGAGGTCGAAGGTGGCGCTCTGCCGGTCCGCCGCCGCGGACCCCGCGGTGACCGCCGCGAGCACGCCCAGGTCGTTCAGGTGGCGCGCGTAGCGGTCGGTGTAGCCGGCGGTCGTGGCCTGCAGGGAGTGGTGGCCGGTGGCCACGTCGGCCCCGCTGCGCCACCAGGGGGTGGAGGCCCGCCAGGTGGTGTCGGCGGCCCAGTCGGCGGAGGCGTCCGAGGGCAGCGTGCCGCCGTCGGAGGCGATCCACAACTCGTTGTCGTAGTGCCGGAGGTAGCGGGTGGGGAAGTTGTAGGAGCGGAGGGCGACGCCCTGGCCGGTGCGGCCGTTCTCGGCGCAGAAGGTGGCGTCGGCGGCGAACAGCGCGCTGCCGTCGGAGGCGTCGGACCGCACCCGGTAGTCGTAGTGCCGCAGGTAGCGGCCCGGGGTGGTGCGCGACTCGAAGGAGTAGCAGGCCGGGTCGGCGAGGCCGGGGCGCAGGGTGAAGGATGCGTCGCGCTTGTCGGCGGCCGCCGACCCGGTGCCGACGGCCGCGGTGGTGCCGAGGCCGTTCAGCACGCGCACGGAGCGGTCGGTGAAGCCCGGGGTGGTGGCCCGCAGGGAGATGCCGCTGCCCGTCGCGAGGAGCGGGGTGGCCGTGCCGGTGGTGGAGAGGGCCAGCACCACCAGGGAGTTGGCGGGGAAGGTGTAGGTGAAGTTCGCCCCGGCGGCGGTGGATCCCGTGGTGGGGGCGACGGTGTTCGGTGCGCCGATGGAGTTCCGGGCGGCCGGGTCGCCGGTGAGTGTCGTGGTGGCGGCCGTTCCGGCCACGCTCTGCGCGCCGGTCACCGTGACGGCGGTCTGCACGGCCGAGGCCGTCGGGTTGACGACGGTGACGTACACGGTGCCGCCGGCGGTGCGGGTGGCGACCTGGCGGATGCCCGCGGCCGCGCCGGTCAGGGTGGAGGGCACGACGTGGTCGCCGGTCGACTGCCCGAACATCTTCAGCACGTGGTACGACGGGGATCCGTACGAGAAGACCGCGTTGAACCCGATCAGGTTGGACGACCACTGCCAGTTGTCGACCGAGGTGAGGGCGGGCGCGTAGGCGGAGCCCATGACGACGTCGGCGTTGCGCACGGTGCCGGTGAGGAAGGCGGCCTCGGCGAGCGCGCCGGAGAGCGTGCCCGTGGGGTTGGCGCTCGTGCCGTTGGTGACGCCGTACTCGCCGACGAGGATCTTCGGACCGTTGCGGTCGGCGTCGTCGTACCGGGTGGCCAGGGCGGCGAAGGCGGCCGGGTCGCTGTTGTAGTAGTGGTCGTCGAGGACGTCCATGGGGCGCGAGGTGACGGCGCTGCTGGCGACGAGCTGCAGCTGCGGGTAGGCGGCCTTGACGGCGTCGTGGAACGCCGGGTAGCGGTAGGCGTTGTAGCTGCCGCTGCCGTCGAACCAGTCCTCGTTCCCGATCTCGACGTACGTCAGCGGGAACGGTGCCGGGTGGCCGTCCGCGGCGCGCTTCGCACCCCAGGGGGTGCTGGTGTCGCCGATGACGTACTGGATCTCGTCGAGCGCCTCCTGGACGTACGGTGCCAGGTCGGCCTGCGGGACGACGCTGCCGTTGAGCGTGTAGCCCGCGAAGACCGCCAGCATCGGCTCGGCGCCGGCCTGTTCGGCCATCCGCAGGTACTCCAGCAGGCCGAACTGATCGGTGGACCAGTAGCCCCAGGCGTCGTTCTGGTGGCCGGGCCGGGTCTCGACGGCGCCCACGGTCTGCTTCCACGCGAACCGGTTGGCGAGTGCCGCATCAGGCAACGTTCGCCCCGTCTTGCCGGACGGGGCGGCGGCAAGTGGCTGTTGGACGGGATCCGCGTAGTCTCGCGGGGTGCATTCTCACTTGAGCTTCGAGAACCCTCCTGCGCTGCCTCACGAGGTGGTGGTCAAGACGCTGGAGCGGGCTCTGCGTGACCGCTCGGCGGAGAGCGAGGCGGCGAAAGTGCTGGTCGGAACCGCGTTGAATGACGACGACGCGGAGTTCGTCGAACACTGGTGCGTGCTGGTCGGGACGCGGGCCGTGCCAGGCAGTCCGTTGCTCGGACTGGCCGGCTTGTGCCTGGGGCATACCGCTCGACGCTTCGGGCGGCTCAGCGATGAAGCCCTCGCGGTGGCGCGGTCGCTGGCGGCGCGGGCTGAGGCCGACGCGACGGACGTGGACGGCAGGGCCGTCGACGGCTATGACGATGTCCGCAGCTTCCTGAAGCTTTGGTGACGACCGTTGTCTTCATAGCAGGTCAGGCTGCGTTGGCCCGGCTCACCACTGCTTTGAGTCGCTTGTCGGCTGCGTGCTTGTTCCGCCAGATGATGTAGCGGCGGATCGTGCTGCCCTGGGCCTTGTGGCTGGGGTGGTCGGTGCCGTCGAGGGCGAAGTAGCGCAGGGCGGTGAACTGAGCTTCGATCCGGTTGAGCCAGGAACTGTTGGTGGGGGTGTAGGCGATCTCCACGTTGTTCGCCGCGGCCCAGGTCCCGACCCGCCGGCACCGCTTGGTCGTCAGGTGTGGTGAGTAGTTGTCACAGATGATCGCGATGCGCGTGTCGGCCGGATGGAGGGAGCGCAGGTAGCGGCAGAACTCCAGGAACTTCGAGCGGTTCTTCGTCTTCTTGATGTGACCGTAGAGCTGGTCCCTACCCAGGTCGTAGGCGGCGAACAGGCGGCGAACAGGTGGCGAACCCCGTGTGGGCGGGTGTAGGTCGCGCGGCGTCGCGGACGTGGTTCGCGGTCGGGGTCCTTGTGCTTGCCGCCGCGTTCGGCCCACTGCCGGCCGGGGTGGGGTTGGAGATTGAGCGGCCCGAACTCGTCCAGGCAGAACACCACCTCGGGCTCGCCCGGCTCGGGCAGGACCTCGCCGTCGGCGATGGCGTAGAGGTGTTCGACGCGGGCCTTCTTGACCGCGTAGTCGGGATCCTTCGAGGTCTTCCAGGTCTTCACCCGTTGAAAGGACACGCCTTCCTGGTGGAGCAGGGCCCGAAGGCCCTCGTGGCTGATGTCGTCGACCACCCCCTCGGCGACCAGGAAGTCGGCCAGTTTGACCAGGCTCCAGGTCGAGAACGGCAGGCCGTGCTCGACCGGCCTGGACTTGGCGATCTTCTTGATCTCCCGGCGCTCGGGCAGCGTGAACGTCCTCGGCCGTCCGCCCTTGTACTTCGGGTAAAGCGAGGCGAAGCCGTCGGCGTTGAAGTTGTGGACCACGTCCCGGACCCGGTCAGGACTGGTGAACGTCACCTCGGCGATCTTCGCCACCGGCATGCCCTGAGCGGACAGCAACACCATCTGGGCTCGCCTCCAGGTCACCACCGACCCGGCGCCCCGGCGTACGATCCGCAGCAGCCGCCGTCCCTCGTCGTCATCGATCCCGCGGACCCGCACACGCTCAGCCACCCGACCAGCATGACGCCTGAGCGGAGACGGGACGGCGTCACATCGCCGTAGCATCGGGCTTGCGGATGCGGCCCGCCCTCGGAACTTATCTCGCGGCGTGGATACAACCGCTCGACTGCAGCGGGCCGAGCTCGGGGATGACCAGTCGCCGTTGTCCGCGAGCCTCGCACGCACTGTTGAGCGGCGGCTCCATCTCCGCCCCCGTGATAGCCACACGGCGACCATCACGTGTCCGCAGCACGAGCGACATCCCGTCCATCCAATCACCCGCACGCCAATGGCCGGTGATCTGGATCTGACCGTCCGGCCGACGGTGCGTCTCGACCACCATGAAGTGGAACCAGTCGCCATTGCCTCGCCCCGCCTGTTGGTACAGCTCCCCGCACTGAGCGCAGGCAACGGTTGGCCGGGCCGAAGGTGCGTCACCAGCAGTCACGATGCTCCGGTCCCTCTTATAGACAGCAACGACTCAGTCACAGTCGGCATTCTGCAGTTGCTGCAGGCTCAAGTCATCTGGTTTGCGTGGCGCACAGGGCGAACGTTGCCTGATGCGGCACGAGCACACCGCCCTCCAGGTAGTTGCCGCCGGGCACCCGGAAGAAGCCGGGTTTCGTGTCGGCAAGCAGCTGTTCGAGGTCCTTGCGGATGCCGCCGGCCGGCGCGAACGTCGGGCCCAGGCACTGCACGGAGTTGAGCCAGACGGACCGGCCGGCGCCGGTGCCGTCGGCGGAGATCACGAAGCGGTTCGCGGTCGAGACGGGCGCGGAGGCGGAGGTGGTGAGCGTGGTGGTGAACTTCTTCCAGCCGGTGGTCAGCCCGGTCACGGTGGCGCTCGCGTGGACGGCGCCCGCGGTGCTCTCCAGGGTGACGGTCAGCGGGCCGGTGAAACCGGCCGTGGCGCGCGCCCAGAACGCCACCGGGTAATTGGTGGAGGGCCGCACGCCGATGCCGTAGAACCCGGCGTTGGCGGCACCGACCCGCTGGCCCGCGCCGTTGGTGCCGATGTCGAGCCGCAGCGAGCGGGGGTTGGCGGTGTTGAGCGGGACGGCCGTGTCGGCGGAGACGGCCCCGCTGCCGCCGGTGGTGACCAGTGACCAGGAGGAGGGCGGGCTCGCGGTGCCCTCCTTCATGGTGCTGTTGCGCACGGTGTTGGCGTTCAGGCCGCCCTCGACGGAGTGGTTGATGTCTTCGACGATGTGGCCGAACTGGGTGGGGTTGACGGCGGCCGTGGTGTGGCCGGCGTCGACCGCGAGGGTGGCGGTGGCGGCGGACGCGGTGCCGGGCGATCCGAACGTGACGATCAGGGTGGTGCCGAAGGTGAGGGCCGCTCCGAGGATGCCGGAGAGCAGTCGCCTGCCGTGCGCCATGGTGCCTCGATCCGGGGTCGGTGGGTGGATGGGGGAGGCGCCGGAGTGGGCGGTCTGCACCGGAGTTGAGTGTTAGCGCTCACAAATGACATGTCAATATGCGTGCACGGCTGGGCTTCCGTGCCGCGCCGGAAGCCCAGGTCGCGCCAAGGCGCTTCGTGGAAAAGGGGTTTGGGCGTACCCGCGGGCCGGGCAGGGGTGGCCCTGCTTGGCAGCTCCCGTCTCGCTGCGGCCGGGTGGACGGTGGGGCCTGCATTCACCGGTGGTTCTCTCCGCAAGCCGAGTCGGGAGTGGGCCTGGCTCTGCCGGATGTCTTGACACCCAATCTGTGAGCGCTAACAATCCAGAGCGCCGATGACCCCGGCGCCGCCCCGACGCGGCGCGTCGCGCGGGCACCGGCTCCACCATCCCCGGACCGCGATCGCGCACCCACCCCTGACACCGCGCTTCGCCAGGTTCCCCCGTCGAAGGGATGTCCCGGCACCATGTCCGAGATCAACCGCAGGCTCTTCCTCGCCGCAGCCGGGGGCACCGCCCTGACCGGCGCCACCCCGTTCACGGCCGCCGCCGCCGCCGCCGCACCCGCCGCAGTTGCCGCACCTGCTGCCGCGGCCGCCGTCACCGTCCTCCCCCAGGTCCGCACCGACATCGGCGCCGTCGTCCGGCCGTTCGAGCTGGGCCAGGTCCAGCTGGGCGCCGGACGCTGGCGCGACAACATGAACCGCACCCTCGCCTACCTGCGGTTCATCGACGCGGACCGGCTGCTCTACAACTTCCGCCTCAACCACCGGCTCTCCACCCTGGGCGCGGAGCAGTGCTACGGCTGGGAGGCCCCCACCTTCGAGTTCCGCACCCACAGCCAGGGCCACTTCCTCAGCGGGCTCGCGCAGGCGTACGCCGTCACCGGGGACACCGCCTTCCGCGACAAGGCCACCTACATGGTGGCCGAACTGGCGAAGTGTCAGGCCGCGTCGGCCGGGTTCAACTCCGGCTACCTGTCGGGCTTTCCGGAGTCCGACTTCGACACCGTGGAGACCGGCACCCGCAAGGGCGTGCCGTACTACTGCATCCACAAGACGCTGGCCGGCCTGCTCGACGTGTGGCGGCTGACCGGCAGCACCCAGGCCCGCGACGTGCTGCTCCGGCTGGCCGGGTGGGTCGACTTCCGCACCGGCCGGCTGACCTACGCGCAGATGCAGACCACCATGCGCACCGAGTTCGGCGGCATGAACGCCGTGCTCACGGACCTGTACCAGTACACCGGCGACGCCCGGTGGCTCGCCGTCGCGCAGCGCTTCGACCACGCCGCGGTGATCGACCCGCTGGCGGCCCGCGCCGACGAACTCTCCGGCCTGCACGCCAACACCCAGATCCCGAAGATCGTCGGCGCCGCGCGCGAGTACAAGGCCACCGGCACCACCCGCTACCGCGACATCGCCGTCAACTTCTGGGACATCGTCACCGGCGCGCACACGTACGCCTTCGGCGGCAACAGCGTCGGTGAGTTCTTCCAGCCGCCGAACGCCGTCGCCCGGTTCCTGACCGACAACACGTGCGAGAGCTGCAACACCTACAACATGCTCAAGCTCACCCGTGAGCTCTTCGCGCTCGACCCCGGCCGGGTGGCGTACGCCGACTACTACGAGAACGCGCTGATGAACCAGCTGCTCGGCCAGCAGGACCCGGCCGACGCGCACGGCCACGTCTGCTACTTCACCCCCACCGTGCCGGGCGGGCAGCGGTTCTACAGCCGCGACTACGACACCTTCACCTGCTGCCAGGGCACCGGTCTGGAGACCCAGACCAAGCTGATGGACTCGATCTACTTCTCCGACGACTCCTCGCTCCACGTCAACCTCTTCATCGCCTCCACGCTCACCTGGGCGGCACGCGGCGTCACCGTCACCCAGGCCACGACGTTCCCCGCGTCGGACACCAGCACGCTCACCGTCACCGGCACCCCCGGCAGCTGGACGATGCGGATCCGCATCCCCGGCTGGACCACCGGCGCCACCGTCAGCGTGAACGGCACCGTGCAGAACATCGCCACCACACCCGGGAGTTACGCCGCCGTCACCCGCACCTGGGCCTCCGGCGACACCGTCACCGTGCGGCTGCCGATGAGCCTGGGCGTGCGCGCGGCCAACGACGACCCGTACGTGCAGGCCGTCACCTACGGGCCCGTCGTGCTGAGCGGCGCGTACGGCACGACCAACCTCGCGGGACGGCTGCCGGTGCTCACCTCGGGCTCGGTCAAGGCGACCGGCACGCCGCTGACGTTCACCGCGACGGCCGACGGCGCGTCGGTCGGCCTCGTCCCGTTCTACGACAACCACCACCAGAACTACAGCGTCTACTGGAACGCCGACGGCCGTGCCGGCACGTCGAGCTTCCGGCTCGTCAACGCCACCAGCGGCCTGGTGCTCGGCATCAAGGACATGTCGACCGCCGACGGCGGCCAGGCCCTGCAGTGGAACGACAGCGGCACCGCCGACCACGACTGGCAGCTCGTCGTCTCCGGCACGGCCCTCAAGCTGCGCAACGGCAACAGCGGCAAGGTGCTCGGCATCCGCGACATGTCGGCCGCCGACGACGCCGACGCCCTCCAGTGGGGCGACACCGGCACCGCCGACCACCTGTGGACCCCGGTCGACGCGGGCAGCGGCTGCCACCGCCTCCGCAACGGCAGCAGCGGCAAGGTGCTGGCCGTGCTCGGGGCCTCGACGGCGGCCGGCGCCAAGGTGGTGCAGGACACCGACGACGGCACCGCCGGACACGACTGGTGGTTCGTGCCGAACGGGCAGCGGCGCATCCAGAACCTCAACAGCGGCCTGATGCTGGGGGTTTCCGGCATGTCGACGACGGCCGGCGGCCTCGCCGTGCAGTGGGGCGACAACGGCACCGCCGACCACCTCTGGGAGGCCGTGCGCGACGCCGACGGCGCGTTCAGGCTGCGCAACCTCAACAGCGCCAAGGTGCTCGGGGTCGAGGGGGCGTCGACCACCGCCGGGGCGCGCGTGCTGCAGTGGGACGACAACGGCACCCGCGACCACCTGTGGCGGCTGCGCTACGGCGCCGACGGGTACTTCCGGATCGAGAACCTCAACAGCGGCAAGGTGCTCGGCGTCACCGGAGCGTCCACCGCGCAGGGCGCCCAGATCGTGCAGTGGGACGACAACGGCACCCGCGACCACCTCTGGCGCTTCGCCTGACTGTGCCGCGGGACTGCGGGACTGCGGGGCTGCGGGTCCGCCGGTCCGGGGTGGTGCGCCACCCCGGACCGGCGGCGCCGTGCGGAGGACGGGGGCGGTGACGGGTACGGGACGAGGATGGGGTCAGCCTGTCGCGGGCGGGTACAGCCCAGGCAGGTTGACCACGATCGCCTCCTGCGTGCTGCGGGCGATCACCACCACGGCCTCCTCGGTGGGGTCGGGGTTCTCCTCGCGGTGCGGCACGAAGGGCGGCACGAAGATGTAGTCGCCCGGGCCGGTGCGCAGCCGCACCTCGACCGGCTCGCCGGAGGAGTCGTCGACGAAGACGAACTCCGGGCGCCCGCTGACCACGTGGATCGCCGTCTCGGACTCGCCGTGGTGGTGGTCGGAGGAGGCGGTGGCGGGGGCGACGTGGGTCTGGCCCATCCAGAGCTTCTCCGAGCCGACCGTGCGGCCGCTGATCGCGGCGAACCGCCGCATGCCGCCGGTCTGTGCGGTGCCGCCGTCCAGCGCGTCCGCGCGGATGTGGTGCAGCCGGGCGCGCAGACCGCCGGCCGCCGCGGCGCCGTCGCCGGGCAGGTGCGGGTGGAAGCCGGTGCCGGCCTCGGTGCAGGCCGCGCCCGCCGGGCTGTCGGCCGGTGCGGGGTGGCTGGAGGCTGTGGACATGGCTGTCTCCCGGTGCGGGGGCGAGGCTGGCGGAGGGTGTACGGGCGCGCGCCGCAGGGCGCCCCGGGGCCGTGGTCGTGCCGCGGCCGCCGGTCGGGCGCGGCGGCCGACGTACGGTGGACGCTAGGCGGGCGACCGAAAGGATGTCAAGAGGTGTCCTTTTGGTCGGCGCGCCAACCCGCCGTGCCGGGAAGGGGCTTGAAGACGGCGCCGCGCAGTGGATACTCGTGCACATGCATATTTCCGCGAAGGCGGACTACGCCGCCCGCGCGCTGGTGGAACTCGCCTGCGACACGGCGCGTCCGCTCACCTGCGAGGCCATCGCCTCCTCCCAGGGCATCCCGTTCCGGTTCCTGAAGTCCGTCGTCGGCGACCTGCGCCGGGCCGGGCTGGTGCGCAGCCAGCGCGGCTGCGAGGGCGGCTACTGGCTCGGGCGCGCCGCCGACGAGATCACCCTGCTCGACGTGGTGCAGGCCGTGGACGGCGAGGTCATCACCCTCAGGGGCGAGCCGCTCGGCGGCCTCGACTACCCGGGCCCCGCCGACGCGCTGCCCGCCGTCTGGCGCGCCGTCGAGGAGCGCGCCCGGGCGATCCTCGCCTACACCACGGTCGCCGGACTGGTGCACGCCACCGGCCCGGCCGCGGGCCGCCCCCGGGTGGGGGAGCCGGTGTGAGCGGGCCGTACGAGGGGCCCGCCGCACCTGCCCGCCTGCCCGGTTCGAGCGGGCCCGGCGCGGCGCCGGACGCCGGCGAGGCCCTGGAGGTCGTCGAGTACACCGACCCGCTCTGTCCGTGGGCCTGGGGCTCCGAACCCGCGCTGCGCAGGCTGCGCCGCGCGCTGGCGGGCCGCGCCCGGCACCGCCGGGTCTTCGGCCTCCTCTTCGAGGACGAGGACGACCCGGCCCCCGACCCCGCCGCCGAGACGGCCTGGTACGCGGCCCGGCTCGCCGGCATCGCCGCGCACACCGGTGCCCCGCGTGCCGCGGAACTGCGCTGGGTGGCGGCGAGCAGCGCGCCGGCCTCGCTCGCCGCGGCCGCCGCCGAACTCCAGGGGGAGCAGGTCGCGGAGCGGGTGCTGCGGCGGCTGCGCGAGACGGTGTTCGTGCTCGGGGAGCCCGCCGACACGCCCGCCCGGGTGCGGGCCGCGCTGCACGGCGTACCCGGGCTCGACCTCGACCGGCTGTGCGCCGACGCCGACGGCCCGGCCGCCCGTGCCCGGATCGCCCGGGACCGCGCCGAGACCCGGCGCCCGGTGCCCGAGGTCGTCGGGCTGAGGGCGGACGGCCCGCACCCGGGGGCGGCGAAGGAGACCGAGGACGGTCACCGGTACGCCCTGCCGACGCTGGTGTTCCACGGTCCCGCGGGCCGCCGGGTGGTGCCCGGGTGGCGGCCGCTCCCGGCGTACCTGGCGGCGGCCGAGGCGGTGTGCCCGGGGCTGCGTGCCACCGTGCCGGAGCCGCCCGGGCCGGAGCCGTCCGTGCCGTCCGCCGAGGAACTCCTGCACCGGTACCGGAGCCTGACGGTGCAGGACCTGCCCGGGAGCGGCGGTGCGGCGCCGCGCGGCGCCGTCGAGGTGTCCACCGGCAACGGCCCGCTGTACCTGCATCCGGGGGAGGCCGCCGGTTCGCTGCTGCTCGCCGGCCGCGACCCGTCGCCGGTGCGGAGCTGACCGTCCGTGCGGAGTTGACCGTCCGTGCGGAGTTGACCGGCCGCACGGGGCTGACCGTCCGCGCGGCGCCGGGTCTCCGTACGGCGCCGGGCCCTCCGTACGGCCGGGCCCTCCGTACGGGCCCGGCCGTGCGGCGCCGGTGCTCCGCGCGGCGTACTCGGGCCGCGGGGCGTCGCGTGCCCGTACGCCGCTGAGCAGCAAGGACCGTTCGCAGTCGGCGGATCGGGGCGGTGCGGGGCGGCCGTACCGCCCAATGAGACACCAATTGGTGTCCATTGACAGCCGGGCCCCGCACTGGCCAGGATGAACGCATGCTCTCCACGCACCCCAACGTGGTGTGCCGCTACGTGGACTTCCGGCGCACCAGCAGCGACCTCTGTCGCTGAGCGCCCTGCTCCCCCCGGCGGCCTCCCCACCCGCCGCCCCCGCCGACCTGCCTCGCCGCGCCTCGTGAGCGCCGGGCCCGTCGGCCGTCATTTCCCGGCCCGGCCGTGCACCGCACCCTGCTCCGAGCAGGCCTGCGTCGGCCGCCGCCTCCCCAGACTCGGCCCAGAACCGTCGGTGCCCGCCGACGCCCGCGCCCAGACCCCTGCCCGTGGCCCCCCGCGCCCCGGACCGGAGGCCTGCCCCGGGCCTCCCCGGTGTGCCCGCGAAAGGTGACGCACGCTCATGAACCGACTTCCCGAGACCGCACAGACCCTCGCCAGACGCTCCTTCCTCGGCCTCGGCCTGGGCGCCGGAGCCGCTCTCGCCCTCGCCGCCTGCGGCAGTGCCACGACGGTCTCCACCGGCGCCGGAGGCACCTCGGGAACGCTCAAGTGGGGCTGGGCGCTGCCCACTTCGTGGGATCCGGTGTTCTCGTCGGCGGGCTGGGACGTCCACGTGCTGTCGCTCGTCTACGCCGGTCTCACCAAGCTCGACGAGAAGGGCACCGCGGTGCCCGCCCTCGCCACCGGCTGGACGTACAGCCCCGACGGCACCTCGGTCACCTTCAAGCTCCGCGCCGGCCTCACCTTCAGCGACGGCACCCCGCTCGACGCCACCGCCGTCAAGAAGAGCCTCGACCGCGGCCGCACCGCCGCCAAGTCGCTGGTCGCCCCGCAGCTCGTGCACGTCAAGGAGGTGACCGCGCCGGACGCCTCCACCGTCGTACTCCAACTGACCCAGCCCGACTACCAGTTGCCCAACCTCCTGGCGGGCAAGACCGGACTCGTCGTCAACCCGAAGGCCTTCGAGGCCGACGCCGCCGGCATCGCCACCAAGCCTGCCGGCGCCGGACCCTTCACCCTCACCTCGTACACCCTCAACACCAAGGCCGTGCTGCGCCGCAACCCCGTCTACTGGGACGCCGCCGCCATCAAGGTCGAGAACTTCGAGGTGTACCCGCTGCCCGACGCGGCCACCGTCGTCGGCGGCCTGCAGTCGGGGCAGTTCGACGTCGCGCAGATCCCTGGCAGCCAGGTCGCCGCCGCCAAGGCCGCCGGCCTGGAGGTGCAGGTCATCCCGTCGCTGGTGGTCGCCGTGCTCGACGTCAACACCGCCAAGGCGCCGTTCGACAACCCCGACGTCGTCGCCGCGGTCAAGTACGCCATCGACCGCGAAGCCCTCGTCAAGACCCAGCTCTTCGGCTACGGCGAGGTCAACTACCAGCCCTTCCCGAAGGGTTACGTCGGCCACGACCCCGGCTCGGAGGACCTCTTCGCGTACGACCCCGCCAAGGCCAAGGAGTTGCTCGCCCGCGCCGGGCACGCCGACGGGGTCGACCTCACCATCACGACCTCCGCCGCACAGGGCCTGCCCGAGCAGATCCAGGCCCAGCTCAAGGCCGTCGGCATCCGCGCCACCATCGAGGTCGTCCCGGCCGCACAGGCCACCCAGATCATCTACATCCAGCACTCCAAGGCGCTGTTCACCGACCAGTTCGCCGGCCGCGACTCCGCCGCCCAGGCCTTCCAGGTGCTCTTCGGCGAGCAGGGCCTGATGAACCCCGGCCGCACCACCCCGCCCGACCTGAAGGCCGCCGTCGAGAAGGTCTCCCGCACCCCCCTCGACTCGCCCGACTACCCGAAGACGCTGCAGGCCGCCACGGCACTGGCCGTGCGCACCATGCCCAACGTCTTCCTCTACAGCGTGCCCCGGCTCCTCGCCCGCCGCCGCTCGATCTCGAAGATCCCCGAGTTCACCGTCGTGCAGCGCTTCGAAGGAGTGACCGCGTCATGAGCACCGCGGTCGCCTCCCTCCCGGCCGCCCGGTGGACGGCGGCCGGGAGGCTCGCCCGGCGGGCCGCGCGGGCGCCCCGTTCGGCCGGCCGGGTGCTGGCCGGCACCGCCACCGTCTTCCTGCTCTCCTCCCTGCTCACCTTCGGCCTCGGCGCGGTCTCCGACGCCAACCCGGCGGCCGCCGTCCTCGGCGAGACCGCCACCCCCGCCGACATCGCCCGCCTCGACCACGAGTTCGGCCTCGACCGGTCCCTCGCCGCGCAGTACGGCAGCTGGCTGGCGCACGCCCTCGGCGGCGACCTCGGCCGCTCCTGGTTCACCACCGTGCCGGTCTCCGACAGCATCGCCGCCGCCCTGCCCGTCGACCTCTCCATCGCCGGTCTGGCCCTGGTGTTCGCCGTGCTGCTCGGCTCGGCGGCCGGCATCGCGGCCGCCCTCAGCAACGGCGGCCGCACCGACCGGGCGGTCACCGCCGTCTGCACCCTGCTCGGCACCCTGCCCGCCTTCGTCATCGCCATCGGCCTGATCACCCTGGTCTCCGTCCAGCTCGGCCTGCTGCCCTCCGGCGGGTACGTGCCGTTCGGCCAGAACCCGGGCCAGTGGCTGCAGTTCGCCCTGCTGCCGGCGCTCGCCCTCAGCCTGGACGCCGCCGCCGGCATCGCCCGGCAGCTGCGCACCTCGCTCGTCGGCGCCCTCCGCGAGAACTACGCCACCGGCGCCGTCATGCGCGGCCTCTCCCCGCGCCGCGTGCTCTTCGGTCACGTGCTGCGCAACGCGGCCGGACCGGCCGTCACCGTGCTCGGCATGAGCGTGCCGATGCTCATCGGCGGGGCCGTCGTCACGGAGCGGATCTTCAACCTGCCCGGCATCGCCCAGCTCTCCCTGCGGGCGGCGGAACAGCACGACGTGCCGGTCATCCAGGGCACCCTGCTCGTCACCGTCGCCGTCGTGCTCGCCGCGAACCTCGCCGTCGACGCCGGCCTGTTCGCCCTCAACCCCGCCGCCCGCCGCCCCGCCGCCCGGACGGAGGTACGACCGTGAGCGCCACCCGTGCCGTCCTCCGGCAGCCCGTCGCCCGCGTCGCCCTCGCGGTGCTCGCCCTCATCGCCCTGCTCGCCTTCCTCGGCGGGGTGATCGCCCCGTACGACCCGCTCGCCCAGGACACCGCGCACGTGCTGCAGGGCCCGGGCGGCGGCCACCTGCTCGGCACCGACTACCTCGGCCGCGACGTTCTCAGCCGGCTGCTCTCCGGCACCGGCCTCTCCGTGCTCGCCGCGGTCGAGGCGGTCGGTGCGGCGATGCTCCTGGGCGTCGTGCCCGGCATCGCCTCGGTCCGCCTGGCGCCCGCGCTGACCTGGGTGTCGCTGCGCGCCGTCGACGCCCTGATGACGCTGCCGTTCACCCTGTTCGCGATCGCCGCCGTCGGCATCCTCGGCAACGGCCTGCACCAGGCGATGCTGGCGCTCGGCGTGCTCCTCGCCCCGCTGTTCTTCCGCGTCACCCGGGCCGCCGCACTCGGCCTCGACCGCGCCCAGTACGTGGAGGCCGCGGAGCTGATGGGCGCCACCCGGGCCCGCATCCTGCGCACCCACATCTGGCGCAAGGTGCTGCCGACCGTCGCCGTCACCACCGCCCACGCCCTCGCCACGGCGCTGCTCACCGTCGCCTCGCTGACCTTCCTCGGCATCGGCGTCCAGCCGCCCGCACCGACCTGGGGCGGCATGCTCGCCAGCGACCTGGGCTTCCTCGCCCAGCAGCCCTGGGCGCCCGCCCTGCCCGCCGCACTGATCATGATCACCGTCGGTGCGCTCAACCTGCTCGCCGACGCCGTCCGCGACGCCGACCCGGCCGACGTCCGGCACCCCGGCACCGCGGCCGCGGCCACAGCCACGGCCACGGCCGGAGCCCCCGCGGCCACCGACACCGCGGCCACCGGCACCGCGGCCACCGGCGCCGCGGCCACCGGCACCGGCATCACCGCCCCCGGCACCGCCGTCGCCGGCGCAGCGAAGGAGAAGGCCGATGCCCACGCCTGACCAGCCCGTGCTCGCCGTCGAGGGCCTCCACCTCACCGTCGGCCACGGCCGCACCGAGGCCGTCCGCGACGTCTCCTTCGCCGTCCACGCGGGCGAGGCCGTCGGCCTCGTCGGGGAGTCCGGCAGCGGCAAGACCCTGACCTGCCGTTCCGTGCTCGGTCTCCCGGCGCCCGGCACCGCGGTCTCGGCCGGCCGGATCACCCTCGGCGACACCGAGCTCACCACGCTCGGCGAGCGCGGCTGGCAGCGCGTCCGCGGCGACCGGCTCGGCGCCGTCTTCCAGGACCCCGGCTCCTACCTCAACCCGTCGCTCACCGTCGGCCGGCAGCTCGCCGAGCCGCTGCGGCTGCGGCTCGGCCTCTCCCGGGCCGAGGCCCGCCGCCGTGCGGTCGCGCTGTTCGCCGCCGTCGGCCTGCACGACCCCGAACTCGTCCACGACCGCTACCCGCACGAGCTGTCCGGCGGCATGCTGCAGCGCGTCCTCATCGCGATCGCGGTCTCCGGCGAGCCCGAACTCCTCGTCGCCGACGAGGCCACCACCGCCCTCGACACCGTCGTCCAGGCCGAGGTGCTCGACCTCCTCGACCGGCTGCGCCGCGACCGGGGCCTCGCCCTGCTGCTCGTCACCCACGACCTCGCCGTCGTCGCCGAGGTGACCGACCGCCTCCTCGTCCTCTACGCCGGCGAGATCGTCGAGGACGGCCCCACCGCCGAGGTGATCGCCGCCCCGGCCCACCCGTACACCGAGGCGCTGCTGCGGGTCGCCTCGCTCGGCGACCGGCACCGGCGCGAGCTCGCGGTCATCCCCGGCCGTCCGCCCGAGCCCGGCACCGCGGGCGCCGGATGCCGCTTCGCCGACCGCTGCACGTACGCCACCGACGCGTGCACCGCGGCACCGGTGCCGCTCACCGCCGCGCACGGCACCGCCGGCGGCACCCGCGCCGTGCGCTGCCTGCGCGCCGGCGAACTCGCCCTGCAGGGAGCCCGATCCACCGACCGTACGGAGGTGCCCGCATGACCGTCACCACCGAGCTCCGCGCCGCAGCCCCCCAGGCCGTCGCGCCCGGCGCACCGCTGCTGCGGATCCGCGGCCTCGACGTCCGCCACCCCGGCGGGCCCCTCGTCCTCGACGGGATCGACCTCGACGCCCGGGCCGGCGAGATCCTCGGGGTGATCGGTGAGACCGGCTCCGGCAAGACCACCCTCGCCCGGGCCGTCGTGGGCCTCGCCCCCGTCACCGCTGGCCGGGTCACCGTCGACGGCGAGGACCGCACCGCGCTGCGCGGCCGCGCCCTGCGCCTGGCGCGGCGCGGCGGCGCCGTCCAGTACATGTTCCAGGACCCGCTGCGCTCCCTCGACCCCGACCTGACCGTGCGCCGACTCGTCGGCGAACCCCTCGCCGTCGCCCGGACCCCGCGGGAGGAGCGCGAACCCCGCGTGCTCGAAGCGCTGGACCGGGTGGGCCTCGACCGGGCGCTCGCCGACCGCACCCCCGGCCGGCTCTCCGGCGGCCAGCGCCAGCGCGTCGCCCTCGCCCGGGCCATCGTCACCCGCCCCCGGCTGCTCATCGCCGACGAACCCGTCAGCGCCCTGGACGCCTCCAACCGCAACCACGTGCTGCGGCTGCTCGACACCCTCCGCCAGGAGCTCGGCCTCGCCGTCGTCGTCATCTCCCACGACCTCGACTCGCTCGCCGGCATCGCCGACCGCATCGCCGTCCTCTACCGCGGCCGCCTCGTCGAGCACGGCCCCGCGGAGGCCGTCCTGACCGACCCGCACCACCCGTACACGGCGCTGCTCACCGCCTCCGCGCCCAGCCTCGACCGGGCCCACCGGGCCGACCTCGCGCTGCTGCGCACCCCCGCGGCCCGGCCTCCGGCGGCCTCCGGCTGCGCCTTCGCGCACCGCTGCCCGTTCGCGGACGCCGCCTGCACCGGCCGCCCCGCCGTGCAGCAGGCCGGTGCCGACCGGTCCGTCGCCTGCGACCACGCACCGCACTGGCGCGCCCGCCTCACCCGGCCCGCCGCCCGCTGACCCCGCAGGCCGGTCCGCCCGCCCGCTGACCTCACAAGTCCGCCCGCGCCGCCGCCCCGAACCCCTCCCCGCTCAGCTGCACCGATCCCAGGAGCACCCCGTGTCCGTCGAGTTCATCGGCATCACCGCCACCCAGCCCGTCAGCGAGACGGGCAACGCCTCCGGCGCGGCCGACGCCGTCGCCACGCAGAGCGAGTCCGGAGCGCCGAGCGGCGCCGTCATCCAGCCCGGCTACCTGAAGGCGCTCGCCACCGCCCACGAGGAGGCCGGCTTCGACCGGGTGCTGGTGGCGCACACCTCCGCCAGCCCGGACGGCTTCACCGTCGCCGACCAGGTGCTCACGCACACCGAGCGGCTGGGCGTGCTCCTCGCGCACCGCCCCGGCTTCGTCGCCCCGACCCTGGCCGCCCGGAAGTTCGCCACCCTCGACGCCTTCCACCCCGGCCGCGTCGCCCTGCACGTGATCACCGGCGGCGACGACGCCGACCAGGCCCGCGACGGCGACCTCAGCGACAAGCCCACCCGCTACCGGCGCACGGACGAGTTCCTGCAGATCGTCCGCCGCACCTGGGAGTCCGCCGAACCCTTCGACCACGAGGGCGAGTTCTACACCGTGCGCGGCGCCCTCTCCGGCATCCGCCCGGCGGAGCCGATCCCCGTCTACTTCGGCGGCGCCTCCGACGACGCCGTCCGGGTCGGCGGCCGGCACGCCGACGTGTACGCCTTCTGGGGCGAGCCGCTGGCCGGCATCGCCGACCGCATCCGGCAGGTGCGCACCGCCGCCGCACCCCACGGCCGCGACCCGCGCTTCAGCGTGAGCCTGCGGCCGATCCCCGCCGCCACCGAGGCCGAGGCCTGGCAGCGGGCCGCCGAGATCCTGCGGCTCACCCGGGAGCGGGTCGGCGACCTCCGGAAGCAGTTCAACCTCGACCACTCCGCCCAGCAGGGCTCGCAGCGGCTGCTGGACTACGCAGACCAGGCCGAGGTGCACGACAAGCGGCTCTGGACGGCCATCGCCAAGGCCACCGGCGCCGCAGGCAACTCCACGGCGCTCGTCGGCAGTTACGAGCAGGTCGCCGAGTCGCTGCTCGACTACACCGCGCTCGGCGTCTCCACCCTGCTGATCCGCGGCTTCAGCCCGCTGGAGGACGCCCGCGACTACGGCGCGCTCGTCCGCCTGGTGCGCGAGCAGAGCGCGGACACGGACGCGCTCGTCGGGGCCGGCCGGCCGTGACCACGCCCACGACCTCGCACTGGGGTGCCTTCCGGGTCCGCACCGGGCCCGGCGGCGCGCTCGCGGTCGAACCGCACCCCGCTGACCCGTCGCCGTCGCCGCTGCTCGCGGGCGTGCCCGGGGCGCTCCGCCACCCGACCCGGGTGGCCCGCCCGGCCGTCCGGGCCGGCTGGCTGGAGCACGGGCCCGGGCCGTCCGCGCGGCGCGGCGAGGAGCCCTTCGTCGAGGTCGACTGGGACACCGCACTCGACCTGGTCGCCGGCGAACTCGCCCGCGTCCGCGCCGAACACGGCCCGCAGGCCGTCTTCGGCGGCTCCTACGGCTGGGCCAGCGCCGGCCGGTTCCACCACGCGCAGAGCCAACTGCACCGGTTCCTGGCGCAGTTCGGCGGATACACGGGCTCCCGCAACTCCTACAGCCTCGGCACCTCGCTCGTGCTGCTGCCGCACGTCGTCGGCGACGCCGAGACGGTGCTCCGCGCCTCCACCTCCTGGCCGGTCATCACCCGGCACACCCGGCTCATCGTCGCCTTCGGCGGCATCCCCGCCAAGAACGTGCACGTCACACCAGGCGGGGTCACCCGCCACGGCACCCCCGGCCACCTCGCCGAACTCGCCGCCGCCGGGGTCGAGGTGGCGCTCGTCAGCCCGCTCCGCGACGACCTGCCCGACGGCCCCGCCACCGACTGGCACCCCGTCGCCCCCGGCACCGACACCGCCCTCATGCTCGCCCTCACCCACACCCTGCTCACCGAGGACCTGCACGACCGCGCCTTCCTCGACCGCTGCACCACCGGCTGGGACACCCTCGCCGCCTACCTCGACGGCAGCACCGACGGCACGCCCAAGAGCGCCGACTGGGCCGCCCCGATCTGCGGCCTCGACGCCGACCGCATCCGCACCCTCGCCCGCCGGATGGCCGCCACCCGCACCCTGGTCACCGTCACCTGGTCGCTCCAGCGGGCCCGGTACGGCGAACAGCCCGTCTGGGCCGCCATCGCCCTCGCCGCCGCCCTCGGCCAGATCGGCCTGCCCGGCGGAGGCTTCGGCCACGGCTACGGCTCCATGGGCGACGTCGGCGACACCGGCCCCGCGCTGCGCCTGCCCTTCCTGCCCCAGGGCCCCAACCCCGTCGACGAGTTCATCCCCTGCGCACGCATCGCCGACCTGCTGCTGCACCCCGGCGAGGCGTACGACTACGACGGCACCCGCCGGACCTACCCCGACATCAGGCTCGTCCACTGGGCGGGCGGCAACCCCTTCCACCACCACCAGGACCTCGGACGGCTGCGCCGCGCCTTCGCCCGCCCCGACACCGTCGTCGTGCACGAGCCGCACTGGACGGCCACCGCCCGCCACGCCGACATCGTGCTGCCCGTCACCACCGCCCTCGAACGCGAGGACCTCGGCGGCGGCCGCCGCGACACCCACCTGATCGCCATGCACCGCGCCGTGGCCCCGTACGGCGAGGCCCGCGACGACCACGCCGTGCTCGCCGGCCTCGCCGAACGCCTCGGCTTCGCCGAGGAGTTCACCGAGGGCCGCAGCCCGCGCGAATGGCTCGAACACCTCTACGACGGATGGGCCGACAGCCTGCGCGCCGAGGGCGCGGGCGACCCGCCGCCGTTCGCCGAGCTCTGGACCGCGGGGGAGTGGCAGCTGCCCGAACAAGCCCCGGAACGCACGCTGTTCGAGGAGTTTCGGGCCGACCCGGCCGGCCGCCCGCTCGCCACCCCCAGCGGCCGGATCGAGCTCCACTCCGCCACCGTCGCCGCCCTCGGCCTGCCCGACTGCCCCGGCCACCCCACCTGGCTCGACCCGCCCGAACGGCTCGGCACCCGCGCCGCCGAACGCCACCCGCTGCTGCTCGTCGCCAACCAGCCCGCCACCCGGCTGCACAGCCAACTCGACGTCGGCGCACCGAGCCTGGCCGACAAGGTGGCCGACCGGGAGGCCGTCGAGCTGCACCCGTCCGACGCCGCCGCCCGGTCGATCGCCGACGGAGACCTCGTCCGCGTCTTCAACGACCGCGGCGCCTGCCTCGCCGGCGCCCGGCTCACCGACCGGCTGCGCCCCGGCGTCGTGCGGCTGCCCACCGGTGCCTGGTTCGACCCCGTGCCCGGCACCGAACCGCCGCTCTGCGCGCACGGCAACCCCAACGTGCTGACCGCGGACGAGCCCAGCTCACGCCTCTCGCAGGGCTGCACCGGCCAGCACGCGCTCGTCGAGATCGAGCGCTGGGCCGACGGCGAACCGCCACCCGTCACCGTCCGCCACGCGCCCGTACTGCTGCCGCACCGACCGCCGTCGCCCGTCCTGGAGAACACCCCGTGAACGCCCTCGCACCACCCCCGCCCGCACTCGCCCCGCCCGACCTCGACCGGCTGCCCGAACTCACCGCGGCGCTCGCCGCCCGCGCCGCCGACCACGACCGGCACGCCACCTTCCCGTACGAGGGCGTCGAACTCGTCCACGGGGCAGGGCTGCTGACCGCCACCGTGGCCCGGCGCCACGGCGGCCCCGGCCGCGGCCTCGCCGACACCACCCGCATCCTGCGCGCCCTCGGCGAGGGCGACCCGGCGGTGGCGCTGGTCACCGCGATGACCCTCTTCACACACGCCGCCGAGGCCCGTGCCCCGCACTGGCCCCGGTCCGCGCTCACCGACCTGCTCCACGAGTCGGCCGAACGGCCGGTGCTGGTCAACGCGCTGCGGGTGGAACCGGAGCTCGGCACGCCCGTCCGCGGCGGCCTGCCCGCCACCGTCGCCCACCGGCGCGGCGACCACTGGGAGCTGACCGGCCGCAAGATCTTCTCCACCGGCGCCGTCGCGCTGCGCTGGATGCTCGTCTGGGCGCGCACCGACGAACCCGAGCCGCGTGTCGGCTCGTTCCTCGTCCGCTCCGACAGCCCCGGCCTCACCGTGCTGCCCACCTGGGACCACCTCGGCCTGCGCGCCAGCCGCAGCGACGACGTGCTCCTCGACGCCGTGCCCGTGCCGCTGGACCGCACCACGCACCTCGCCGTACCCGGCGCGGACGGCGGACGCGACGCGACCGGCGGCGCCTGGAACTCCCTCGGCCTCACCGCCCTCTACCTGGGCGTCGCCCGCGCCGCCCAGCACTGGCTCACCGGCTTCCTGCACGAGCGCACCCCCACCGCACTCGGCGCCCCGCTCGCCACGCTGCCGCGCTTCCAGAGCGCCGTCGGCGAGATCGACATCGCCCTCTCCGGGGCCGAACGCCTCGTCGGCGCCCTCGCCGCCGCCGTCGACGCCGGCGAGCCCGGCGCGGCGGAGGAGTCGGCCGGCGCCAAGCTGCTCGGCACCCGGGCCGCGATCGACGCCGTGCAGCAGGCCGTCGCCCTGGTCGGCAACCACGGACTCACCCACCACCACCCGCTCCAGCGCCACCTGCGCGACGTGCTCTGCAGCCGCGTGCACACCCCGCAGGACGACACCGTCCTGCTCGCCCTCGGCCGGGCGGCCCTCGCCGCCGCCACCCCTTCCCACGAAAGAGGCTGACCCGTGCCCGTCGAGTTCATCGGCATGATCTCCACCCACGACGTCTCCGAGACCCGCCCCGCCCGCGGGCCCGTCGTCGACGCCGACTACACCCGCCGCTTCGCGCAGGCCCACGAGGAGGCCGGCTTCGACCGCATCCTCGTCGCCCACTCCTCCGCGAGCCCCGACCCCAACCAGGTCGCCGCCTACGCCGCCGCGCACACCGAGCGCCTCGGCCTGCTCATCGCGCACCGGCCGGGCTTCATCTCCCCGACCGTCGCCGCCCGCACCTTCGCCACCCTCGACCAGTTCTCCGCCGGCCGGGTGGCCGTGCACATCATCACCGGCGGCCACGACGCCGAGCAGCGCCGCGACGGCGACTACCTCACCAAGGACGAGCGGTACGCCCGCACCGACGACTACCTCACCGTGCTGACCCGCGCGTGGACGGAGGAGAAGCCCTTCGACCACGAGGGCCCCTACTACCGCTTCGCCGACTTCCGCTCCGAGGTGCGGCCGTTCCAGCAGCCGCGCATCCCGCTCTTCTTCGGCGGCTCCTCCGAGGCCGCCTACCGCGTCGGCGGCAAGCACGCCGACACGTTCGCCCTGTGGGGCGAGCCGCTCGCCGAGACCGCCGAGCAGATCGGCCGCGTGCGGGCCGCCGCCGAGGCCGCGGGCCGCACCGAACTGCCGGGCTTCAGCGTCTCCTTCCGCCCGATCCTCGGCCGCACCGAGGACGAGGCGTGGGAGCGCGCGCACCGCATCCTCGACACCATCCGCGACCGGGCCGACGCCTTCGGCGGGCGCCGCGCGATCCTCCCCACCGGTCCCGGCGCCGCACCGCAGAACGTCGGCTCGCAGAGGCTGCTCGCCGCCGCGGCCAAGGGCGACCTCCACGACCGCGCCCTCTGGACGGCCCCCGCCGCCGCGACCGGCGCGGCCGGCAACTCCACCGCCCTGGTCGGCACCCCGGAGACCGTGGCGCAGGCCCTGCTCGACTACGTCGACCTCGGCGTCACCACCCTGCTCATCCGCGGCTACGACCCGCTGGAGGACGCCCTCGACTACGGCCGCGAACTGCTGCCGCTGGTCCGGCAGGAGGTCGCCCGCCGCGACGCCGCAGCCGCCGCCGCACGTCCCGCCGCGCTCGCGGGCGGTGCCCGGTGACCGCCGCCCCCGCCCTGCGGTCCGCCGACACCTGGCACCCCGCCGAGGGCGTCGTCGTGCGCGGCACCGTGCTGCTGCTCCCCGGACGCGGCGAACACCCGGGAGTGTACGGGCGGTTCGGCCGGCGCCTGGCGTACGACGGCTACCGCGTGCAGGCGCTCGCCGACGTCGGCGCGCTCGCCGACGCCGCGCGCCTCGCCGAGCAGGTCGACACCGCCCGCGAGGCCGGCGGCCCGGTGGTGCTCGCGGGCTCCGACACCGGGGCGCTGCTCGCCCTGGCGGCGTCCGCGGGCGCCGCCCGCCCCGACGGCGTCCTGCTCGTCGGAGCCCCGGCCACCCTGCCCGCCGGCGGTACGGCCGAGGAACGTCCCGTCTGGCAGGACGAGTTGACCGCGCGGACGGCCTGCCCGGTGCACCGCGGACTGCTCGCCGCCGACCCCGACTTCCGCCCCGGCCGGCTCGGCGTGCCCGTACCGGCCGAACTCGCCGCCGCCGTCGAGGCCGCCGCCCCCGACCTGCCGGTGCTCGTGCTGCACGGCCTGGCCGACCCGGTCGCCCCGCCGGCGGCCGCCCGCCGACTCGCCGCACGCCTGAAGCGCGCCGAACTCGTGCTCGTCACCGACGGGTTGCACGACGTGCTCAACGACGCCGCGCACCGCAGCGTCGCCGCACAGATCGTCCAGTGGCTCGAACGGCTGCGCGCCGACCGCACCGCACTGCCCCACCTGCTCACCGTGTCCTCCTCCTGGGAAGGAACCACCTCATGACCGCCGTCGACGAACGACCCGTCACCGCACACCCGGTGGAGGCGGCCGAGCGCGCCGACCTGCTGCGCCGCACCCTGCGCCGGCACGCCGCCGGGGTCACCGTCATCACCGTGCCCGGCCCGGCCGGGTTCACCGCGACCTCCTTCACCTCGGTCAGCCTGGAACCGGCCCTGGTCTCCTTCTACCTCGCCGGCACCGCCTCGGCGGCCCCGGCCGTCCGCGCCGCCGAAGCGTTCACCGTGCACGTGCTGAGCCGCGAACAGGAGTCGCTGGCACAGCGGTTCGCCACCAGCGGGATCGACCGGTTCGCGGGCACCGGCTGGCGGACGGGCCCGCACGGCACCCCCCTCCTCGACGGCGCCGCCGCCCGGCTGACCGCCCGGCCGGTGCTCCTCCAGCAGGTCGGCGACCACCTGCTGGTCGTCGGCGAGGTGCTCGACGCCGACGCGGACGGCGGCACACCGCTGCTCCACCACGACGGCGCCTTCGGCGGGTTCGCCCCCGGGGCGGCAGGCCGGGACGCCCGGTGACGGCGACCTTCCACTGGTTCCTGCCCACCACGGGCGACAGCCGCCACGTGGTGGGCGGCGGCCACGGCTCCACCCCGGGCGAGGCCGGTTCCGACCGGCAGCCGAGCATCGCCTACCTGGGCCAGGTCGCGAGGGCCGCCGAGCAGTCGGGGTTCTCCGGTGCGCTGACCCCGACCGGTCCCTGGTGCGAGGACGCCTGGCTGACCACCGCGATGCTCACGCAGCAGACCGAACGCCTCCGCTACCTGGTGGCGTTCCGGCCCGGCCTGATCAGCCCCACCCTGGCCGCGCAGATGGCGACGAGCTACCAGCAGCAGTCCCACGGACGGCTGCTGCTCAACGTCGTCACCGGCGGCGAGTCGGCCGAGCAGCGGGCGTACGGCGACTTCCTCGACAAGGACGGCCGGTACGCCCGCACGGACGAGTTCCTCGACATCGTCGGACGCCTCTGGCGCGGGGAGACCGTCGACCACCACGGCCCGCACCTGCGGGTCGAGGGGGCCCGGCTCAACCGGCTGCCCGACCCGGTGCCGGAGGTGTACTTCGGCGGGTCGTCGCCCGCGGCCGAACAGGTCGCGGCCCGCCACGCCGACGTGTACCTCACCTGGGGCGAACCGCCGCCGCAGGTCGCGGAGAAGATCGCGCGGATCCGCAGCCTCGCCGCCCGGCACGGCCGCACCCCGCGCTTCGGGATCCGGCTGCACACCATCACCCGCGACACCTCCGGGGAAGCCTGGGCGGAGGCGGCCCGGCTGCTCGCCGGGATGGACCCGGAGCGCATCCGCACGACCCAGCGCGCCCTCGCGGAGAGCGAGTCGGAGGGCCAGCGCCGGATGCGGGAGCTGCACGGCGGGGCCACCGACCGGCTGGAGGTGTACCCGAACCTGTGGGCGGGCATCGGCCTCGTCCGCGGCGGTGCGGGCACCGCCCTGGTCGGCAGCCACACGGAGGTCGCCGACCGGATCGAGGAGTACCACCGGCTCGGCGTCGACGAGTTCGTGCTCTCCGGTGTGCCGCACCTGGAGGAGGCGTACCGGGTCGGCGAGGGCGTGCTGCCGCTGCTCGCCCGGCGCGGGCTGTGGAACCGGCCGGGCGCGGGCACCTGACACCCCCCGGGCGGAGCCCCCCGGTGCCACTCCGTGCCGGGCCGGTGCTGCGGGGCCCCCGGTGACCGGCGGCCGGCCACCGGCCGGGCGCGGGGTGGCTCAGCCGGTCCGGCCGACGCGGCCGAGCGAGCGGTCCGCGAGGGTCGTGGCGAGGAAGAGCGCGGAGACGCCGAGCAGCAGGACGGCGAGGTGGTGCAGGCCGCCGGTGTCGGCGCCCTGCCGGTAGAACGCGGCGGTGGCCGCGGAGGCGCCGAGCGCGCCGAGGTACATGAAGGTGCGGAGCAGCCCGGCGGAGGAACCCATCCGGGCCCGGTCGGCCTGGGCGTAGAGGGCGTTCTGGTTGGCGAGGCCGTTGAGGCCCTGCGGGATGCCGAGGAGCGCGCCGAGCGCCACGAGCAGCCAGACCGGACTGCCGGGGCCGAGCAGCAGGAGCAGACCGCACGCGGCGAACTGCGCGAGCCCGCCGACGACGAGCTTGCCGCGGACGCCGGCCCGCCGGCCGGTGGCCGCGGTGACGGCGATCGCACCCGCCGACATGGGCAGCAGGACGAGCCCGGCGGTGGAGGGGCCGAGCGACCTGCCCTCCTCCAGCCACTGGGTGTAGCCGTAGAGGAAGGCGTACGAGGTGGTGCAGGCGAGGAGCTGGCGGCCGTACGTGGCGAGCAGCGGGGGGTTGCCGCTCAGCACGCGCAGGTCGACGAACGGGCGGGCGGTGCGGAGCTCGCGGGCGGCGAAGCCGGTGCCGGCCGCGGCGCCGGCCAGGAGCAGCGGCAGGTGGGCGGCCTGCGGCTCCATCAGGAACACCATGAGGGCGGTGAGGGCGGCGGCGAAGAGCAGCATGCCGGGGACGTCGACACCGCCGGACCCGTCGGCGGTGCCGGGACGGACCGTCCGGGCGGGCCCCCGGGGCAGCCGGCGGGCGCCGAGCACGAGGCACGCGGCGGAGAGCGGCACGTTGATCGCGAAGATCAGGTGCCAGCCGCCCGCGCCGATCAGCAGGCCGCCGAGGGTGGGGCCGACGACGGCGACGACCTGGTTGGCGATCGAGAGTGCGGCGAGCACCCCGGCGGGGCTGTCGGCGCCGGTGCGGTCGGATTCGCTGCGCAGCAGGTGCATGGAGGCCGGGTAGGCGGCGGAGGTGCCGAGGCCGAGCAGCACCCGGGAGAGCACCAGCACCCAGAGGGCCGGGGCCAGCACGCCGGTGAGTCCGGCGACGCCGACGAGGACGGTGCCGGTGAGGTAGAGCGGGCGCGGGCCGTACGTGTCGACGAGCCGGCCGATGACGGGCTGGCCGACGGCGGTCGCGAGGTAGAGGCCGGTGACGAGCCAGGCGGTCTGCGAGGGCGGTGCGCCGAAGGCGTGGCCGATGGGGACGAGGGCGACGGCGAGCATCGAGGAGTTGACCGGGTTGAGCACCGAACCGAGCATCATCGGTGCGAGCAGCCGCCGGTCGAAGCCCGCGGGGCGGGTGCGCCGCCCTGGGTCGGTGGTGGCGAGTCCGGTCACGGCCGTGCCGCCCGGCACCGGCCGCCGGCGTTCCGTGCTCCGGCGTTCCGTGCGCGGGCGTTCCGTACGTCGGCCGCCGCCTCGGTCGGGGAGGTCCTTCCGCTGCCGTGGTCGATGCCGTTCATGCCGCCCACGGTAGGTCTCTTCAGCCGTAGCTGTCCAGTTTGGCTGTACAGTTTGGCTGTGCGTCCGGACCCGCGGGCGGCGCCGCCTCAGCGCCTGCCCTCCCGGCGGGCCGCACCGATGCCCGCGGCCACCACCAGGGCCGTCCCCGCCGCCTGCACCGCCGTCGGGGTCTGCGCGACCAGCACCATGCCCGCCAGCAGGCTCACCGCCGGTTCGAGACCCGCCAGGGTGCCGTACGCCGTCGCGCCCAGCCGTTGCAGCGCCCGCATCTCCAGCAGGAACGGCACCAGCGGCATCAGCACCGCGATCCCCGCCACCGCGGCCACCCCACCCCACGTGAGGTGCCCGACGACACCCGGCACGCCGAACGGCGCCGCGACCAGCGAGGCCACCGTCAGCGACACCGCCAGCCCGTGGGCGGCGGGGAACCTGCTGCCCACGTGCGCCGTGCCGAGCACGTACAGCGCCCAGCAGGCGCCGGCGCCGAGCCCGAACAGCACCCCCGCCGGGCCCGCGGTGCCCGTCCACGGCGAGGTGAGCAGCAGCACCCCGCCCGCCGCCAGGGCCAGCCAGCCGAGCTCCGCCCGCCGCTTCGACGCCGCCACGGCCACCGCCAGCGGCCCGAGGAACTCCAGCGCGGTCGCCGTGCCGAGCGGCAGCCGCGCCGCGGCCTCCGAGAAGAGCAGCATCATGCCGGCGCTCACCGCGCCCAGCAGCACCGTGGCCAGCACGTCCCGCCGGGACGCGGCCCGCAGCGTCCGGCCCAGCGAGCGCCCGGTGAACGCGAGCAGGACCCCGGCGGCGAACGTCAGCCGCAGCCAGGTCGTGCCCGCCGGGCCGAGCGACCGGAACAGCTCGGTGGCGAGCGCACTGCCGGTGTGCAGCAGCGCCATGGAGACGAGCAGCAGCACCGCCCCGGGCACCCGGCGCCGACCGGGTGCGGGTGCCGGCACGGGCGGTGCCGCAGGGGTGGGAAGGACAGGAGGGGCGGGAAGGGCGGGGAGGACGGGAGGGGCGGGAAGGACGGGAAGGACGGGAGGGGCGGCCGGGGCCGTTGCGGCGGTGGAGGTCACCCGGCCATTGGACCGGCCCGCACCCGTTTCCGTCCACGGGCCATCGGTGGACCGACCGTCCACCGATGGTGGATGATCCCGGGGTGACCACCGACAGGCCGCCCCGATGACCACAGACAGGCCGCCCCGCCTGCCCGCCCCGACGGCCGCCGACGGGCCGTCCCGCCTGCCCGCCCCGACGGCCGCCGACGGGCCGTCCCGCCTGCCCGACCCGACGGCCGCCGACGGGCCGTCCCGCCTGCCCGACCTCGGACGGCTCCGCCTGCTCGCCGAACTCCACCGCCTCGGCACGATGGCCGCCGTCGCCGCGAGCACCGGCTACGGCACCTCCGCGGTCTCCAAGCACCTCGCCGTGCTGGAGCAGGAGATGGGGGTGCGGCTGCTGCGCCCGGTCGGCCGCCGAGTGCAGCTGACGCCCGCGGGGGAGCGGCTCGCCGAGCACGCCGTCGGCGTCCTCGCCTCGGTCGAGGCGGTGCGGGCCGAACTGCGCGGCGGCACCGAACCGGTCGGCCGGGTGCGTCTCGCGAGCTTCTTCACCGCCGTCGAGCCGGTCGTGCTGCCGGCGCTGGCCCGGCTCCGCGCGCTGCACCCGCGGGTCTCCCTCGAACTCCACGAGCACGAGCCCGAGCACACCGTCGAGCTGCTGCGGGCCGGCGCCGTCGACCTGGGCCTGGTCTACGAGTACAGCCTGGTGCCGCGGGCCGTGCCCGGGGAGCTGGACGCCCGGCTCTTCGCGGAGCAGCCGCTCTACCTCGCGGTACCGGCGGGCTCCCCGGGCGCGGGCCGGCCGGTGGCCCTCGCCGACCTGCGCGGCTTCGCGGACGTCGGCTGGATCGCCAACTCCCGCGGCAGCGACGACGACGAGCTCGTGCACCGGGTCTGCGCCGTCGCCGGGTTCACCCCCCGCATCGTGCACCGCATGGACAGCCTCCACCTGGTCAACAGTCTGGTCGGGGCCGGCCTCGGCGTCGCGCTCCTGGCGGAGTCCGGCATCGAACGCGACCGGACGGACGTCTCCTTCCGCCCGGTCGACCCGCTCGCGGGCACCCGCCGCAGCCTGCTGCTGGCGCGGACCGGCCAGTGGTCGTGGCCGCCGGTCGCGGCGGTCGCCGACCTGATCGCGCCGGGTGCGGGCGGTCCGGCGGGGCGGCAGCGCGGTGTCCGATTCCCGCCGGAGCCGCCGGCGCGGGCAGGGGAGACTGGCGGGTGAACGACGTGGGCGAAGGACCGAGGAGAAGACCGTGACCGTGTACACCGCCGTGGACAGCCCCCTGGGCGACCTCCTGCTGGTGGGCGAGGAGTCCGCCACCGCGCCGGGCGGCGTCGCGCTCGCCTCGGTGTCCATGACCGGGCAGCGCAACGCCGCCCTGGTGCGTGACGGCTGGCGGCACGCGCCGGAGCGGTTCGACGGCGTCGCCCGGCAGCTCCGCGCGTACTTCGCCGGTTCGGCGGACTCCTTCGACCTGGAGCGCACCGCCACGGGCACCGACTTCCAGCGCCGGGTGTGGCAGGCGCTGGACGCCCTCCCGTACGGCACCACCACCACCTACGGCGGGCTCGCCGAGCGGGCGGGCATCCCGCGGGCGGCGGTCCGCGCCCTGGGCGCGGCGATCGGCGCCAACCCGCTGCTCGTCGTGCGTCCCTGCCACCGGGTGATCGGTGCGGACGGCTCGCTGACCGGCTACGCCGGGGGGCTGGACCGCAAGCGGTGGCTGCTCGACCTGGAGGCCGGCGCCCGCACCGCCCTCAGCTGATCGGGCGGAACTGCGGCCCGTACGTGCGGCCGCTGCCGTCGGGCAGCGGGATCTCCATCAGGCGGACGGCCGGCCCCTCCAGTGCGCGCATCTCCTCGACGGCCGCCGACAGGGCGCGGGCGCTGCCGCGTGTCCAGGCCGCCTGCAGCGCGCGGAGCGCCCGCGAGAACGTGGCGTCGAACCGGCCGAGCAGCCGCCGGACCTCGGGGGAGGGGTCGGGCCAGCCCCCGGCGGGCACCGCGCCCATCGGACGGGCCTCCGGGAAGGGCAGCACGTCCCCGGTGTACTCGAAGCGGCCGCCCGCCTCCCGGATGCGGGCGCCGTGGAAGATCTCGCCGAACGCGTAGTAGTGGGACGGCGCGCCGTGACTGCCGTGCGGCGGGTCGGGTGAGACCGAACTGCCCTCGCCCTGCTCCTTGATGGTCTCGATCGCCTCCTCGACGTCGGCCGGGCCGAGCACCGGGCGCAGCGTGTTCGAGCCGATCCGGGTGCCGAGCTGGCGGTCCGGGGAGAGCACGGGGGCGAGGTCCTGGAAGGTCTCCAGCAGGGCGGTGTAGAAGGCGCCGATGGTGGGCACGGCACCCGCGCGGGTGAGCGGCGACTCGGGGGTCTCGATCCCCATGAGCACGTCCTGCACGTACGGGCGCGTCAGCCCGCCGAGGTACACCGTGAGGCCTTCGCGGACACCGCCCGGCAGCCCCGAGGGGTAGGCGGGGACGGCGTCGTGGATGCGCGGCGTGCCGCCGACGGCCGCGAGCATGTTGCACGCCAGGCCCATGTGGAACATCTCGTCGTGCACGATGTCGGCGATGAGGGCGGCCGCCTCGCCCGCGCGGTCCCTGATGGACCACCAGGCGCACAGGTAGGGCGGGATGGTGGCGAGTTCGAGTTCCACGGCGATCTGCAGCGCCGACCTGAGCCACTCCAGGTCCCGCCCCGGGCCGGCCACCGCCATCAGCCGGGCGACCGCGCCGGGCGGGCCGGCGGTCACCGCGGCCGGGGGGAGCGGAGCGGCGGCCGCCCGGCCGGCCGCGGTGGTGAGGATCGGCGCGGTGGTCAGGATCGGCGCGGCGGTGGCCAGCGTGGCCGACCGGAGGAACCCCCGGCGGTCCCACGTACGCGGCGGACACGCCTCCCCGGACGGATCGGTCATGCCTGACTCCCTTCCCAGGAGCGGTGCAGCCCGGTACGACAGCCGGTGCGCGCGGACATGTGCAGGAACGGTGACGGTAGCAAGCGTCCCGGCCGCTTCCGGGCGCCGACGCTTCCGGGTGGTCCGCCACCACCCGACCGGATCAACCGCCGGGCCGGGCCGCCACCGCACCGCACCGCACGGTCAGATCGCGGCGGCCAGGCGGGTGCCCTGGTCGATGGCGCGCTTGGCGTCGAGCTCGGCCGCGACGTCGGCGCCGCCGATCAGGTGCGGTGCGAGGCCGCGTGCGCGGAGCGCGTCGTACAGGTCGCGCCGGGGCTCCTGGCCGGTGCAGAGCACGACGGTGTCGACCGGCAGCACCTGCTTCTCGCCGTCGAGGGTGAGGTGCAGGCCGGCGTCGTCGACGAGGTCGTAGGCGGCGCCCGCGGTCATGGTGACGCCGCGGTGCTTCAGTTCGGTGCGGTGGATCCAGCCGGTCGTCTTGCCGAGGCCGGCGCCGACCTTGCCGGTCTTGCGCTGCAGCAGGTGCACGGTGCGCGGCGCGGCCGTCCGGACGGGCGCGGTGAGGCCGCCCGGCGTGGTGTGCCCGGTGTCGACGCCCCACTGGGCGAAGAACACCGCGGGGTCGCGGTCCGGTCCGGTGCCCGGGTCGGTGAGGTACTCGGCGACGTCGAAGCCGATGCCGCCCGCCCCGATGACGGCGACCCGGCGTCCGACGGGCACCTCGTCGCGCAGCACGTCCAGGTAGCCGACGACGCTGGGGTGGTCGATGCCCGGGATGTCGGGCACGCGCGGGGTGACGCCGGTGGCGATGACGATCTCGTCGTGCCCGGCGTCGGCCAGGTCGTCGGCGGTGACCGTGGTGGAGAGGCGGACGTCGACGCCGTGCGCCTCCAACTGGTGCCGGTAGTACCGGATCGTCTCGTCGAACTCCTGCTTGCCGGGGATGCGCCGGGCGACGTCGAGCTGCCCGCCGATCGTGTCGGCCGCGTCGTACAGCGTGACGGCGTGGCCGCGCTCGGCCGCCGACACCGCGAAGGCCAGACCCGCGGGGCCGGCGCCGACGACGCCGATCCGCTTGCGCAGCCGGGTCGGGGCGAGCACCAGCTCGGTCTCGTGGCAGGCGCGCGGGTTGACCAGGCAGGAGGTGATCCTGAGGCTGAAAGTGTGGTCGAGGCAGGCCTGGTTGCAGCCGATGCACGTGTTGACGGCCTCCGGCGTGCCCGCGGCGGCCTTCGCGACGAAGGCCGGATCCGCGAGCAGCGGGCGGGCCATCGAGACGAGGTCGGCGTGGCCGTCCGCGAGCAACTGCTCGGCGAGCTCGGGGGTGTTGATGCGGTTGCTGGTCACCAGCGGGATGCCCACCGAGCCCATCAGCTTCTTCGTGACCCAGGTGTAGGCGCCGCGCGGCACCGAGGTGGCGATGGTGGGGATGCGCGCCTCGTGCCAGCCGATGCCGGTGTTGATGATGGTGGCGCCGGCCTCCTCGACGGCCTGCGCGAGCCGGACGACCTCCGGCAGCGTGGACCCGCCGGGGATGAGGTCGAGCATGGAGAGCCGGTAGATCAGCACGAAGTCGGGCCCGACCCGTTCCCGCACCCGGCGGACGATCTCGACGGGGAAGCGCATGCGGTTCTCGTACGTGCCGCCCCAGCGGTCGGTGCGGCGGTTGGTCGGGGCGGCGACGAACTCGTTGATCAGGTAGCCCTCCGAGCCCATGATCTCGACGCCGTCGTAGCCCGCGCTGCGGGCGAGCGCCGCGCAGCGCACGAAGTCCTCGACGGTGCGTTCGACCTGCTCGTCGGTCAGCTCGTTCGGCACGAAGGGACTGATGGGTGCCTGCAGCGGGCTCGGCGCGACGAGCCCGGCGTGGTACGCGTACCGGCCGAAGTGCAGGATCTGCATCGCGATGCGGCCGCCGGCGGCGTGCACGGCGTCGGTGACCAGCCGGTGCCGGGCGGCCTCCTCCTCGGTGGTGAGCATCGACCCGCCCTCCCAGGGGCGGCCCTCCTCGTTGGGGGCGATGCCGCCGGTGACGATCAGGCCGACGCCGCCGCGGGCGCGTTCGGCGTAGAACTCCGCCATCCGCTCGAAGCCGTCGGGGGCCTCCTCCAGCCCGACGTGCATCGAGCCCATGATCACCCGGTTCGGCAGCGTGGTGAAGCCCAGGTCCAGCGGGCTCAGCAGGTGGGGGTACGCGGTCATCCGGGGTCTCCTCGGTCGCTCGTGACCAGCCCTTTGTAGACCGTCGCGGGCGCTCTTTGCAACTGGGTGCATAAACCCGGGGTGTGCCGTCGGACACCCCGGGGCCGTCCGGTCCTGCCACTGCGGCGCTCCGCCGCGGCCCTCCGCCGCTCCCGTCCGCGGTCGCTGCTCCCGTCCCGGCCGCCGTTCCCGTCCCGGCCGCCGTTCAGTCGGTGCGCGCGAAGTCGCCCCACACCGAGGCGGTGCCCGCCGCCCCGTCGGTGTCCGCGCGGTACCAGTCGTCCTTCGCGTCGCGGCCGCCGGTCGCATGGTCGTACTGCCCGGCGAAGACGTGCTCCCCGGCGGGGACCGTCCGTCCGGCCCTGAGGGTCCAGCGGTAGACCAGCACGCCGTCCTCGACCCGCACGGTCACCGTGAAGTCGGCGGCCGGCAGGGTCTGCCAGTGCCCCGTGTCCTTCACCCCGGAGGTCCTCGCCACGTGCAGTTCCAGGGTCAGCGCGGTCAGCGGGCTGCGCGTCTTGAGCGTGATGTTGCTCTGCGCCCAGGCGTCGGTGCTGTGCGGGTCGACGGAGCCGTCGGCCCACAGCGGGCCGTCCTCGGTGTGGCTCCCGGCCGGTCGGGCGGCCGGGCGGTGGGTGGGCGAGGCGCTCGCCGACGGCCGGGCCGACGGGCTCCGGGTCGGTGACGGGCTCGGCCCCGGGGACGGCGGCACCACGGCCGCCGACGGGCTCGGTGCGGCCGACACCGAGGGGCTCGCGGTCGCCGTCGCCGTCGCCGTCGCCGTCGGCACCGGCTTCGGGTCAGGGCGCTGCGCGATCGCGGCCACGGCGAGACCGCCGGCCGCCATCGCACCGGCGGCGGCCACCGCGGCGAGCACCACCTTCGGCCACCCCAGCAGCCGGGTGCGCTCCCGGTGGCGGCCCGCCCGCCGGTCGGCGGGGCGTTCCGTGCCGCGCTCGATCCGGGCGAGCATCCGCTCCCGGTCCGGGCGGTGGGCCTCCGCGGCTTCCCGCAGTCGGCCGTGCAGATCGTCCATCACCGCTTCCTCCCCGCCAGTTCACCGGCGGCGCGGCTGCCGAGCAGCCGTTGCAGTTCGGCCATGCCCTTGGAGGTCTGGCTCTTGACCGTGCCGACCGATACGCCCAGGGCGAGCGCCGTCTCCTTCTCCGACAGGTCGAAGGCGTGCCGCAGCACGACGCAGGCGCGCTTGCGGAACGGCAGCCGCGCCAGCGCCGACCGGACGTCCACCACCGCGGCCACGTCCGGCCCGTCCGTCCGTTCCGACCGCTCGGACCAGAACAGCAGCACCCGGCGGCGCTCCCTGACCCGGCTGCGGATCCGGCTGCGCGCCATGTTGGCGACCACCCCGCGGGCGTACGCCACCGGATGGTCGGCGCCGCGCACGCGGTCCCACCGGTGCCAGAGCGCGACCATCGCGTCCGCCGCGAGGTCGTCGGCGGCGTCCGCCTCACCCGTCATGAGGTGGGCGAAGCGCGCGAGTTCGGCGTGGTGGCGTTCGAAGAAGTCGTGGAACTCCGCGGACGCCTCATCGACGATCATGTCCGGGGCGGGGCCTCTCGATCCGATGTTAGCGTTCTCATCCCGATGGGAAGGCGGCAGCGTACCAACCGCTCGGACCGCCGCATCACACGGAGCCGGGTGCGTGCCCGCCGCGGCGGCGCCGTGGAATCCGGCCGCCCTCCGGCCCCGGACCCGGCCGGACGCCGGCAGCACGTCCGCGGCCATCAGCCCGCGGACCGCGGGCGAAGGGCTGCGCGGACCGGCGGGGCCGCGGCCTCGCACCGGCCCGGGGCGTGCGGGGGCACGGCCGCGCGTGAGCCGGGCGCGGGGTGCGGGCCTGACGGCCGGGCGGAGGCAGGGGTGGGCACGTGGCGTCTCCTTCGGGGAGGGCTGACACGTGCTGGTCGCCGCCGCCCGCCGGAAGGTTGCCGCCCGCCCGCCGCTCGTCGGACACCGGGCGCTCGTCGGGCATCCGCCGGTGGCCGGGCACCCGCCGGTGGCCGCGCTCCGGACGGCCGCGACGGCCGCGACAGCCGCGACGGACGCGGGTCGCGGGCCGTGCGCCGCAGGCCCGGCCGGCGGGCGGACGGGCCTGCCCCGACGGGGTGTCAGCCGACCTCCCAGAAGAAGCGGTGCGTGTGGATGCCGAAGTACGGGAACGACTGGACGAGTCGGATCCCCTCGATCGGCCGGACGACGTCGTTGACGAAGTCGAGGAGTTCGCGCGGCCCCGGGCAGACGACCTCGGCGAAGAGGTCGAAGCCGCCGGAGGTGAGCACCGAGTAGACGACCTCGCCGTGGTGGGCGAGCGCGTCGGCGACGCCGCGCGGGTCGCCGTCCACGCCGATGCCGAGCATCGCCATGGCCTGTCCGCCCATCGCCATCGGGTCGGTCACCCCGACGACCTGGACGGCCTTGGCGTCGAGCAGGCGCTGGAGCCGCTGGCGGGCGGCCGATGCCGACAGTCCGACCTTCGGGCCGAGATCGGCGTACGCGATCCGGCCGTCGGTCTGCAGCTCGCGCAGGATCGCCCGGTCGATGTCGTCCACGTGTGCTCCTCGGTCCCGCCGCCCCGGCCCCGGCTCCGTGCCGACGGCCCCCGCCCTGCTGTCAGCCCCGAAGACTACTCGGGGCCGGCGGCGCGGGGCGGGGGCCGTCCGCAGGTCGGCCGGGGCGTCGGGTCGGCCGGGGCTCCGGGCCTGGGCTCCGGCCGGGCGGGTTCAGCCGGCCAGCTGGGCGAGCGCCACGGAGAAGACGTCGGTGTGCGCGTCGACGTCCGCCTCGGTGGTCGCCGGGCACATCAGGGCCATGTTGTGGAACGGGGTCAGCAGGATGCCCCGGTTGGCGAGGTGGAGGTGCAGGTAGTCCTCCAGCTCGGTGTCGGCCGCCGCCGCGGACGCGCCGCCGGTGCGCGGCGCCGGGGAGGCGAAGCGGTACTCGACGCGCGCGCCGAGCCGGCTGACCGACCAGGGCAGCCCGTGCGCGTCGACGGCCTGCTGCACGCCGGCCTCGAAGCGCTCGGCGAGCTTGGCCATGCCGTCGAAGGCGTCGTCGGTGAGGACGTGCTCCAGGGTGGCCCGCATCGCGGCGACGGAGAGCGCGTTGCCGGCCAGCGTGCCGCCGACACCGCCCATGTCGACGAGGTCGAGGTCGTTGCGGCCGAGCAGCCGGTCCGACAGCTCCGCGGAGAGCCCGTACGCGCCCGCGGGGATGCCGCCGCCGATCGCCTTGCCGATCGTCAGGATGTCGGGCTGGAGGTCCCAGGCGGCGGTGCAGCCGCCGGGCCCGGCGGAGAAGGTGTGCGTCTCGTCGTTGACGAGCAGCACCCCGTGTCTCCGGGTGAGCTCGCGGACCCCGTCGAGGTAGCCGGGCTCGGGCAGCACGATGCCGATGTTGGTGAGGGCGGGCTCCATCAGCACGGCGGCCACGTCGCCGTGGGCGAGCTCCCGCTCCAGCTGCTCCAGGTCGTTGAACTCGGCGACCCGGCTGGTGAGCGTGACGTCGCAGGGCGCCCCGACGTTGCCGGGCCGCGACATGCCCCGGCCGTCGGGGCCGACCACGATGAGCGACTCGTCGACACTGCCGTGGTAGCTGTAGCTGTTGACGAGGATCTTGGAACGTCCGGTGACGGCGCGGGCCAGCCGGATCGCCCACCGGTTGGCGTCGGTCGCGGTGAGCGAGAAGCTCCAGTGCGAGAGGCCGAAGCGCCGGGTGAGCTCGGCGCCGACCCACTCGGCGTCCTCGGTCGGCATCATCGCGGTCGCGCCACCCTGCTCGGCGAACCGCCGCTGCACGGCCGCGGCGACGGGCCCGGGGGAGTGGCCGGCCATGGCGCCGGTGTCGCCGAGGCAGAAGTCGATGTACTCGTGGCCGTCGATGTCGGTGATGCGGGCGCCGTGCGCGGTGGCGAGGTAGCGGGGGAACGCGCCCGCGGCCTTGTTCATCCAGGTCATCGGCACGCGCCCGAAGAGGTGGTCGGCCCGGTCGAAGGCCGCCTTCGACCGGGGGTTGCGGCGCTCGGCCTCGACGCTCTCACGGGCGAGGAGGTGCTGCAGGCGTGCTCGGTCCATGGGAGATGCCTCACGTCGGGGCCGGGATGTGGCACGACTGTAGGTCGGATCATGTGCCTCGGCAACAAATGACGGCTGATTCGATTGTTTCGACAATCGATTCGATTGTGTGGCGGGCGTGGCGCCCACCCATGGGGGGGGGATCCGGCCGGGCGTGGGAGCCGCCGGGCGCCGGGTGCCCCGGGTGCCCTGGGCGCCCTGGATACCCGGGGTGTCGTGGTCGTCCGCCGTGCCATGGTCGTCCGGGGTGGCACTCCGGCGGCACGGAGTGCCATGCATGCCGTGCGTGGAGTGCCGTCTGGTGCGTGAGTGGCGCGGCGTCCGGTGCTACCGTCCCAGCCATGAGCGACCTGCAGAAACGGGGGCGCGGCCAGGCCGCGGCCGCCGAGCGTCCGGCGATGCGCGAGGCCCTCGTCGCGGCTGCCTTCCGGCTGTTCGGCGAACGGGGCTTCGAGCAGACCACCGTCGACGACATCGTCACGCTCGCCGGTGTCGGCCGGCGCTCCTTCTTCCGGCACTTCCCGTCGAAGGAGGACGTGGTCTTCCCCGACCACGAGGGCGGGCTCGCCGCGATGACGGCGTACCTGGCGGACGCGGACGACGCCGGAGATCCGGTGGAGCAGGTGTGCGACGCCACCCGGCTGGTGCTCCGCACGTACGCCGCCAACCCGGCCTTCTCCGTCCAGCGTTACCGCCTCACCCGGCAGGTGCCCGGCCTCCGGGCGTACGAGCTCTCCGTCGTGTGGCGCTACGAGCGGGCCCTCGCCGACCACCTGCGCGCCCGGTTCGCGGTGCGCTCCGACGGTGCGCTGCGGGCGGACGTGATCGCCGCCGCGGTGGTCGCGGCCCACAACCACGCGCTCCGCACCTGGCTGCGCTCCGGCGGGGAGGGCGATGTGGAGGAGGCCGTCGACAGCGCGCTCGGCTACGCCGCGAAGACCTTCGGCGACGGCCCCGGCCCGGCGCAGGCGCCGGTGCGGGAGGAGGAGGTCGTGGTCGTCGTCGCCCGCCGGGGCACGCCGATGTGGCGGGTGGTCCAGGGCGTCGAGAGCGCGCTGGAAGCCTGAGCGGTCGACGGTGCCAGATGTCGGCACCCAGTGCCTTTACGTTCTGGCACTCGGTGCCATACGCTGACGGTCTCAGGTCGGCCGGGCGCGGCACCGTTGCCGCATGTCCCGGCCCGGAGCGGGAGGAGCCGCCATGAACCCCGTCGCCACCGCCGTCCCCCACGGGTCCGTCGCCACCGCCGACGGTGCGTCCGTCGGCACCCCGGCCGACGGGGACAGTGGGCCCGCCCTGCACTTCCTGCGCTGCCAGTGGTGCCGTTCCGCGGCCGCGCCGGTCCGGATGCTCTGTCCCGCGTGCGGCAGCACCGACCTCGTCGAGGAGCGCAGCGCGGGTGCCGGCACCGTCCGCCGCCTGCTGCCGCTGTCCCGTCGCGGCAGCGGTGAGCCGATGCCGTACGTCGTCGCCCTCGACGAGGGCTTCACCGTCCAGGCCGCCGTCACCGGTGCGCTGCCCGGCGCCGTCCCGGCCGGCACCCGGGTCGAACTGACCGTCGCCACCGAGGGCCTGGTCGCCTTCCGCACCGCCGCCGGCCAGCCCGGCTCCTTCGACTCCGGCTTCTCCTACCGCTTCCACGGCGGCGCCCGCTGGTACGCGCACGAGCCCGGCGCCCGCCGCGCCGGCTGACCCGGGCGCCGGTCGGCCGTAGGCCGCAGCCGCCGCAGCCGCCGCTGTCGAGGGTGCCCCCGGCGGCCTGTGCCGCGGGTTGCGGTTCAGGGGGTGACGGGCTTGCGGAGGAAGCCGGTCAGCGGTGCGACGACCTTCCAGCCGAGCGTTCCGTAGAGCGCCCGGCCCTGGACGGTCGCGCCCAGGATGCCGGTGGCCGCGCCGTTCCCGACGGCCGCGTCGGTGAGTGCGCCCATCACCACCGTCCCGAGGCCGCGGCGCTGGTGCGCCTCCTCGGTGACGATCTGGTCGAAGACACAGGCGGCGCCTGTCAGGCCGATCCGACCGCGCGCGGCGAGCTCCCCGCCGGCGGCCAGGATGCGCACGCTCGTGACGTCGCCGGCGGCCTCGGCGGTGACCGTGTAACCGTCAGGCGCGCGCACGGCGGACGGGCGCAGGTCGACGGCCATCAGGAAGCCGGGATCGGTCGGCTCCCACTCGGACGAGAACCACGGCTCCATGACGTCCGGTTCCAGGAAGGCCTTGATGCAGGTGGCCGGTTCGGTGATCGAGCCGACGAGCCCGCGGACGGTCGCGACATCGGTGTCGAGCAGGACGTGGCGGACCGTTCGGGTCGGCAGCCCGACCTGGATGCTCAGCCCCCACGGCTCGTCCACCGGCTTCGGCGTCCCCCGCGAGACGGTCCATCCGTCGACCCACGAGCGCGCGAGTTCCCACATGTGGACACCCCTCCAAGTAATGACTGATTCCTGTCTTTGGATATTACACAGGCGCGGTGGCGGCCATCGACGGATCGGCGCACGCGCCCGGGGGATCCCTGCGGGAGGGAGCCCACGGCTGGTGCGTGAGGACCGGCGACGTGTGGGCGGCGGCACCGACCGCCGTCGACCGGCCCGCCCTCGGAACCGCCGGAAGCGGCCAGCGCCGCGGGCGCGTTGGCAGCCGTCCGTCGGCGACCGCGCGGCTACACTCCGGCCGGTGGCCCGGCGACGGGCCGCAGGAGCGGTGCCGCAGGCCGTGGCCGGCGGCCCGACCCGGCAGCCGCCGTACCCGATCGCCGTCCGAGGGAGCTGTGATGCGTGTCGCACTCTTCGTCACCTGTGTCAACGATGCCCTCTTCCCGGACACGGGTCGTGCGGTGGTGGCTCTGCTGGAGCGGTTGGGGGTGGTGGTGGATTTCCCGGTGGCGCAGACGTGTTGCGGGCAGCCGCAGTTCAACACCGGTTACCGGCGGGGGACCGAGCCGCTGGTGCGCAGGATGG
>NZ_BPRL01000084.1:0-42255 GCF_045862635.1 Kitasatospora sp. NE20-6
TCTCGGGGCCGGCGCCGTGGGTGGTGAAGAGGCGGGCGAGTCTGTTGATGCGGGCGTCGAGCTGGGCGTAGGTCCAGGTGTCGGTGCCGAAGACGAGGGCGGTGTCGTCGGGGACGAGGGCGGCGCGCTCGGCGAGGAGGTCGGCGACGGAGGCGTCGGGGAGTTCGTGGGCGGTGTCGGCCCACTCGCCGAGGATCAGCCCCCGCTCCCGCTCCGTCAGCACATCGGTCTCGCGGACCAGCAGGCCGTCCTGCGCGGTGATCTGCTCCAGCAGGGAGACCAGCCGTTCGGCGTGCTGCTCGACGGTGTCGCGGTCGAAGACGTCCGGGCGGTACTTCCACTCGAAGCCCAGGGTGGGGCCGGGGTTGGTGATGAAGATCAGCGGGAAGTGCGTGGCGTCGACGTCGGTGACCTGCTGCACGCCCAGCTCGGTGCGGATCCGGTCGCGGACCGCGTCGTCGGACGGCGTGTTGCGGAGCACCTGCAGGGTGTCGAAGAGGCGGCTGAAACCGGTGCCGCGCTGGATCTCGCCCAGGCTCGTCTGGTGGTGCGGCAGCAGCTCGGCCTGCTCGGCCTGGAGCCGGGTCAGGAAGGCGGTGACGCTCTCCGCGGAGTCGAGCCGGGCCCGGACGGGCACGGTGTTGAGGAACATGCCGATCGTCCGGTCGATGCCGGGCAGCTCGGCGGGGCGTCCGGAGACGGTCGCGCCGAACACCACGTCCTGCCGGGCCGTCACGCCGGCCAGCAGCAGCGCCCACGCGCCGGACAGCACGGTGTTGAGGGTCAGGGCGTGCGTACGGGCGTACCCGGCGATCCGCTCGGACAGCCCGGCGGGTGCGGCGAGCACGACCTCCTCGGGCAGCACGGCGGCCCGCTCGCGGGCCTGCGGGGCGACGAGCGTCGGCTCGTCGAGGCCGTCCAGCGAACGCCGCCAGGCGGTGCGGCCCTCCGCGGTGTCCTGGGCGGCGAGCCAGCCGAGGAAGTCGCGGTACGGCAGGCCGGCCGGGGTGTCGATCGTGCCGTCGTGGCAGAGCGTCAGCAGCTCCTCCAGGAACAGGCCGGACGACCAGCCGTCCCACAGCAGCGCGTGGTTGGTGATCAGGATGTGCTGGCGGCCGTCCGGGGCGAGCACCGAGACCAGGCGCAGCAGCGGCGGCGCCGTGAGGTCGAAGCGGGTGAACGCCTCGGCCTCCTTGATGCGGTGCAGCTCGGCGGCGAACGCCGCCTCGTCGAGGGCGGTGAGGTCGGTCTCGGTGAGCGGCACGTCCACGGCGCGCGGCACGAACTGCACCGGCTGCTCCAGGCCGTCCTGGAGGAAGCCGACCCGCAGGTTGGGGTGGCGGTCCAGCACGGCGGAGACGGCGGCCCGCAGCACGTCGGCGGGCACCCGGGCGGTGAGGGTGACGACGTCGCGGGACGTGTAGACGTCGAGCGCCCGGTCGTCGTAGCCGGCCTCGAAGAGCAGGCCCTCCTGCAGCGGGGAGACCGGCCAGACGTCCTCGACGTCGAGCTTCGGCACGGCCGCCCGTACGGCGGCCAGCAGCTCCGCGGACGGCGCCGGCAGGGCCGGCGGCGCGGGGGTGCGGTCGGCGGCCTCGCGCCGGTCGGCGAGGGCGGCCAGGGCCGCGGGGGTGCGCTGCTCGAAGACGTCGCGGGGGCTGAGCGCCAGGCCCTCGGAGCGGGCGGCGCCGACCAGGCGGACGGACGAGATGGAGTCGCCGCCGAGGCGGAAGAAGTCGTCCTCGGCGCCGACCGCGGGCAGGCCGAGCACCTCGGCGAGCAGCTCGCAGAGCAGTTCCTCCGTCTCGGTGCCGGCGGCGCGGCCGAGGCCGAGGCCGGTGAAGCCGAGGACGTCGTCGGGCAGGGCGGCCCGGTCGAGCTTGCCGTTGACGGTCAGCGGCAGCGCGTCGAGCACGCCGAACGCCGACGGCACCATGTACTCCGGCAGGCGGGCGGCGAGGGCCTCGCCGAGCGCGTCGGCGGAGAGCTCCGCGCCCGGCGCGGGCACGGCGTAGGCGACCAGGCGGTCGACCGTGCCGCCGCGCACCAGCACCGCGGCCTGCGCGACGCCGGGCAGGGCGGCCAGGGCGGCCTCGATCTCGCCGGGCTCGATGCGGTAGCCGCGGATCTTCACCTGGTCGTCGACCCGGCCGAGGAAGTCGATCGTGCCGTCGGTGCGGCGGCGCACCAGGTCGCCGGTGCGGTACATGCGCCCGCCCGCGGCGAACGGGTCGGCGACGAAGCGGCCGGCGGTCAGGCCGGGACGCCCGAGGTAGCCGCGGGCCAGCTGGGCGCCCGCGAGGTACAGCTCGCCGGGGGATCCCGCCGGGACGGGCCGCAGCAGCGCGTCCAGCACGTACGCGCGGGTGCCGCGCAGCGGGCGGCCCACGCTCGGCTCCACGCTGTCGGCGAGGTCGGCGACCAGCGCGTCGACGGTGAACTCGGTCGGCCCGTAGTAGTTGACGCAGGTCACGCCGGGCTCGGCGCGCAGCCGCGTCCACAGCGGTGAGGGCAGCGCCTCGCCGCCGAGCAGCAGCACCGGCGGGCGGTGCGCGCCCGCGAGGAGGCCCGAGTCGACGAGCTGCTGCGCGTACGAGGGGGTCACGTCGAGGGTGTCGATGCGGTGCGCGCGGACGTGGGCGACGACGGCCTCCGCGTCGCGGCGGTCCTGCTCGCCGAGGACGTGCAGCTCGTGGCCGCCGATCAGCCAGATCAGCTGTTCCCACGAGGAGTCGAAGGAGAACGAGGCGGTGTGCAGGGCCCGCAGCCGCTCCCGGCCGGTGGCGCGCAGCGCGTCCGCGAAGACCGTCCCCAGGTGGTCGTGCACCAGGTTGGCGAGGCCCGCGTGCGGGATCACCACGCCCTTGGGCCGGCCGGTGGAGCCGGAGGTGTGGATGACGTACGCGGCCTGCGCCGGGTCGACCGGGCCGCCGCGCTCGGTGTCGGTGAGCGGGCCGCCGGGCAGGGCGGCGAGGGCGGCCGCGGTGGCCGGGTCGTCCAGCAGCAGGGTGACCGCGCCGGGCACCCCGGGCAGGCGGGCGGCGACCTCGCGGGTGGTCAGCACCACGGCCGGGCGGGCGTCGAGGACGAGGGCGAGCCGCTCGTCGGGGTGGTCGAGGTCGAGCGGCAGGTAGGCGCCGCCGGCCTTGAGCACGGCGAGCAGGGCGGTGACGGTGGCGGCGGAGCGGGGCAGGGCGAGGGCGGCGATCCGGTCGGGGCCCAGGCCGCGGCGGAGCAGCAGCCGGGCGAGCCGGTCGGCGTTCCCGTCGAGCTCGGCGTAGGTGAACTCCTCGGTGCCGCGGCCGGTGAGTGCCGGGCCGACCAGGGCGCGGGCCTGCGGGGTGCGGGCGGCCTGCGCGGCGAAGCGGTCGGCGGCGGTGCCGGCCGGCACGTCGTGGGCGCTGCCGGAGGCGGTCGCGGCGAGGGCGGCGCGCTCGTCGGCGGGCAGCAGGTCGAGCCGGGCGAGCGGGGTGTCCGGGTCGGCGGCGAACGCGGCCAGCAGGGCGAGGTAGCGGGCGGTGATCCGCCCGGCCTCCGCGGCGTCGAAGAGGTCGGTGCGGTAGCCGAGTTCGAGTCGGAGGTCGGTGCCGGGCAGCACCGACAGGGTGAGCGGGTAGTGGGTGGCGTCGCGCGCGCCGAGGCCGGTCACGGCCAGGCCCCCGGCGGTGCCCAGGGTCTCGACGAGCGCGTCGCCGCCGCCCTGGTAGTTCTCCACCACGAGCAGGGTGTCGAAGAGCGGGCCGTCGACCTCGGAGACCCGCTGCACGGCGCCCAGGCCCAGGTGCTGGTGGGCCAGCAGTTCGGCCTGCCGGCGCTGGGTCTCCGCGGCGGCCTCCGCCAGGGTGGTGCCGGGCCGCAGCCGTACGCGGACCGGCACGGTGTTGATGAACAGGCCGACCATCGACCCGGCGCCCGGCAGGTCGTCCGGCCGACCGGAGACGGTGGTGCCGCTGACCACGTCGGTGGTGCCGGTCAGCGAGCCGACGAGCACGCCCCACAGGGTGTGGGCGACGTTGCCCAGGGTCAGGCCGCGGCCCCGGGCGGCCGCGGCGACCGCCGCCGACAGCTCGGGGCCCGCGGTGGCCTCCACCGTGCCGGGCTCCACCGCGGCGCCGGCCGCCGCGCCGGGCGCCACCGGGTGCGCCTCGGCGAACCCGGCCAGCTCGGCCCGCCAGGCGGCCTCGGCGGCGGCGGTGTCGCGGGTGGCGAGCAGCGCCAGGTGGTCCTTGTACGGGCGGACGGCGGGCAGCACCGAGGCGTCGCCCGCGGAGCCGTACAGCGCCAGCAGCTCGCGGACGACGATCGGCATCGACCAGCCGTCCAGCAGCAGGTGGTGGCAGGTGATGACGAGCCGGGCGCGGTCCGCGGCGAGGCGCAGCAGGGTGAGGCGCAGCAGCGGCGGGGTGCCGAGGTCGAAGCGGTGGTGCCAGTCCTCGTCCATCGCGGCGCGGACGGCATCCCCGGGCGCGGCGGTGCCGGTCAGGTCGAGTTCGCGCAGCGGCGTCGCCACCGTGCCCGGCACGAACTGGACGATCGCCTCCGGGTCCTCGTACCAGAAGCCCGCCCGCAGGTTGGCGTGCCGTCGCAGCAGCGCGTCGACGGCGGCGGCGAGCCGGGCGGTGTCGACGGCGCCCGCCAGGTCGAGGTGCGACTGCACGACGTAGACGTCGCGCGCCCCGTCGTCGTAGAGGGCGTGGAAGAGCAGGCCCTCCTGCAGCGAGGACAGCGGGTAGACGTCCTCCAGCCGGGCCCCCGCCTCCAGCTGATCGGCCTGCGGCTGGTCGCCCTGCGGCTGGTCGGCCGCCGGCCGGGCGGTCGGGGCGGTCGGGTCGGTGGAGTGCGTCACGGTGTTCTCGGTCCCGGGTGTGGTCGGACGGATGGTCGGACGGGTGCTCGGCCCGGTGCGGAGGCTCGCCGCCGCGGGCTCGTCGCGGTGGCTCATCGCCGCCGCCGGGTGGGCCGGGCGCCGCGCATGCGGGCCTCCAGACGGTCGATCTGTTCCTGCTTCAGCGCGACGAGGTCGAGGTCGGACGGGGTGATGCCGCCGCCCCCGCCGGTGCGGGTGTGTGCGGCGATCGCGTCGAGCGCGGCGAACCAGGCGTCCGCCAGGGCGGCCGCCTCGGCGTCGGTCAGCAGGGCCTGCGGCCAGCTCCACCCGACGGCCAGCTCGGGCCGGCCGTCCGGCCCGGCCTGCACGACCGCGTCGATCTCCAGCGGGTATCCGGCCGCCATCGCCGGGTCGGGCCCGGCGGCCGCCGCGACGGCCGCCCGTTCGTCCTGCGGGGCGAGCGGCCAGCCGCCCGCGTCGGGAGCCCGGCCGTCGGTGCGGCCGCGGTAGTTGAACAGCACCTCGGAGCGCGGCGCGGCAGCCAGCAGCGGCGCCGTCTGCGCGTTGAGGTGGCGCAGCAGCCCGTAGCCGAGGCCCTTGTCGGGGGCGGCCCGCAGCTGCTCCTTGACCTGCTTGAGCACCTGCCCGGCGGCCTCGCCGCCGGCCATCGCCGCGGCCGGGTCCAGCCCGGTCAGGTCGAGCCGCACGGGGTGCACGGTGGTGAACCAGCCGACGGTGCGGGCGAGGTCCGGGGTGCGGCCGTCGTGGCCGCCGCGGCCGTGGCCCTCCAGGTCGACGCGGACGGCGGGGACGCCGCCGGGACGCGCGGTCGCCACGCCGAGCACGAGGCCGGCCAGCAGCACGTCGTCGACCCCGGCGCCGAACGCCTGCGGCACGTCGGCGAGCAGCGGCGCGGTGCGGTCGGCGGGCAGGGTGCGGCGCAGGGTGCGCAGGGTGGCGACGGTGTCGCGGGCCGGGTCGGCGGCGAGGCCGCCCAGCGGCCCGGCGGGTCCGGCCGCCACCGCCTGCCAGTGGGGGAGTTCGGCGATCCGGTGGCGCTCGTGGGCGTGGGCGAGCAGGTGCTCGGCCCAGGCGCGCAGCGGGTCCGTCTCCGGTTCGGGGGCGCGGCCGGCGTAGGCGGCGGCCAGCCCGGGCAGCAGGGTGCGCCAGGAGACGCCGTCGACGGCCAGGTGGTGCACGGTCAGCAGCAGACGGCCGTCGCGTTCCGGGCCGCCGTCGAACCAGACGGCGCGCAGCACCCGGCCCGTGTCGGGGTCGAGGGCGGCGGCGGCCGCGTCGGCCTCGGCGGCGGGGTCGGCGCCGTCCAGGGCGACGCGGCGCAGGGTCTGCGGGTCGGTGACGGCCGGGGCCTGCGCGGCGGGCAGCACCTCCTGCGTCCAGATGCCGTCGGTGCGCGCCAGCCGCAGCCGCAGGGCCGGGTGGGCCCCGGCGAGGGCGGCCAGCGCCCGGCGCAGCGGTTCCTCCCGGAGGCCCGCGGGCACGGTGAGCAGCACGGACTGGTTGAAGCGGTCGACCGGCCCGCCGCGCTCGCGCAGCCAGTGCACGACCGGCAGCGCGGGCAGCGGCCCGTCGACGGCGGCGGGCGGTGCGGCGGCGGGACCGGCCGCGGCGGCCGGCAGGCCCTTGGCGGCGGCGGCCAGGGCGGCGGGCGTCGGGTGCTGGAAGACGTCCTTCGCCGTGACGGCGAAGCCCGCCGTGCGGGCCCGGCCGACCAGCTGGATGGAGACGATGGAGTCGCCGCCGAGCGCGAAGAAGTTCTCGTCCTCGCCGACGTCGGCCAGGCCCAGCACCTCGGAGAACACCCGGGCCATCGCCCGGGCCGGGCCCTGACCCGCGGGGGCCGCGGGGGCGGCCGCACCCCGGCCGGGGGCGGGCAGGGCCTTGCGGTCGAGCTTGCCGTTGACGCTCAGCGGCAGCGCGTCCAGCACGGTGACCACGGCGGGCACCATGTGCTCGGGCAGCACCGCGGCGACCGCCGCGCGCACCGCGTCGCCGCCGACCGAGGCGCCGGCCTGCGGCACCACGTAGCCGAGCAGCTGCCGGGCGCCGCCGTCGGTGAGCGGACGGGCCGTCACGGCGGCCTGCCCGACGCCGGGCAGGGCGGCCAGGGCGGCCTCGACCTCGCCGAGTTCGATGCGGAAGCCGCGCACCTTGACCTGGTCGTCGGTGCGGCCGAGGTACTCGACCTCGCCGTCGACCCGGCGGCGCACCAGGTCGCCGGTGCGGTACATGCGCCCGCCCGCGGCGAACGGGTCGGCGACGAAGCGGCCGGCGGTCAGGCCGGGACGGCCGAGGTAGCCGCGGGCCAGCTGCACGCCGGCGAGGTAGAGCTCGCCGGGCACGCCGACCGGCACCGGGCGCAGCCGCGCGTCCAGCACGTGGAGCCGGGTGTTCCAGACCGGGCGGCCGATCGGCACGGTGCCCGCGCCGGCCCACGCCCGGTGGTAGGTGACGTCGACGGCGGCCTCGGTCGGCCCGTACAGGTTGTGCAGCTCGATCTGCGGCCAGAGCGCGGCGAACCGGTCGACGGCCGCGGCGGGCAGCGCCTCGCCCGAGCAGAACACCCGGCGCACCCCGGTGAAGCCCGCCCGGAGGGCGGGGTCCTGCTCGGCCGCACCGGTGAAGGCGGTGAGCATCGACGGCACGAAGTGGCAGGCGGTGATCCCGGCGCGGGCGGCGAGCGCGGCCAGGTAGTCGGGCTCGCGGTGGCCGCCCGGCCGGGCCAGCACGACGCGGGCACCGCTCACCAGCGGCAGGAAGAACTCCCACACCGACACGTCGAAGCCGGCCGGGGTCTTCTGCAGCACGCGGTCCTCGGGCGTGACGCTGTAGACCTCGCGCATCCAGTCGAGCCGGTTGACGATGGCCCGGTGCGTCACCAGCACGCCCTTGGGGCGGCCGGTGGAGCCCGAGGTGAAGATCACGTACGCGGCGTGGTCCGGCCCGGCCGCGGCCGGTTCGGCCTGCGGGCCGTCCGCGTCGACGGCGAGCACCGGCACGCCCGGCACCCGCGGCAGCCGGTCGTCCTGCCCGGGCACCGACAGCACGCACACCGGCGCGGCGTCCTCGACCGTCGCGGCGAGCCGCTCCACCGGGTACTCGGTGTCCAGCGGCAGGTACGCCGCACCGGCGCGCAGCACGCCCAGCAGCGCGACCACCAGCTCGGCCGACCGCGGCACGGCGACGGCCACGATCCGGTCCGGCCCGGCACCGGCCGCGGCCAGCACCCGGGCCAGCCGCCCGGCGCGCTCGTCGAGCTGCCGGTACGTCAGCTGCTCGCCCTCGAAGTCGACGGCGACCGCGTCGGGCGTGGCGGCGGTGCGCTCGGCGATGCGGTCGACCAGGGTGCCGTCGCGGACCTCCCGGTCGGTGGCGTTCCACTCGCCCGCCAGGCCGCGCCGCTCCTGGGCGGCGGTCGGCTCGATCCGCTCCGCGGGCCGGTCGGGTGCGGCCAGCGCCTGCTCCAGCACCCGGATCAGCCGGGCGCCGAACAGCCGGGCCGTGGCCCGGTCGTACAGGTCCTCGGCGTGGATGACCGTCAGGTCGGTGCGGGCGCCGTCGGCGGACTCCACGAAGGTGAACGCCAGGTCGAAGCGGGCCGCGTGCACCGGGTCGGGCAGCAGTGCCGTGCGCGCGCCCAGCAGGGCGTCGAGGCCGCCGGCCTCCCGGCGGTGCTGCACCATCACCTGGAAGAGCGGGTGCCGGCCGAGCGACCGCTCCGGGTTGACGATCTCCACCAGCCGGTCGAACGGCAGGTCCTGGTGGGCCAGCGCGCCGAGCACGGTCTCCCGCGAGCGTTCCACCAGCTCGTCGAAGGTCGGCGTGCCCGACAGGTCGTGCCGCAGCACCAGGGTGTTGACGAAGAAGCCGACGACCGACTCCACGGCCTCGTCGGACCGCCCGGCGACGGGCGTGCCGAGCGCGACGTCCGCCGTGCCGGCGAGCCGGCCGAGCAGCAGGGCGGCGGCGGCCTGCGTCACCATGAACGGCGTGGCGCCGCTGCGCCGGGCGTACGCGCCGAGCGCCGTGTGCAGCCCGTCGGGCAGCCGCAGTCGGACGGCGCCGCCGCGGCCGGTGGCCTCGGCGGGCCGCGGCCGGTCGGTGGGCAGGGCCAGCTCCGCGGGCAGGCCCGCCAGCCGGTCCGTCCAGTACGCGGTCTGCGCGGCGGCCGGCCCGTCCGTGCCGGCCAGCAGGTCGGCCTGCCACAGCGCGTGGTCGGCGAACTGCAGCGGCAGCGCGGCGAAGACGGGCGCCCGCCCGGCGGTCCGGGCGGCGTAGGCGCTGTCGAGGTCGCGCAGCAGCACGCCCTCCGACCACTCGTCGCCCGCGATGTGGTGCAGGGCCACGCTCAGCACGTGCCGCTCCGGTCCTGCGGTGAGCAGCGTCGCCCGGACGGGCACCTCCACCCCCAGGTCGAAGGCGTACGCCCCGGCCCCGGCGACCGCGGTGTCGAGCTGCCGCGGTGTCACCTCGCGCACCTCGAAGGGGATCCCGGCCGCCCCGGGCGCCAGGATGCGCTGGTACGGGCGGCCGTCGACGTCGGGGAAGACCGTGCGGAGCGCCTCGTGGCGGGCCATCACGTCACCGAACGCCGCCTCCAGCGCGGCCGCGTCGAGCGGGCCGTCGATCCGCAGCGCGCACGGGATGGTGTAGGCCGTGGTCGGGCCGTCCAGCCGGTGCAGGAACCACAGCCGGGCCTGCGCCGGGGAGAGCGGCACCAGCTCCGGGCGCGGCCGGGCGGCCGGGCCGGGGCGGTCCGCGGCGGCGGTGGCCAGCCGGGCGGCGAACGCGGCGGCCGTCCGGGTCTCGAAGAGGTCGCGCACGGCGGCGGAGACGCCGAGTGCGGCCCGCACCCGCCCGACCACCCGGGTGGCGAGCAGGGAGTGCCCGCCGAGCGCGAAGAAGTCGTCGTCGACGCCGACCTGCGGCAGGTCGAGGACGTCCGCGAAGACGCCGCACAGCACGGCCTCCCGCTCGTCGCGCGGCCCCCGCCCGGCGGGGGCGGCGAACGCGGCGGCGTCCGGCTCCGGCAGCGCCTGCCGGTCGAGCTTGCCGTTGACGTTCAGCGGCAGGGCGGGCAGCGGCACGATCGCCGCGGGCACCATGTACTCGGGCAGGGCGGCGGCGAGGGCGGCGCGCAGCGCGGCCGGGTCCGCCGTGGCGGGCGAGACGTAGCCGACCAGCCGCTTCACGCCGTGCCCGCCGCGGGCCAGCACGGCGGCCTGCGCCACGCCCGGCAGGGCGGCGAGCGCCGCCTCGACCTCGCCGGGCTCCACCCGGAAGCCGCGGATCTTCACCTGGTCGTCGTCGCGGCCCAGGTAGTCGAGCGAGCCGTCGGCGCGGCGGCGCACGACGTCGCCGGTGCGGTACATCCGGCCGCCCGCGGCGAACGGGTCGGCGACGAACCGTGACGCGGTCAGCGCCGGCCGGTTGCCGTAGCCCCGGGCCAGACCGGGCCCCGCGACGTACAGCTCGCCCGGCACCCCCGCCGGGACGGGCCGCAGCCGGGCGTCCAGCACGTACGCCCGGGTGTTGCCGATCGGACGGCCGACGAACGGCGTCGCACTGTCGGCGCAGGCCGCGCCCAGCGTGTCGACGGTGTACTCGGTCGGGCCGTAGAAGTTGTGGCCGGTCACGCCCTCGGTCTCGCGCAGCCGCGTCCACAGGGCCTGGTCGACGGCCTCGCCGCCGACGAGGAACAGCAGCGGACGGTGCACGGCGGAGTCCAGCACGCCCCACTCGACGAGCTGGCGGCCGAACGACGGCGTGACGTCCAGGGTGTCGATCCGGTCGGCGAGCAGCCGCTCGGCGAGCGCCTGCGGGTCGCGCCGCAGGTCCTCGCCGTACACGTGCAGCTCGTGGCCGAGCACCAGCCACAGCAGCTGCTCCCACGAGGAGTCGAAGGAGAACGACGCGGTGTGCGCGGCCCGCAGCCGCCGCCCGCCGGCCGCCGCCACCGCGTCGGCGAACACCGTGCCGCCGTGGTGCTCCAGCATGTTGGCCAGCCCGCGGTGCGGCACCTGCACGCCCTTGGGGCGGCCGGTGGAGCCGGAGGTGTGGATCACGTACGCCAGGTCGTCGGCGTGCGGGGCGACCGGCTCGGCGGACCGCCCGCCCAGCTCGTCGGCGAGGACGGCGCCGAGGCCGTGCGCGGCGAGCACCGGCAGCCGGCCGGCGACCTCGGCGGTGGTCAGCGTGAGCAGCGGTGCGGCGTCATCCAGCATCAGCGCGACCCGCTCGGACGGGTGGTCCAGGTCGACCGGCAGGTAGGCGGCGCCGGACTTCAGCACGCCGAACAGGGCGGCGACCAGCTCGGCCGAGCGCGGCAGGGCCAGCGCCACGACCTGCCCGGGGCGGGCGCCGAGCGCCGCCAGGTGGCGGGCCGTCAGGTCGATCCGGGCGGCGAGTTCGGCGAAGGTCGTCCGCTGCCCGCCGCAGACCACGGCGACGGCGTCCGGGGTGGCGGCGGCCTGCCGTTCGAGGGCGTCCACGACGGTGCCGGCGGGCACCTCGCGGCCGGTGGCGTTCCACGTCTCCAGCAGGGCGGTGCGCTCGGCGGCGTCGAGCACCTCCAGCGTGCCGACGCGGGCCTGCGGGTCGTCGGCGATCGCGCCGAGCAGCCGCATCAGACGGGCGCCGACGGTGCCGGCCTGCTCGGCGGTGAAGACGTCCGGCCGGTACTCGACGGTCAGCTGCGGCGCCTCGCCGGGCAGGGTGAGGACGGTCAGCGGGTAGTGCGTGGCCCCCCGGTTGCCGATGCCGGCGACCTGCATGCCGCGGGCGGTCAGCTGCTCCGGGTCGACGGGGTAGTTCTCGAAGACCAGCAGGGTGTCGAAGAGCGTGCCGTGGCCGGTCCGCGCCTGGATGTCGGCCAGCCCCAGGTACTGGTGGTCGAGCAGCGCGGACTGCTCCGCCTGCAGCCGGGCCAGCGCCTCGGCGACCGGCTCGTCGTCGTCCGCGGCGAAGCGCACCGGCACGGTGTTGCTGAACAGCCCGACCATCGACTCCACGCCCGGGATGTCCGCCGGACGGCCGGAGACGGTCGCGCCGAACACCACGTCGGTGCGGCCGGTGAGCCGGCCGAGCAGGATCGCCCACGCGCCCTGCACCAGGGTGTTCAGGGTCAGCCCGTACCGGCGGGCGGTCGCGGTCAGCGCGGCCGCGAGCTCCGCCGGGATCGGCAGGCCGACCTCGCGCCCGCCCGCGGCGGGGGAGTCCGACGGCGTGCCCAGCGTGTCGGCGAGCAGGGTGGGCCCGGCCAGGCCGGCCAGCGCGTCGCGCCACGCCCCGGTGTCCGCGGCGGTGTCCCGCCCGGCCAGCCAGGCCAGGTGGTCGGCGTACGGCGTGGGCGCGGGCATCGCGGCCGGGTCGGCGCCGCCGTACACGGCGATCAGCTCGCGCAGCAGCACGGGCGTCGACCAGCCGTCCATGACGATGTGGTGGCGGGTCAGCACCAGCCGGTGGTGGCCGGGGCCGAGCTCCACCAGGGCGCAGCGCACCAGCGGCGGCCGCGCCAGGTCGAAGCGGCGGGAGGCCTCGTCGTCCTCGATCCGGGCGAGCGCGGTGCGCTGCGCGGCGGCGTCGAGCGCGGTCAGGTCGTGGTGCGTCCACGGCACCCGGACGGCCGCGGCGACGAGCTGCAGCGGACGGCCGGTGCCGTCCTCGGCGAACCCGGCGCGCAGCGCGGTGTGCCGGCCGACGACCGTGTCGACGGCCGCGGCGAGCGCGTCCGCGTCGAGCGGGCCGCGCAGGTCCAGGGAGGTGAGCGAGGTGTAGAGGTCGTCCGCGCCGTCGGCGCGCTGCTGGTCGGCGTGGAAGAGCAGGCCCTCCTGCAGCGGCGACAGCGGCAGCACGTCCTCGGTGCCGGGGTGCGCGGCGGCGAGCCGGTCGAGGACCGGCTGGGTGACGCCGGCGAGCGGCACGTCGGACGGGGTGAGCCCGCCCGCGTCCGGCCGGGCGGCGTACGCGGCCAGCGCGTCGAGCGCGGCGAACCAGCGGTCGGCGACGTCGCGGGCGGCGTCCTCGGTGAGCACGCCGCGCGGCCAGGTGAGGCTGACGGACAGCTCGGCGCCGTCCGGGCCGTCGTGGACGAACGCGCCGACCTCCAGCGCGTGCGCGGCGGGCAGCCCGGGGTCGGCGGTCGCGGTGATCGCGTCGCCGCCGGCGGCGGCCGTCCACGGCGCACCGGTCGCGGTGAACCGGCCGAGGTAGTTGAAGAGCAGCTGAGGCTGCTCGGCGTCGGCCAGGACGGGGCCGGCGACCGGGTCGAGGTGGCGCAGCAGGCCGTAGCCGGCACCGGCGTTCGGCAGGGCGCGCAGCTGCTCCTTGACGAGGGCGAGGGCCCGGCCGGCCGCGGGGCCACCGGCCCGGGCGTCGGCGAGGTCGACGCCGGAGAGGTCCAGACGGGCCGGGTGCTCGGTGGTGAGCCAGCCGACGGTGCGCGCGGTGTCGGCACCGGGCACGAGGTGGTCCTCGCGGCCGTGGCCCTCCAGGCGCAGCAGCAGGTCGGCGCGGTCGGTGCCGGTGCGGCGGCGGCCGAGCAGGGCGAGGGCGAGGGCGGTCAGCAGCACGTGGTCGACGCCGGCCCGGTGCGTGGCGGGCACGTCGGCGAGCAGCGGCGCGGTGCGGCGGGCGGGCAGGGTGAGGCGCAGCCGCTGCGCGGTCGCGGCGGTGTCGCGGGCCGGGTCGAGCGGCCGGTCGCCGAGCAGCGGCCCGGCGCCGTCGGCCAGTACGGCCTGCCAGAGGGGGAGTTCGGCGCGCAGGGCGTCGCCGGTGGCGGCCTCGGCGAGGCCGAGGGCCCAGCGGCGCGGGGGCGTGGCGACCGGGTCGGGGGTGCGGCCCTCGTAGGCGGCCTGCAGGTCGGGCAGCAGGATGCGCCAGGAGACGCCGTCGACGGCGAGGTGGTGCGCGGCGAGGACGAGCAGGCCGGGGGTGCCGGGGCCGGCGTCGAGGTGGACGGCCTGCAGCACGCTGCCGCGCTCGGGGTCGAGCCGGTCGGCGGCGGCCTCGCGCTCCAGGGCGGCGGCGGTGGTGAGCTCGTCCGGGGCGACGGCGATCCGGCGGAGCCGGTCCGCGGCGGGGGCGCTGCCCGCTGCACGCACCTCCTGCGTCCAGGTGCCGTCCGGGGCGACGTGCAGGCGCAGCCGCAGGGCGTCGTGCCGGTCGGTGAGGGCGTCCAGGGCGCCGGTCAGGCGGGCCGGGTCGAGGCCGCCGGGCACGGTGACGACGGTGGTCTGGCCGAACCTGGCGACCGGGCCGCCGCGGCCGCGCAGCCACTCGCTGACGGCGGTGGGCGGCAGCGGGCCGACGGCGTCCGCGGCGGGCCGGGTGTCCGCGGCGGCGTGCAGGGTCTCCGCGACGGCGGCGATCCGGGCGACGGTGCGGCGCTCGAAGACCACCCGCGGGGTGATGCCGTACCCGGCGCGGCGGGCCCGGCTGCCGAGCTGGATGGCGGAGATGGAGTCGCCGCCGAGGGAGAAGAAGTTGTCGTCGACGCCGACCTCGGCGAGGCCGAGGATCTCGCGGACGAGGTCGGTGAAGACCCGCTCGGCCTCGGTGCGCGGCGCGCGGGCGGCGGGGCCGGCGGCCTGCCGCGGGGCGGGCAGGGCCTTGCGGTCGAGCTTGCCGTTGAGGCTGAGCGGCAGCGTGTCCAGGCCGACGAGCACGGCGGGCACCATGTGCTCGGGCAGGGTGCGGGCCAGTGCGGTGCGCAGCGCCTCCGGGTCGGCGGGGGCGGGCGCGACGTATCCGACGAGCTGCCGGGCGCCGCCGGGGGTCAGCTCGCGGGCGGTGACGGCGGCCTGCCCGACGCCGGGCAGGGCTTCCAGGGCCGCCTCGATCTCGCCGAGTTCGATGCGGAAGCCGCGCACCTTGACCTGGTCGTCGGTGCGGCCGAGGTACTCGACCTCGCCGTCCGGGGCCCACCGGACGAGGTCGCCGGTGCGGTACATCCGCTCGCCCGCGGCGAACGGCGAGGCGACGAAGCGGCCGGCGGTCAGGCCGGGACGGCCGAGGTAGCCGCGGGCCAGCTGCACGCCGGCGAGGTAGAGCTCGCCGGGCACGCCGACCGGCACCGGGCGCAGCCGCGCGTCCAGCACGTACAGCCGGGTGTTCCACACCGGGCGGCCGATCGGCACCACTCCGGCGCCGGGCCCGGTGCGGTGGTGGGTGACGTCGACGGCGGCCTCGGTCGGCCCGTACAGGTTGTGCAGCGGCACGGCCGGCAGGGCCGCGTACCAGCGTTCGACGACGTCGCCCGGCAGGGCCTCGCCGGAGCAGAACACGTGGCGCAGCCCGGCGCAGCGGGCGGCGGCGGACGGCTCCTCCAGGAACGCCCGCAGCATGGACGGCACGAAGTGCAGGGTGGTGACGTGCTGTTCGGCGATCAGCGCGGCGAGGTACGCCGGGTCCTTGTGGCCCTCCGGGCGGGCGAGGACGACCGACGCGCCCTCGCAGAGCGCCCAGAAGAACTCCCACACCGAGACGTCGAAGCTGGCCGGGGTCTTCTGCAGCACCCGGTCGTCGGCCTGCAGCCGGTAGGCGTGCTGCATCCAGGCGAGCCGGTTGACGATGGCGCCGTGGGTGACGACGACGCCCTTGGGGCGGCCGGTGGAGCCGGAGGTGTAGATCAGGTAGGCGGCGTGGTCCGGGGCGACGGCGGGCAGGGCGGCGCCGGGCGCGTCCTGGCCGTCCCGCCCGTTCTGTCCGTCCTGTCCGTCGAGCAGCAGCACGGGGGCGCCGGCCGGGAGGCGGTCGACGAGGGCGGGCACGGTGACGACCCGGACGGGGGCGGCGTCCTCGACCATGTACGCGAGGCGCTCGGCCGGGTAGTCGGCGTCCAGCGGCAGGTAGGCGGCGCCGGACTTGAGCACGCCGAGCAGGGCGACCATCAGCCCGGCGGAGCGCGGCACGGCGACGCCGACCACGCGGTCCGGTCCGGCGCCGGCCGCGACGAGGGTGCGGGCGAGCGCGTCGGAGCGTTCGGCGAGTGCCCGGTAGGTCAGCTCGGCGCCCTCGAAGACCACGGCGACGGCGTCCGGGACGGCGGCGGTGCGCTCGGCGATCCGGCTGACGAGGGTGCCGGGGCGGACCTCGCGGCCGGTGGCGTTCCAGCCGTGCAGCAGCTCGGCGAGCTCCGCGTCGGCGGGCAGCGGGAGGTCGCCGATCGCGCGGTCGGGGGCACCGGCGAGCCGGGTCAGCAGGTCGGCGCAGCGGCGGGCGTGGCCGGCGAGTTCCGCGGCCGTGTACAGCGCCGGGTTGGCCTCGAACTCCAGCGCCAGGCGGTCCTGCGGGTCCTTGGTGACGGAGAGCGAGACGTCGTCGACCGGGCCGGAGGCCAGGGTGACGGTCCGTCCGGGCACCCCGGCGAAGTCCAGGCCGGTGTCGAAGGGCTTGAGGTTGAGCAGCGGCCCGTACAGCCGCTCGTCGGTGCCGACGAGGCCGAGCTCGCGGCGCAGCTCCTCGCCGCGGTGCAGCTGGTGCCGGCGGAGTTCCTTCAGCGCGGCCGCGGCCCGCTGCAGCAGGCCGGTGAAGGTGTCGGCGCCGCCGACGGCCAGACGGAGCGGCAGGATGTTGACGGCCATGCCGGGCACCCGCAGCGTGCCGGGCGCGGTGCGCGCCATGACGTGCGTGCCGAGCAGCGCGTCCGGGGCGCCGGTCATCCGGTGCAGGTACGCGGCGAAGCCGGCGGCGGCGGCCTCCGCCCAGGTGGTGCGGGTGGCGCGGGCGGCGCCGAGCACCGCGGCGGACGCCTCGGCGGAGAGCTCCACCCGGTGCCGCAGCGACGACGGCGAGGCCTGCGCGGCCGCCTCGGTGAGCCCGGCCGCGGCGGGCCGGTCGGCGAGGCGGTCGAGCCAGTACGCCCGGTCGGCGGCGGCCTGCTCGGAGCCCAGGTGGGCGGCCTCGGCCTCGGCGAGCAGCCGGGAGGGGCGGAAGGGGCTCGCGGGCACGGGCTCGTCGCGGACGAGGGCGGTGTACACCTGGGCGACCCGGCGGGTGATCAGGGTGACGCTCCAGCCGTCGACCACCAGGTGGTGGAACCACTGGAACCACAGGTGGCGCTGCTCGCCGGTGCGGACGAGCAGCGATCCGGTCAGCGGGCCGGCGCCGGGGCCCTCCAGCGGGGTGGGGAGGGCGAGCTGGTCGCGGACCAGGCCGACGGCGGCGGCGGCCGGGTCGGCGGCGCCGCGGGTGTCGAGCTGCGGCAGGTGCCAGGCGTCGGCGTCGAACCCGGCCGGCCGGGCGACGGTGCTGCCGTCCTGCCCGGCGAGGCGGATGTGCAGTCCGTCGGCCTCGCCGAGGGTGCGGCGCACGGCCTGCTCCAGGGCGGCGGTGTCGAGCGGGCCGTCCAGCTCGACGTACTGGCCGACGTTGTACGCGGGGTTGCCGGGGTCGATCCGCTGGGCGGCGAGCACTCCGGCCTGGGCGGCCGTCAGACCGGCCGTCCCGTCGGCCGGGTGCTGCGGGGTGGGGGTGCTCGCCTCAGGCATCGTCGGCCCTTCCCGGTCGTCGGTGCGCCGCCCGCCGGGGCGGGGGTGGTGCGGTGTGCTGGTGGAACGGATCCGGGCGGCCGCGGCGGCGGCCGCCCGGGGGCGGGCCTAGAGGCCCTTGAGGATCGTCTCGATCTGGTTCAGCACGTCGGTCGAGGTGCCGTAGCGGTCGCTGGTGGCGTAGGTGACCGGCAGGACCTTCCCGGCCTTGACGGCCTTGAGGTTCTGCCAGGCCGGCTGCTTGTCGAGGTCCTTGGTGTCCTGCGGCACCTCACCGGTGGCGGCCGTCCGCGGCACGAGGACGATGTCGGCGTCGGCCAGCACGTCGAGCTTCTCGGTCGAGTAGGTGACCTCGTGCTCCTTGCCGTCCGCGGAGGCCTGGGAGAAGGTCGCGCCCGCGTCCTTCAGCACCCGGCCGACCCAGGAGGTGCTGGTGTCGACGAGGAACTCGCCGCCGCCGTAGGAGGAGGCGATGGTCCACTTCACCGAGTTGAGCTTGCCTGCGTAGGTGCTCCTGATCTGCGCGGCCTTGGCGTCGTAGTCCGCCTTGAGCTTCTTGAACTCGGCGTCCTTGCCGACCGCGGTGGCGATCTTCTCCTGGGCGTTCAGCAGGTCGACCGGGGTCTCGATGCCGAAGTACAGGGTGGGGGCGATGCCTTCGAGCTTCTTGACGCCCCAGTCGAAGGCGGTGGCGCCCTCGACGACGATCAGGTCGGGCTTGAGCGAGGCGACCTTCTCGATGTTGATCTCGATGCCGGAGCCGATCGGCTCGATCTTCGCCGCGGCCTCCTTCTGCGAGGGCAGCAGCTCGACCGGGTTGTTCTCGTCGAGGGTGCTGGTGCCGACCGGCTGCACGCCGAGGTCGAGGAGCGCGCCGGTGGCGTACGAGATCGAGACGATCCGCTTCACGCCGGCGGGCACGGTGACCTTGCCGTTGGTGGCCTCGACCACGACCGGGCCGGCGGCGGCGCTGCCGCTGCCCGCGGTGTCGCCGGCGGGCGCGGCGTCCTTGCCGCCGTCGGAGCCGCAGGCCGCGAGGGTGAGCACGGCGGCCGCGGAGAGCGAGACGGCGGCGGCGAGTCTGCGGCGGGTCCGGGGCAGGGCGGTGGTGCGCATGGTTCTCCTCGGGAGTGGTGCGGTTGCTCGGCGGCCGACGGGTGCCGCCGGCAGGCGTCGGGGGAGGCTCAGGCGGCCAGGTGGGCGGCCACGGAGCGCAGGGTCGGGGCGGGACCGAGCTCGACCAGGTCGGCGAACTCGACCTGCGCGCCGCGGCCCCGCCAGGTCTCGACGAGGCCCATCAGCCGGATCGAGTCGAGGCCGAGGTCGCGGAGGTCGTCGTCGTCCGCGATGTCCTCCGGCCGCTCGCCGAGGACGTCGGCGAGGTCGGCGCGCAGGGTGTCGAGGTCGAAGCCGGCAGGCGTGCCGTCGGGCATGGTCGGGTGGTCCGTTCCGGTCGGGGGCGTGCGGGTGGCGGCGTGCGGGTGGCGGTGTGCGGCGGTCAGGGCCGGACGGCGGCCGCCCGGTCGGCGGCGAGCGTGCGGCCGGTGCGGCGCAGCAGCAGCGAGTCGGAGATCTCGCCGGAGCGCACGGCCAGGGTGGAGAGCAGCGAGGAGGTGATGCCGTGCGTGTGCTCGGTGCCGCCCTGCAGGTAGATGCCGACGTCGACGTGGTCGGCCATCAGCACGCGGTGGTCGCGGTCGACCCGCAGCCGGTCCCGGTCGTCGGTGAGGCAGTCGGTGGCGAAGGCGCCGAGGAGCTCGCGCGGGTCGACGTGCGTGTAGCCGGTGGCGAGCACCACCGCGTCCGATTCGAGGGCGAGTTCCTCGCCGGTGGCGAGGTTGCGCACCAGCGCGCGGGCGCCGTCGGCGGTGTGCTCGACGCCGGTGAGGCGCGAGGTGTTGAGCATCCGCAGGCGCTCGCGGCCGGCGACCTTCTCCTGGTAGACGGTGCGGTAGAGCGCCTCGATGAGGTCGCCGTCGACGACGGAGTAGTTGGTGTTGGCGTGGTAGCCGAGCAGGTCCTGCTTCACGGACTCGGGGGCGCCGTAGTAGTCGTCGACGGCGGCGGGGTCGAAGATCCGGTTGGCGAACGGGCTGTCGTCGGCGGGGCTGTAGCCGTACCGGGAGAACACCGCGCAGATCTCGGCGTCGGGGTACGTGCGGTGCAGGTACTCGACGGCCTCGGCGGCCGACTGCCCGGCGCCGACGACGGTGAAGCGGCGGTGCCGCAGCTCGGTCAGGGCCGGTGCGCGGAAGAGCAGGTCGCGGGTGTGCCAGACGCGCTCGCCCGCGGTGACGCCCTCGGGCAGGGTGGGGCGGAGGCCGGTGCCGACGGCGATGTTGCGGGCGAGGGCGGTGCGCCGGTCGCCGCCGCCGACCTGCTCGTCGGTGACCTCGACGGCGGCCACCCGGCCGTCGGTGTGCACCGGGCGGACCTCGACGACCCGGCGGCCGTACGCCACCGCGCCGGAGAACTCGGCGGCGCACCACTCGAAGTAGTCGTGGAACTCCAGCCGGGTCGGGAAGAAGGACTTCTGGTTGATGAAGTCGGCGAGCCGGCCGCGCTCCTGGAGGTACGTCAGGAAGGTGAAGCGGCTGCGCGGGTCGCGCATGGTGACGAGGTCCTTGAGGAACGACACCTGCATGGTGGCGCCTTCGAGCAGCATGCCCCGGTGCCAGCCGAAGCGTTCCTGCTGTTCCAGGAAGCGCACCTGCAGGGTGTCCTGCGGGTTGCGGCCGTTGTGGTCGTCGACCGCGATGGCGAGCGCCAGGTTGGCGGGGCCGAAGCCTATGCCGACGAGATCCTCGATGCCGTCGCCCTGGCCGGGCACGTCGTCCTTACGCAGTCGAGACATGCTCGTCCTTCCGTCGCTTGTGCTGCTCGGGCGGCGGAGACCCGCTCTGCCGATCCACCCTCCCCATAAGGTAAGGCTAGCCTAACTTCCCTTATGGGTCGGGGGTAGGTCAAATTCCGTCCGTGTGCGCAGTGTTGGGGTGGGGGCGTGTGCCGGGTGTCACGAGGGTGCCGGGTGCGCCGGGCCGGAAGGCCTCCAGCAGGCTGTGCTGCACGCGTCCGTCGAGCACGCGGGCGGTGCCGACGCCGGAGCGGACGGCCCGCAGGCAGCCCTCCATCTTCGGCAGCATGCCGCTCGCGAGGGTCGGCAGCATCTCCTCCAGCTCGGTGGCGGACAGACGGTCGATCACCTCGCCCGAGTCGGGCCAGTTCCTGTACAGCCCCTCGACGTCGGTGAGTACGACGAGCATCTCGGCACCGAGTGCGACGGCGAGTGCGGCGGCGGCGGTGTCGGCGTTGATGTTGTAGACGTGGCCGTCGGTGCCGCGGGCGATCGAGGAGATGACGGGGATGCGGCCGTCGGCGATGAGCGCCTTCACGGCGCCCGCCTCGATGTCGACGATGTCGCCGACCAGGCCGATGTCGACCTGCTCGCCGTCGACGACGGCGTAGCGCTTGACCGCCGTCATGGTGTGCGCGTCCTCGCCGGTCATGCCGACCGCGAACGGGCCGTGGTCGTTGAGCAGGCCGACGAGCTCGCGCTGGACCTGTCCGGAGAGCACCATCCGCACGACGTCCATCGTCTCCGGCGTGGTGACCCGCAGGCCCGCGGTGAACGACGACTCCAGCCCCAGCCTGTCGAGTTGCGCGCTGATCTGCGGGCCGCCGCCGTGCACGACCACCGGGTGCAGCCCTGCGTAGCGCAGGAAGACGACGTCCTGGGCGAAGGCCGCCTTCAGGTCCTCGTCGACCATGGCGTTGCCGCCGAACTTCACGACGACGGTGCGGCCGCGTAGGTGCGCCAGCCGGGGCAGCAGGTCGAGCGGGCGGTGGGCGCGGCGGTGCGGGCCGGTGTCCCGGTGGGCCAGGTCGGGTCGCTCGGCGAGGCGGCTGCTCACTCGTCCCCCAGGGTCGCGAAGTCCGCACGGCAGCGCGGCCCGCCCCCGTGGCCCGGGTTGCCGGCCGGCCCGGAGGCGGCGGCGACCGGGGTGCGGGCACCCCTTAGGCAAGGTTTACCTTACATAGCCCTCGGGATTCCGTCACCACCTCCGGCAGCGTCCGGGCCCGGGCCGCGCCGGCGGCCCGGGCCGTTCCGCCGCAGGGGTGCTGAGTCCGGGTCAGTCCGTCGGGTCGGCCGTGCCGGTCGCCGCCTCGGCGCGCAACTGCTCCTCCGACGCGCCCCGCCGCCAGTACCCGGAGAAGCGGACCGACCGCCGGTCGGCGCCCCGCTCGCCGACCAGGTGGCGGCGGAGCGCCCGCACCGCGCCGGCCTCGCCGGCCAGCCACGCGTACGGCCGCCCGGCCGGCAGGTCGGCGGCGCGCACGGCCTCGGGCAGCCCGGGGCCGCCGGCCTCCCGCACCAGCCAGGTGATCCGCGTGCCGGGCGGCCCGGCGAGCTCCTGCACGTCGGCCGCGTACGGCACCGAGACGAACACCCGGGCGGGCAGGCCCTCCGGCAGCGACTCCAGCACGGAGCCCACGGCCGGCAGCGCCGTCTCGTCGGCCGCCAGCAGCACCCACTCCGTGTCCGCGGGCGGGCGGAAGCCGACGCTGCGGTTGTCCTCGACGGCGGGCCCCAGCAGCACGACCCGGTCGCCGGGCCGGGCGCCGGCGGCCCAGCGGGCCGCCGGTCCCGCGGGGCCGGACACCTCCGTGCCGATCCCGTGCAGGGCGAAGTCCACGTCCACCTCGGCCTGTCCGGGCCGGTGCGCCCGCACGGTGTACGAGCGCATCACCGCCGCGACCGCGGGGTCGAGCGCGCGCCAGGCGGCGTACCAGCCGTCCCCGGCCTCCAGCGGCAGCACCGGTGCGTCCTGCCCGGGATGCGGCAGGAAGAGCGAGAAGCTCTGGTCGCGCCCGCCGGACCGGAAGCCCCGCAGGCCCTCGCCGCCGAAGGTGATCCGCAGCAGGGTGGGCCCGAGCCGGGCGGTGCGGACGACGGCCGCCCCGAAGAACCCGAACTCCGCGGCCTCCGGGGCGGATGCGCTGCTCATGCGCGGATCACGCGACCTTCCTGGCGTTCCGGATCGCCGTGGCGAGGTTCTCCAGCAGCGGCGCCGCGCCCGCGTAGGAGAAGCGCGGCACGGCGTCCCAGGGGGTGACCTGGCCGGCCTGCACGGCGGGCAGCTTGCCCCAGGCGGGCTTGGCGGTGAGGTCCTTGGGCTGCAGCGCGGTGCTGCGGTTGTCGAGCAGGATCACGTCGGCGGCGTACTTGCCGGCGTTCTCCCAGCTCAGGCCCTCGTAGTAGTCGCCGCCGTCGGTCTTCTCCGGCACGATGACGTCGACGCCCAGCTGCGAGAAGTACAGCAGGTCGGTGCTGACCTTCGGGTTGGAGACGTAGAAGAGGTCCGGGCTGCCGGAGGCGGCCAGCACCCGCAGGCCGCCGGAGGCCTTGGCGGCCTGGCGCAGGGTCTCGGCGGCCTTCTCGAAGCGGGCCTTGGCGTCGGTGACCTTCGGGGCCGTCAGGTCGGCGCCGAGGGAGGCGGCGAGGGCGGCGTAGCGCTCGATCGGCTGGGTCAGCGGCACCCGGCCGGTGGTGATCGCGACGGACGGGGCGAGCTTGAGGATCTTGTCCTTGCTCTCGTCCGGCACGTACCAGAGGGCGTCCGCGTCGTACATGTGGGTCACCAGCAGGTCGGGCCGGAGCGCCGCGTACTTCTCGATGTTGAACTCGCCCCAGGCGTTGCCGATGATCTCGACCTTGCCGAGGTCCAGGCTGCCGGCCTGCGGGTCGGCCGAGCCGTCCGCCTTCTTCGTCTCGCCGAAGACGCCGACCAGGCTGGTGCCCAGGCCGAAGTCGGCGAGGGCGGCGGCGGTGCCGGTGAAGGCGACCACGCGGGTGGGGGCGGACTTCGCGGTGACGGCCTTCTTGCGGTCGTCGGTGAACGACCACGGGCCGCTGCTCGCGGTGCCGCCGGCGGCCGGCGCGGCGCCGGACTTCCCGTCGCTGCCGCAGGCGGTGAGGAGCGCACCGGCGGCGGCGGCCCCGCCGGCGGCGAGGAGGCCGCGGCGGGAGAAGTGGGTGGAGGTCCGGTCGTGCGACATGGCGGTCCTTCGGTGCAGATGCGTCGTGGCAGGTGAGGGCGGTGACGACCCCTCGGGGAGCATAGGTTAACCTAACCTAAGTTGTTGCCCCGGGGGTGCCCGAACCATCCCCGCCCCTCCCCGGAGCCCCCCGTGCCCGTCACCCGACCACGGCGACCGCAGGCCGCCGACCCGGCCGTCCCCGCGACCCCCGCCCCGCCGACCCGCCCCGCGCGCCGCGCCGCCGGGCTCGCCGCCGCCGTCCTGCTGCTGGCCGCCGTCGTGGTGCTCAGCATCGCCGTCGGCGCCGGCCGCATCCCGCTCGGCGACATCTGGCCCGGACTCACCGACCCGCAGTCGCCCGCCCACACCGTCGTGCACGACATGCGGCTGCCGCGCACCCTGCTCGGCCTGCTCGCCGGCACCGCCCTCGGGCTCGCCGGCGCGGTGATGCAGGCGCTCACCCGCAACCCGCTCGCCGACCCCGGCCTGCTCGGCATCAACGCCGGAGCCTCCGCCGCGGTCGTCGCCGCGATCGCGCTCCTCGGCGTGACCACCTTCGACGGCTACGTGTGGTTCGCCTTCGCCGGGGCCGCCGCCGTCGCCGTGCTCGTCCACGCCGTCGGCGGGGGCCGCACCGCGACCCCGGCCCGGCTCGCCCTCGCCGGCTCCGCCCTCAACGCGACCCTCTTCTCCTTCGTCAGCGCCGTGATGCTGCTCGACACCACCTCGCTGGAGCGCATGCGCTTCTGGACGGTCGGCTCGCTCGCCGACGCCCGGCCCGGCACGGTCTGGCGGATCCTGCCGTTCGTCGTCGCCGGCCTGCTGCTCGCGCTCGTCCTGGCCCGCCCGCTCAACGCGCTCGCCCTCGGCGAGGACTCCGCCGTCGCCCTCGGCACCGACCCCGCGCTGGCCAGGGCCGGCGGCATCCTCGCCGTCACCCTGCTCTGCGGGGCCGCCACCGCGGCCTGCGGCCCGATCCTCTTCGTCGGCCTGCTGGTGCCGCACCTCGTCCGCCGGCTGACCGGCCCCGACCTGCGCTGGCTCTTCCCGTACTGCGCGGTGCTCGCACCCGTCCTGCTGCTCGGCGCCGACGTGCTCGGCCGGGTCGTCGCCCGGCCCGGCGAACTCCTCGTCGGCATCGTCACGGCCGTCCTCGGCGGCCCGTTCTTCATCTGGTTCACCCGCCGCGGCAGGGCGGTGCAGGCATGAGCACCGTCCTCACCGCCGGCCGCCTGTCGGTGCGCTTCCGGCCCCGTGCCCTGGTCGCCGCCGCCTCCTGCCTGCTGCTCGCGGCCGCCGTCTCCGTCCTCACGCTCGGCAGCGGCGACTACCCGATCTCCCCGCAGCAGGTGCTCCGCACCCTCGCCGGCGGCGGCACCCCCGCCGAGGACTTCGTCGTCAACGAACTCCGGCTGCCGCGGGTCGTCACCGCCCTGCTCGTCGGCGCCGCCCTCGCCCTCGCCGGGGCGCTCTTCCAGTCGCTCGTGCGCAACCCGCTGGGCAGCCCGGACGTCCTCGGGTTCACCCAGGGCGCCGCGACCGGCGCCCTCGTCGTCGTGGTGGCCGGCGGCAGCAGCCTCGCGCTCGCCGGGGGCGCCGTCGCGGGCGGTCTGGTCACCGGGGCCGCGGTCTGCGCGCTGTCCTGGCGCGGCGGGCTGCACGGCGGCCGTCTGATCATGGTCGGCATCGGCACCGCCGCCGTCCTGAGCGGCGTCAACGGCTACCTGCTGACCCGGGCGCAGCTCATGGACGCCGCCCGCGCGGTGCTCTGGCTCACCGGCAGCCTCGACGGCCGCGGCTGGGACGACGCCCTGCCGCTGCTCGCCGTGACGGCCGTGCTCGTGCCCGTGGTGCTGCTCGGCTGCAGCCGGGCGCTGCAGGGCCTGGAACTCGGCGACGACGCCGCCACCGCGCTGGGCGTCCGGGTCGGGCGGCTGCGGCTGCTGCTGCTCGCCGCCGCCGTGCTGCTCGCCGCGCTCGCCGCCGCGGCCGCCGGGCCGGTCTCGTTCGTCGCGCTGACCGCACCCCAGCTGGCCCGCCGGCTCACCCGCTCGCCCGGCCCCAACCTGGCGGTCTCGCTGTGCACCGGCGCGGCGCTGATGGTCACCGCCGACTTCGCGGCCCAGCGGCTCGTCGCGGGCCACCAGCTGCCGGTCGGCGTGGTGACCGGCGTGCTCGGCGGCGGCTACCTGCTGTGGCTCCTCGCCGCGGAGCGGCGGGCCGGGCGGATCTGACGCCCCCGTCCGGCCCCGCCTCCGCCCCGCCCCCGTCCCTCTCCGCCCCCGCCACGCCGGTGCCCGGCCGACGGGGCGCGCGCGGCCGGTCCGCGGCGGATACTGGCGCCATGCGCGAGAACCCAGAGAACCCGGAGTTCCCCGAGGACTACGACGAGGAGTCGCCCGCCGTGCTGGAGGCCGAGGACGAGGAGCGCGAGGTGGCCGAGCCGCAGGTCGACGAGCTGGAGCAGCTGCGCGAGCGGCGGGCCCTCGGAGCCCGCCAGGCGGACGACGGCGACGCCGTCGAGCAGTCCCTGGTGGTCGCGCTCGACGACGAGGACGACTACCGCGACTGACCCGCGCCGCGCCCGGTCCCGCGCCTGTGCACGTGCCCGTGCCCGTGCCCGGGACCGCTCAGAGCGCCCGGCGGCGCTGCAGCCACGTGAACGCCAGCCAGCCCGGCAGCACCGGCAGCAGGAAGACCAGCAGCCGGAACAGCATCACCGCGGCGAACGCGCTGCCCTGGTCCATGCCGCCGGTGTGCACCAGGCCCTCGGTCAGCAGGCCCTCCACCACGCCCGCACCGCCGGGCGTGGGGGCGGCCGAACCGGCCGCGTTGCCCGCGAGGAACACCACCGCGACGGCGCTGAACGCGGGCCGCGCCCCGACCGCCAGCGCGCAGCAGTACAGGCACACCACGAACGCCATCGACACCAGCAGCTGGCCCGCGACGCCCGCCGCCAGCTTGCCGGGCTGCTGCAGCAGGTCGAGCAGCCGCGGCAGCACCTCGGCACGCAGCGGCCGCAGCAGGCCGACGAGCCGCCGCCGCAGCCACGGCACCGCCAGGGCCGACAGCAGCACGGCCGCGACGAGGCCGAGACCCGCGGCGAGCCAGGCCGGGTCGGGCAGGTCGGTCTGCGGCCCGAGGCCCATCATCGTGGTGAAGAGGGCGAGCTGGAGCAGGTGCAGCACCAGCCCCAGCAGCTGGGCGGCACCGACGCTCGACAGCGCCTGCGCGGTCGGGATGCCGCTGCACTGCAGGAAACGGGTGTTGAGGGCGACCCCGCCCACCCCGCCGGGCGACACGAGTTTCACGAACGATCCGGCGACCTGGGCGGCCAGCGCGCTGCGCAGCCCGATCCGCTCCGGTACGAAGCCGACGAAGCCCAGCGTGGCCGCCAGGTAGCTGCCCGCCGCCGCGAGCACCGCCGCGGCCAGCCACAGCGGATCGGCCTCCGCGACCGCCCGGAACGAGTCGAGGCCGGCGCCGAACAGCGCCTGCAGCAGCAGGTAGCCGCCCGCCATGCCCGCCGCCACGGTGGCGAGGGTGCGCGGACGCAGCCGCTCCAGCCGTACCGGCTCCACCGGCGCCTGCGGGCGGTGCCGCAGGACTTCCGCCCGTATGCCCGCGGCGAGTTCGGGCTGCCGGGCGAGTGCCTCGCGGGTGGCCCGCGGCAGGGCGATGGGCTGAAGCAGCGGCAGTGCGGCGCCGATCGCGGCCGGACCGAGCACCGCGATGCCGGTGGCGACCGCGCGCCGCGCACCGGCCCGCAGGCCCAGCACGGTGAGCATCCCGGCGACGTCGAGGCGGAGCAGCAGCTCGCCGGCGGCTATCTCGCCGTGGGCCAGCTCCGTCAGCTGCACCCGGCCGTCGTCGCCGAGGCGGACGGCGTCCGGGGTGAGGGCGCGGTGGGCGATGCAGCGGCGCTGCAGGAACCGCAGCTGCTGCCAGGCGTCGGCCAGCACCGTGTCGGTGATCTCGGCCGGCGGCACTTGCCCGACCGGCCGGCCGGGCAGGTGCCGGTAGGCGACCAGGGCGGAGTCCGGGCCGAGCTCGGCGGCGGCGAGGGGCTCGGGGGTGCGCACGCCCGCGGCGGCCGCGGCGTGCGCGAGCAGGGTCTGGTGGGCCAGCGCGGCACGCAGCGGACGCAGCCCGAGCGGGAGCGGTGCGGTGCGCAGCCGCAGCAGCTGCCATACGTGGTGCGGCAGCCCGGTGGCGCCGGACCGGCGGTCGAGCAGCCGGACGTCCAGGTCGGGGCGGTCCTGGTGCTGGGTGACGAAATAGCAGCAGGTGCCCGACACCCGGATCGTGTTGGGCCGGGTGCCGGCGTTGCGCAGGGCGACCCAGAGCTGCAGCTCGGACGGCTCGCGGGTGGGCTCGCCGAGGGCCCAGGTGACCGTGTGCGCGGCGGTCCACCCGACGAGGAGGGCGAGCACGACGGAGAGCGGGGTGGCGTAGCCGGTGAGCAGGCCGGAGAGGCCCGCCGCGGTGAGCGTCGCGGCGAGGGCGGTGCGCCAGCGCGGGAGGCCGCCCGCGCCGACGGCCGTCATGAAGGCCAGCACCGGCGCGAGGTGCCCGTACACCGGGTCGGTGCGGCCGAAACCGCCGGGGGAGGGGTGGGTGAGGGCGGTCAGGCCGCCCACCGCGAGGTCGAGGGTGAGCGACAGCGCGTAGGCGAGGACGGCGGCCAGCACCCCGTCGGCGATCCGCCGCCCGGCGCGTCGCAGCAGCCGGTCGACGGCGAAGGCCAGGGGGACGAGCAGCAGGGCGGCGGCGCCGAACGCGGCCACCAGCCGCTCCGGCGGGCGCGGCAGGAGGCCGGTGCCCTCGGCGACGTCCGCGTCGAGCCCGCCCGCGGTGCCCTGGGCGTACTGCGCGAGCAGGAGGAGGAGACCGACGCCCGCGAGGCCGACGAGGGCACGGGTCATGGCGGCGGGGTGCCGCACGCGTCCGGCTCGCGGCGTCGCGGGGGCGGTCCGCAGATCGTCGACGGGGGTCAGCGTGGCCACGCGGCATGCTCCCACACGGCGCGGCACCGGGAGGGCGGGTCGTCGGACCGTGACCGTGCCAGGGGGAGTGAAGAGCCTAAAATACGGACATAACACCCCGTGCGGCTGGTCTCCCGAGCCCCGCGGCCCCCGGCGGGGCGGCCCGGTCGCCGAAGGGAGACGGACCATGACCAAGAGCCCCAGCGGCAAGATGACCAGGCTCCGTCGCGGCACCCAGGACATCCTCGAACGCCGCGGCATGGCGGGCACCCCGGGCCCGCTCGCCCCACAGCTCCACACCGACGGGCCGGCCGCCGCACGCAGCACGCCGTACTTCGGCGACGACGCGTTCAGCCACGGCGGCCGCCGCACGGACGGCACGGCCGGGCCGATGAACGGCGCCGCCCACCACGTCGAACTGCCGGGCCACCGGCACCGTGGCGCCGAGAGGCACTCCGCACACTGACCGCACCCCGGGAGGACGCCCCGGCCGCGCCCCCGCCGCCACGGCAGGGGCGCGGCCGCGCGCCGATGCGGAAGAGTGGGGCCGCGCGCCGTCGGAGGGGCGGCCGCCCCCGACCGGAGGAGTGCAGATGTCCGACACCCCGTCGCAGCAGACCCCGTCGCCGCAGAGCCCGCTGCTGCAGAGCCGCGAGGAGTGGCTCGCCTCGCTGCCCCGGGTCTACGCGGCCGCCGGCTGCCTGATCACCGATCCGGAGGGCCGGGTGCTGATCGTCAAGGCCGGGTACCGGGAGCACTGGCAGTTCGTCGGCGGCACCGTCGACGTCGGCGAGAACCCGCAGCAGTGCGCCTCGCGCGAACTCCTGGAGGAGACCGGCATCGAGAAGGAGGCCGGCGAACTGCTCGCCGTCGCCTGGACCAACCCCTCCGCCGAGCTCGACCACCCGGCCTGCCACTTCCTCTTCGACCTGGGCACGATCCCGGCCGACACGCCGATCACCCTCCCGGTCGGCGAACTCGACCACCACCGCTGGGCCGGGGTCGACGAGGCGCTCGGCCTGCTCGGCCCGGCCCGGTCGCTGCGCCTCTCCGCGGGCCTCGCGGCGCGGGCCGACGGCCGGGTCCGCACGGTGACCAGCCCGGTCTCCGGCTTCTGACCCCGGGCGGCCCCGGCGGCCCGTCCGGCGGCCCCGCCCAGGCCCGCCCCGCCCGGGCCGGGCGGGGTCAGCCGAGCAGCCGGGCGCGCACGGCGGCCGCGTCTCCGGCCGGCAGGTACGCCACCGGCTCGAACTCCTCCAGCGTCTCGCGCAGCGCCGCCTCCGCGGTGGTGCCGGCCCCGTCGAGCACCGCCTCGATCGCGGCGGCCTCGTCGGGCCGCCCGAGCATCCCCCACAGCGGGCGCAGGTTCGCCGTGCTGAGCAGGTAGTCGTCGATGATCGCGTCGGCCCGGACCCCGGCGACCGACAGCAGGACGAGCGAGGCCAGGCCGGTCCGGTCGCGTCCGGCCCCGCAGTGCACGACGACGCCGCCCGGCTCCGCGCGGCCGACCGCGGCCACCACGTCGGCCACCGCCTGCCGGCAGTGGTCGAGGTACGGGCGGAACGCCAGCGGTGTGCCGTCCAGGCCGCCGAACCGGGCCCACCAGTCCGGTCCGGCCAGCTCGTCGAGCGGCACCCGGACGAGGCCGATCCCGTCGGGCCGTTCCAGCAGCGGCCGGTACTCCTCCTCGTTGCGCAGGTCGACCACCGTGCGGATGCCGTGGGCCTGCAGGGCGACCCAGCCCTCGGCGGTCAGGCGGTCGAGGTTGTCCGCGCGGACGACGGCCCCCCGACGGGTCCACCGTCCGTCGCCGGTGGGCAGGCCGCCCAGCTCGCGCACGTTCAGGCAGCCGTCCCAGACCAGATGTCGATCGTCCGTCATGTCCCCGTTCCCCCTCGCCGATCCGGGGGTGCCGCATCGTGCGGCGCCCCCGATGATCAGACTCCCGGCGGCCGCCCGACGGTTCCCGTGCCCACGGCCGGCCGGGGACGGATGCGTCACACGCCGGTGCGGCCGGGCCGTCCGTCGCGGTCGAAGGTCCACAGCAGCGTGCCGCGGGCGTCCCGGCAGTGGACGGCGGCGAAGCGCTCGTCGTGGACGGAGAGGAACCCGGTCGCGGCGCCCCGCAGCACCTCGCGCGCGACCACGTCGGCGGGGTGCCAGACGCCGTGCAGCACCAGCGCCTTGTCGGCGAGTTCGGACCGGTGGATCGGGGCGACCTCGGCGAGCCGCAGCGCCTCGTTGACGTCCACCAGCTCGGCGGCGGCGAGGTAGGTCTCGGTGCCCGCCGTCCGTTCCAGCCGCCGCAGCAGCTCCGGCAGCCCGTAGTGGCGGACGGCCGCGACGGTGTCCTCGACCGCGACCTGCCAGCGCGGGCCGGGCACGATCTCCCACCAGACCTCGCCGCCCACCGGCATCAGCGCGCCGATCCGGGTGTGCCACCACTCCAGTCCGGTGACGGCGCCGGGTTCGGTGCGCGGTGCGCGGCCCGGGCGGGCGGCCGACCAGTCGGCCTTGCGGGTGAGACCGAGGGTGACGGTGTAGCGCACGAGCCGGTCGTCGGCGGCGCCGATCTCCACGCCCAGGAGGGCCCAGTGGTCCTCGTCCGGCAGGGTGAAGCCGTGCCGACCGCCGGAGAGGCCCAGGGCGCGGAGGGCGGGCGCGAGGTGGTCGCGCATGCCGTCCGCGAAGAGCGTCCGGGCAGAGGTCATCACGTGTCCTGAGGTCGGGGCCGGGGGAGGGGCCGCTCGGGGCCCACTGCCACCGTAGGCAGCGGCATCCCCCGGCGGCCGCAGGCGAACGGCAGCCGCTGACAGGACATTGGTCCTGGTCGGGGCAGTCCTCCGGCCCGGTCGGGCCGATCCCGCCCCTACGCCCCCGGCCTCGCCCGGATGGCCCATGATGGGGCGGGTGCACAGTGCAGACCACGACGGGCCGGGTGGCGGCGGGCGCACGCCCGACCATGCCGGCCCGGGCCCACGGCCCGACCTCACGGATGCCGTCCAGGCCGCGCAGGGGGGTGACGAGCAGGCGTTCCGGCTGCTCTTCCGGGCCGTCCAGCCGGGCCTGCTCCGCTACCTCGGCGTGCTGGTCGGCGGCCGCGCGGAGGACGCCGAGGACATCGCCTCCGAGGCCTGGCTCCAGATCGCCCGCGACCTCCGCTCCTTCCGCGGCGACGGCGACGGATTCCGCGGCTGGGCCGCCACCATCGCCCGCAACCGCGCCATGGACCACCTCCGCCGGCACCGCCGCCGCCCGGTCGCGGACCTCCCGGTCGAGCACCTGGCGGACCTCGCCGCCGCCGAGGACACCGCGGGCAGCGCCCTCGCGGGCGTGGCCACCGCCGACGCGCTCGCGCTGGTCGCCCGGCTGCCCCGCGACCAGGCCGAGGCCGTGCTGCTGCGGGTGCTGCTCGGCCTCGACGCGCAGAGCGCCGCCGACGTGCTCGGCAAGCGCCCCGGCAGCGTCCGGATGGCCGCCCACCGGGGCCTGAAACGGCTGGCCTCGCTGCTCGACCAGGCGGGCGGGGCGGCCGCCGGGGTGCCCCGGCAGCAGACCGGCGGAAAAAATTCTCCGCGGGGTGTGACACCGGCGCGGGCCGCGACGCTGAAGGACATGAGATGAGCAAGAACCGATCCCGCCGGATCGACCGCGACACCGCCGAGCAGCTGCTCGGGGGCGGCCCGGTCGGCCCGGAGGCCGGTGCGGACTCCCTCACCGGGCACGCGGCCCTCGCCGGGCTGCTCGCCGCTGTCGCCGCCCCGGCGGCCGGCGGCGTCCTGCCCGGGGAGGAACAGGCCGTGGCGGCCTTCCGGGAGGCTCGTCGCAGTCCTGAACCGCACCCCGGGAGAGCAGCGATGGCGGACACCGCGCGCAGGAGGGCCTTCACCGTGAAGGCCCTCGTCGCGGCGTTCGCCGTGACCGCGGTCGGCGGCGTGGCGGTGGCCGCGGGCACGGGCGGTCTGCCGCGGGTGCTCGGCGGCGGCCCGGCGGTGGTGCGCACCCCGCAGGGCGGCCCGTCCGCCTCCTCCGGCCACGGGCCCGTCCGGACCGACGGCCGGTCCGCCGGGGCGTCCGCCCCGGGCACCCCCGGCACCTCCGGCCCGTCGGCGGGTTCCGGGCCGTCGGCCTCCCCCGCTGCGGGGCCCGCGGACCTCGCCGGGCTCTGCCGGGAGCTGGCCGTACGGACCGCGGCCGGCGGCAAGCTGCGGGAGCTGCTGGCCGACCCGTCGATGGCGCCGCTGGTCGCCGCGGCGGGCAAGGAGTCGAAGGTGGTGGCGTACTGCCGGGCCGTGCACGCCGTGGCCGCGGAGTCCGCAGCCCCGGCGGCGGGCAGCCCGGCCGCCACCACGGGCAGCGGCTCCGGCGGACAGCAGGCCACCCCGACCCCGACCCCGTCCCCGACGAAGAGCCGGCGGACGGCCGAGCCGGCCCGCCCGGACCTCACCGACGGCAGCGCAGGCGCCGCCGTGCGGTGACCCCTGATCCACCGGGCGGCCGGCGGGTACCCCCCGGAACCGTCGGCCGCCCGGTGCCGTACGACCAGCAGTACCCCCCGAACTCCGGGGGGCCGGTGGGTCCCCCCGTACCCATCGGCCCCCCGGGACCGCCCCGGGCGGGTGGTGGGACTCCCCCGGGTCCTGCCTCCCGTCCGGTTCCTGCCCGAGGGCAGTCGCGACCGCCGGGCGGTCGGTGGATTCCCCCGTGTCCACCGGCCGCCCGGCTCCGCGGGCACCGGCCGCGGGGCGCCTGTGCGGGCCTGCCGGACTGCGTCGGCCGGCGCCCGGGCCGCTAGGGTGCAGCAGGCGGCCGACCGGCCGTCCGACCGACGAGAGGAGCTGGACCGGTGATCGGACGCGCACTGAACGGGCGCTACGAACTGGTCGAGATACTCGGCGTCGGCGGCATGGCCACCGTCTTCCGGGCCGTCGACCACCAGCTCGGCCGCCAGGTCGCGGTGAAGGTGCTCAACGGCGGTCTCGCCGACGACCCCCGTTTCGCGGACCGGTTCGGCCGGGAGGCCCAGCTGGCCGCGATGCTCGTGCACCCGCGGATCGTCATGGTCTTCGACTCCGGGGTCGACCACGGCTCGCCGTACATCGTCATGGAGCTGGTGCAGGGCCGGACCCTGGGCCGCCTGCTCGCCGAGCTGGGTCCGCTGCCGGTGGACCGCGCGGTGGGCATCGCCGCGGCGGTCTGCGAGGCGCTGGAGGTGGCGCACGGCGCCGGGCTGGTGCACCGCGACGTGAAACCGGGCAACATCATGATCACCGACGACGGCGGGGTGAAGGTCGTCGACTTCGGCATCGCCCGGGCGAACTCCTCCGCCGGTCAGCAGCTCACCCAGACCGCCGCGGTGCTCGGCACCGCCGCCTACCTCTCGCCGGAGCAGGCCACCGCCTCCCCCCTGGACGGCCGCTCCGACCTCTACGCCGTCGGCTGCGTGCTCGCCGAGATGCTCACCGGCGAGCCGCCGTTCACCGCCGCCACGCCGGTGGCCATCGCCTTCAAGCACGTCCGGGAGCAGCCCGCCCCGGTGTCCGTCCGCCGGGCGGGCATCCCGCCGGAGCTCGACGTGGCGATCATGCGGCTGCTGGCGAAGGACCCCGCCGACCGCCCGGCCACGGCCGCCGCGGCCCGCGCCGAGCTGCTGGGCGCCGTCCCCGCGGGGGCCGTGCCGGACCGCACCGCGGAGCTGCTCGGCTCCGCCACCCAGGTGCTGCCGAGCGTCCCGCCCATGGCCTTCCCGCAGCAGCCCGGCGGTTTCCCGCAGCAGCACGCCGGGCCTTACGCCGAGCAGCAGCACACCTCGCTGCTGCCCCCGGTGGAGATGCCCGCCGGTGCGCCGCACCGGTACGACGACGTCCCGCCGCGCGGCCGGCGGAGCCCCTGGCTGCTGGTCGGCGCCGGCGCCGCCGTGCTGGGCGGCACCGCGGCGGTCGTCGCGTTCGCGCTCGGCGGTCCCTCCGGCGAGGGGACGGCCGCGGCGGCCACCCCGAGCGCGGCCGGGGCGGTGTCCTCCGGGCCCGCCCCGGCCGCGCCGGCCGCCGCGCCGTCGCCGAGCACGGTCCGCAGCAGTCCCGCGCGTTCGGCCTCGCCGTCGGCCCGCCCGGGCCCGGAGGCCGTGCTGGCCGGGCTCCGCGCCGACGTCGCCCGGGCGGACGCCGGCAAGGAGCGCGACCGCAAGGCGGCGCTGCTCCGCAGCCTCGACGACGCCGCCGAGGCGATGGACGACGGGGAGTGGGACACCGCGGAGGACAGGCTCAAGGCCGCCCAGCGGACCGTCCGCGACCTCGCCCGGCGCCACGCGATCCCCACCGCGACGTACCAGAGCTGGCAGACGCGGCTGACCGCGCTCGTGGCGGCGGCGCACCAGAAGGCCGACTGAGCCGGCCGTCAGGGCGTCCGCGACGGGCCGTCCGGCGGTTCGTGGCCGAGGCGGCGGCCGATGACGATGCGGGTCCGTCGTCCGATGGAGGTGGCGCCGGCGGTCAGGAAGATCAGCGTGTAGAGGATCTGCAGCATCACCATCGACCGGGCCTCCTGGCCGGACGGGGTGATGTCGCCGTAGCCGACGGTGGCCATCGTGATCACGGTGAAGTAGAGCGCGTCGATCCGGGTGGTCAGCTGCCCGGAGAACTGCCCCTGGTCGCGGGCGAGCGCCAGGTAGCAGGTGGCGAAGACGAGCATCGAGGCGACCATCAGCAGGGAGATCCCCACCACCGGGTGGCGGTCGGTGCGGCCGGACAGCTCCGCCCAGATCTGCCGGAGCAGGAGGGCGGCCAGCCCCAGCAGGGCCACGGCGAAGGCCGTCCAGCTGAGCACGGGGTTGTGCGGCCCGAAGATCTGGAGCGGCACGGTGAACCACACGACGAGCATCAGCACCGGCCCGCCGAGCAGCACCAGCGCACCGCGCACGTAGTGGCCGAACTTCGTCACCGGGCCTCCTTTCCGGCCGTCGGCCCCGCGGCGCCGGGCCCGCCGGTGTCCAGCAGTTCCAGGACGGCGAGCACCACGAGCAGGGCCGCCGCGAGCCCGAGCACCACGAGCGCCGTCGGGTACGGCCGGAGCACCAGCACGACCGCGGCCGCGGCCACCGCGGCCGCGGAGAGCCAGGGCTTGCGGCGGTGCACGAAGCGGCCGACCGGCCCGGGCCGCGCGCCGGTCGCGCCCACGGCGGTGCGGACCCGTCCCAGGCCGGCCCGGCACCGCCCGCGCACCTGCCGCGGGGCGCGGCCGGGGCCGCCGAGCCAGGCGCCGAGGGCGACGATCACGCCGAGCACCACCACCGTCCGGACGGCGCCGTGCAGGTGGCGGACGAGGGCGTCGTACACCGCGGCCGCGGCGGCCCGGTCGACGTCGGCGGGCAGCCGGTCGAGGTAGCGGCCGCGGAGGAGCACCAGGGCGGTGCCGAGGGCGGCCGCCGCCGCGGCCATGGCGAGTGCGGCGGCCGTCAGCGCCCGGCGGCGGCGTACCGCGCACAGCACGCCGGCCAGCGCGCAGGCGACCGCGCACACCGGCACCCGGAAGCCGTACTCCGCCAGCCGACGGAGTACGTCCCGGGTCGCGCCGACCCGGTCGGAGCGCACCAGCGTGTACGTGGCGTCGACGTCGGGGATCGCGGCGGCGGCGGCCACCCCGTCGGCGACCAGCCCGGCCCTGACCTGCTCGACCACCGGGGCGAGGTCGAGGGTGACGGTGTCGTCCGTGATCGTGACGGCGCCGTCGCGTCCGGCGAGGGCGTCGTCCAGGGCGGCGTGCGCGTCGCGGTTGACCGCCGTCCAGATCGCGGGGAAGGCGTCGCTCGTGACGATGTCCCGGACGAGGCCGTGGACGAGGCCGGCGAGCCCGGCGCCCAGGGCCGGGGCGAACTGTTGGAGGAGGTCGCCGAGCGGGTTGTCGCCGGTCGCGCCGGGGAGAAGGTCGGCCGGCAGCCGGTCGACGACGGCGGTGGTCACCCGGTCCGTCACCGCGGCCTGGACGGCGGGGTTCCGGGCGAGCGGGGCCACGGTGGCGAGGTAGCGGTCGGTGTCGTCGATCTCGGAGGCGGCCCAGGCGGCAACGACGGCGGGCGCGGTGAGCAGGGCGGCCGCGAGGATCAGCACGACGGCCAGGGCCGAGCGCAGCGGGTGGCGGCGCGGGCGGGCGGCGGCCGCCCCGGCGGGTGGTCCGTCGGGGGTGTCGCTGGCCATCGGCGCCTCCGCTGGTGGGTCTCTGCTCCTCAGCAGACACCGGCTCGGAGGTGCGGGCCAGTCGGGAGAACGCCGGAGCCGCCGGTGCGTCAGATGACGCACCGGCGGCTCCGGGGGAAAATCAGGCGGTGTGGGCCGACTTGGTGGTGGTCTCGGCCGCCGTGGTGATGCTGGTCGGGTTCACGGCCGGGCGCGCCTGGTCGGCGGGCGCCGGTGCCGGGGTCGACGCGGCGGTGGTGTTCTGGGCCTCGGCGGGGGCGTCGTCCTCGCGGAGCGCCTTCGTCTCCGCCTTGAGGATGCGCATGGACTTGCCGAGCCCGCGCGCCATCTCCGGGAGCTTCTTCGAGCCGAACAGCAGGACGAGCACTGCCACCATCACGAGGATGTGCCAGGGCTCGAGACCGTTACGGAACATCCCTGACCACCGGTCCTTCCGAGGAGTTTCTCGTCGCTTGTGGAACACCGGACCGATCTGCCCGGCTCCGGCCAGTATGCCTGGCCGAGTCGGCGAACGTATACACCGGTCCGGAAACCGTGGTCAAAATGCAGGTGATTCTCCGGTGGTGGTCTGGACCACTTGCGAGCCTCGGGGTGCAGGCCGGAGCGGGAGGAACCGCAGTTCGCGGCTCCTCCCCGGCGTCCGGCGGTCAGGCGGCCGCGGCCGTCGCGGCGGGTTCGGGCGCGGGCGCGGTGACCGCCGGCGCCGTCCCCGGGGAGCCGGTCCCGGCCACCGGGCCGGCCGGCAGGTGCCGCATCAGCCGGGCCGCCGCGATCGCGGCGCCCACCAGCACGACCAGCCCGGCCACCGCGGCGAGGTGCATGCCGTCCGTGAAGGCGGACCGCGCCGCCGCCAGCAGTTCGCCGCCCGCCGGGCCGCCGGCCCGGGCGGCCACGGTGACGGCACCGCCGAGGGTGTCCTGCGCGGCGCGGGCGGCGTCGCCGGTCACCCCGGCGGGCAGGCCGCCGTCCAGCCGGGCCTTGTAGACCGCGGCGCCCGCCGCTCCGAGCAGGGCGATGCCGAGCGAGCTGCCGAGTTCGGTCGCGGTCTCGGACGTGGCGGAGGCGGATCCGGCCTGCTCCGGCGGCGCGGCGGAGACGACCATCTCGGCGGTGAGCGTCGAGGTGCCGACCGTGCCTGCGGCGATCACGCCGGCGGCGGTGAGGACCAGCCAGAGCGGGGAGTCCGGCCGGACCAGCGCCATCAGGCCGAACCCGGCCGCGCCGACGAGGAACCCGCAGGTCATCAGCGGCGCGGGCCGGACGCGTCCGGCCAGGGCACCCACGGCGCCGACCGCCGCGCCCACCCCGACGGAGGGCAGCAGCGCCCACAGTGCGGCGCTCAGCGGGCTCATGCCCCTGACCAGCTGCAGGTACTGCGAGGTGAAGAGGGTGAAGCCCATCAGGGCGAACATCGCCACCGTGTTCACCGTGATCGCGCCGGTGAAGCTGCGGATGCGGAACAGCGCGGGGTCGACCAGCGGGTGGGCGGCGGTGCGCAGACGGACGGTCAGGCCGGCCGCGGACAGCAGGCCGAGGGCGAGCGCGGCCAGCGGCAGCGGGTGCGGGCCGTCCACCGAGAGGTTCTTGATGCCGTAGACCGCGGGGAGCACGGCGGTGATCGCGAGGGCGGCACCCACCAGGTCGAAGCGGCCCGGCCGGGCGGTGCGGTACTCGGGCAGCAGGGTGGGGGCGGCGGCGAGCACGAGCAGCATCACCGGTACGGCGACGAGGAAGGCCGAGCCCCACCAGAAGTGGTCCAGCAGGAGGCCTCCGACGACCGGGCCGAGGGTGGCGCCGCCCATCATGGCGCCGCTCCACGCGCCGAGCGCGGCCTGCCGCTGCCGCGGGTCGTGGAACATGTTGCGGATCAGCGCCAGCGTGGAGGGCATGAGGGTCGCCCCGGCGACCCCGAGCAGGGCCCGCGCGGCGATCAGCTGGCCGGCCCCGTCCGCGTGGGCGGCGAGCAGCGAGGCGACGGTGAAGCCGCCCGCGCCGAGCATGAGCAGCCGCCGCCGGCCGATCCGGTCGCCCAGGGCGCCCATCGGGACGAGCAGCCCGGCGAGCAGGAACGAGTAGATGTCGAGGATCCACAGCTGCTGGGTGCCGCTCGGACGCAGGTCCGTGGAGATGAACGGGACGGCGAAGAAGAGCACCCCCATGTCCATGGTCAGGACGAGGGTCGGCAGGAGCAGGACGGCGAGGCCCGTCCATTCACGTCGGCCGGCGCGGCCGTGGGGGGTGGTCATGGCAGGAACTGTACGGACGTGTGACACGTGCGTCTAGTACAAGCGTCTAATTCATATGTGTGGGTCACCCGTCCAAGACGAACGTCCAGGCGGGCCGTACCATCGGGGCATGGGAAATCGAGAGGACCTCCTGGCGGGCGCCAAGCGCTGCCTGCTGGAGAAGGGCTACGGCCGGACCACGGCCCGCGACATCGCCTCCGCCGCCGGCGTCAGCCTGGCGGCCATCGGCTACCACTACGGCTCCAAGGACGCCCTGCTCACCGAGGCGCTGATGGCGGCCATGGCGGAGTGGGGCGACGAGCTCGGCCGCGTGCTCGGCGCACCGGACACCGGCACCGACCCGCAGGAGCGCTTCGTCGCCACGTGGGACAGGGTGCTGCAGAGCTTCACCGAGCACCGCGGCCTGTGGCGGGTGCAGTTCGAGATCCTCGCGCAGGTCGAGCACTCGCCCGAGCTGCGGCAGATCCTCGGCCCGGCGCAGAAGGAGGCCCGGCTCGGGCTCTCGGCGATGTTCCAGGGCCTGCCCGAGGTGCCCGACACCCCGGAGGAGCTGACCCGCGGCGCCTTCTACCAGGCACTGCTCGCAGGGCTCGCCGCGCAGTGGGCCCTCGCCCCGGACTCCGCACCGGACGGCGCGGCGTTCCTGCGCGGCCTGCAGATGGTCGGCGGCGCCGTGCTGCCCGGCTAGGCGGTGACGGCGGTCAGCAGGACGACCGAGTCCTCGTGGGCGAGCAGCCCGTGCCGCTCCTGCGGCACGCCGTGCAGCTCACCGGCGGCGGCCTCCTGGCGGCGGCCCGCGACGGTCAGCGACACCCGCCCGCGGAGCACCTGGATGCTGGCCGCGACCGGCGCGTTGTGCTCGTCCAGCGAACTGCCGGCGGTCAGGGCGATCACGGTCTGCCGCAGCACGCCGTCGTGCAGCAGCAGGTGGGCGCTGCGGCCGTGCGGACTCTCCGCGGCGAGCGCGGAGTGCTGGTCGGCGAGGGCGCCGAGGTCGACGCGGACGGGGGCGGTCATCGCGGCCTCCTTGCGGGCGGACAGGGCCAGATCCATGAGACACCTGACGGCCGCCCCGCCGCACCCGCACCCGCCCGGGCCGTCCGGCGTGCGGGCCGCGCAGGGCGGCCCGATCGTGGAGGCATGGCGACCAACCAGAAGTTCAACGGATTCAATGTCAACCGCAGCATGCTGGTCACCGGCGCGGTCCTCACCGGGTTCGGTGCGGTGCTCTCGCTGACCGGCGCGGCGATCCTCGCGGCCACGCTCGCCTCGGCCGGCCGCGACTGGATGCAGCAGCTGGACACCCCGCCGAGCGAGCGGGCCGCACGGGCCGTGAACCAGGCGCGCGCCGCCTCGCTGGCGGGCATGGAGGCCTGGCGCTCCCAGGGCCGGGCCTCGTCCAACTGAGGCGGGGGGGCGAACGGCGGCGGGCACGCCCGAACGGGTGCGCCCGCCGCCGCCGTCGCACCGCGGGAGGAACTGCGGGCCGCGGGGCCTACAGGCCGAGCGACTTCGCGATGATCGTCCTCATGACCTCGCTGGTGCCGCCGTAGATCCGGAAGACCCGGTTGTCGGTGTAGAGCCGGGCGATCGGGTACTCCAGGATGTAGCCGTAGCCGCCGTGCAGCTGCAGGCACTTGTCGATCACCTGGGACGCCGACTCGGTGCAGAACAGCTTCGCCGCCGCGGCGTCCGCGACCGTCAGCTCCCCGGCCTGGTAGAGCTCCAGGGCGCGGTCGACCATCGACTGCTGCGCCACCACCTGGGCCTCGCAGTCGGCCAGGGTGAACTTCGTGTTCTGGAACTCCGCGACCGCCTGGCCGAAGACCTTGCGGTCCTTCACGTACTGCACCGCGAAGCGCACCGCGGCCGCCGCGGCGGCGTACGCGCCGACGGCGATGGCGAGCCGCTCCTGCACCAGGTTGTGGGTGAGGTAGGTGAACGCCTTGCCCTCCTCGCCGAGGAGGTCCTCGACCGGCACCCTGACGTCGCTGAAGGACAGCTCCGCGGTGTCCGAGGTGCGCAGGCCGATCTTCTGCAGCTTGCGGCCGACCGCGTAGCCCTCGGAGGCCGTGTCGACGCAGAGGATCGACAGGCCCGCGCGGCGGTTCGCCGGGTCGTACGGCGCGGTGCGGGCGACGACGAGCACGAGGTCGGCCAGCACGCCGCCGGTGATGAAGGTCTTGGCGCCGTTGAGGACGTAGTGGGTGCCGTCCTCGGAGAGCTTCGCGGTGGTGGTGATGCCCGCGAGGTCGGAGCCCGCGCCGGGCTCGGTCATGGCGATCGCCGTCATGATGTCGCCGGAGACGAAGCCGGGCAGCCAGCGCCGCTTCTGCGCCTCGTCGGCGTACTCCAGCAGGTACGGCAGCACCAGGCCGGTGTGCACGCCGGAGGAGCCGAAGCTCACGCCCGCCCGGGCGACCTCCTCGGTGACGACGGCCTGGTACTTGAAGCCGCTCTCGCCCGCGCCGCCGTACTCCTCCGGGACCTCGATGCCGTAGACGCCGAGCGCGCCCAGCTTGCGGTAGAAGTCCCGCGGCGGGTGGCCGGCGGCCTCCCAGCTCTCGTAGACCGGGACGACCTCCTTGGCGATGAAGTCCCGGATGGTCTCCCGGAACGCCTCGTGGTCCTCGTTGAACACCGTCCGGCGCACGGCGGGCTCCCTTCGTTGGGCGGCTGATCGCCTGACAAGTTAATCGCCGGTAGCTTCGGCTGTCCAGCGTCCGCGCCCTCATTTCTCGCAGGTCGTGGGAGGAGTAAGTGAATGCTTGCTAGCCTGTGCAGCGGTCATCGGCGGCGGACGGGGGGCAGACAGTGGCAGCGGAACGCGAGCCCCGGCCCGCCGGCGGCGGCCGGGTCGTCCGGCGGCCCCCCGGACGGCGGGCGCAGATCCTCGCCGCCGCCGCGGGGCAGTTCCACCGGCGCGGCTACCACGCGGTCTCCATGGCGGACGTCGCCGCCGAGGTCGGCATCACCGCCCCCGCGCTCTACCGGCACGTCCGCAACAAGCCGGAACTCCTGCTGCACGCCGTCGCCGCCGACCTCGCCGCCCTGCGCACCGCCGTCCGCGCGGGCGCCGGCGGGCCCGCCGCGCTCTGCCCGGCCCTCGCCGCCGCCGCCGTCGAGCACCGCGCCCTGGGCACCCTCTGGCAGCGCGACGCCCGGCTGCTGCCCGCCGCGCAGCGTGCCGCCCTCCGGCGCGAACTGCGCGGCGACGTCCGGCAGATGGCCCGCGGACTCGCCCGGGCCAGGCCCGAACTCGACCCGGCCCAGGCGGAGTTCCTCTGCTGGTCGCTGCTCTCCGCGTACGGCAGCCTGTCGTACCACACGTTCGCGCCGCCCCGGCGGTGGTTCGAACGGCTGCTCACGCGGATCGGCACGGACCTCCTCGCCGCCGCGCCCGCGCCCGCCGCCGCGCCCGCGCCCGCCGCCGCGCCCGCGCCCGCCGCCGCGCCC
>NZ_BPRL01000085.1:0-40719 GCF_045862635.1 Kitasatospora sp. NE20-6
CGAGGTCGGCCATCATCCGCACGTCCTCGCGGAAGCGGTGGTAGTGGTCGACCGCGGTGTCGCCGGTGTCGCCGTTCGCGACCTTGCCCGGGGTGTGGCTGAAGGTGTCCCAGATCGACGGGGTGCGGCCGCCTTCGGCGACGGCGCCCTCGATCTGGTACGCGGCGGTGGCCGCACCCCAGGCGAATCCCGGCGGGAAGGCGTGTCGCACGGAACGGGGGTGGGTCGAGACCATGGTCATGGCGGGTGTTCTCCCAAGGGGTGTGGCGGGCGTGCGGGCGGCGGCGGGCTGGCCGGTCAGCCCTTGAGTGCGCCCTGGGTGATGCCGCCGACGATCTGGCGGCCGAAGACGGTGAAGACCACGAGCAGGGGCAGGGTGCCCACGAGGGCTCCGGCGGTGATGATCGACCAGTCGGTGGACCAGCCGGTGCCGAGCCCGGCGAGGGCGACCTGGACGGTGGGGTTGGTGGAGCCGTTCATCGCGATGATCGGCCACAGGAAGTCGTTCCACGACTGGACGAACACCAGCATGCCCAGGACGGCCATGGCGGGCCGGGCGATGGGGACGACGACGTGCCACACGACGCGCAGCGAGTTCGCACCGTCGATCCGGGCGGCTTCCAGCAGTTCGGTGGGCAGGGCCTGTGTGAGGTACTGGCGCATGAAGAACACGCCGAACGCGGTGACCAGGGTGGGCAGGATGAGGGCGCCGAGCTGGTTGCTCAGTCCCAGGTGTTTCATCAGGATGAACAGCGGGACGATGCTGACCTGGGCGGGCACGGCCATGGTGGCGACGACGAGGACGAGCATGAGGCCGCGGCCGCGGAAGCGGAGCTTGGCGAAGGCGAACCCGGCCAGTACGGAGAACGCCACGGTGCTGAGTGCGACGGTGCCGGCGACCAGGGTCGAGTTGAGGAGTGCGACGCCCATGCCGCGTGCTCCGGCGTTGTTCCACACGTAGGAGATGTTGTGGAACAGGTTCCCGCCGGGCAGGAGCGGAGGAGGTGTGGAGACGACCCGGTGGCTGTCGGTGGAGGCCGCGACGAGGGTCCAGTACAGCGGGAACAGCGAGGCGAGGGCGACCAGGACGAGGATGGCCAGGGCGAGCGGGCCGGCCCGGTGCTGGTCGCCTGCGCCGGGGGAGCGCAGCCGTCGGCGGCGTGCGGTCCCCGGGCGGTCGGCCGGGCGGGGTGCTGTTCCCGCGGCACGGAGGGCGGAGGGGTCGTGGGCGGTGGAGGAGTCGGTGGCGGGAGTCATGGTCGTGTTGTCCTTCCCGCTCACGTGGTGGAGCGCAGGCGGCGGGCGATGAGCGTGTTGGCCAGGCCCACCAGCAGGAGCAGGCCGAACATCGTCCAGGCGATGGCCGAGGCGCGTCCGAGCATGCTGTGGTGGAAGCCCTGGTCGTACATGAGGATGCCGAGGGTCTCGTACTGGTGGTCCGCGCCGCCCTGGTGGCCGCTCTGGCCGCCGAACAGGTAGGGCTCGCCGAAGAGCTGGGTCGCTCCGATGGAGGAGACGACGGCGGTGAACAGGATGGTGGGACGGAGCTCGGGGATCGTGACGTGGCGGAACTGCTGCCAGCGGGTGGCGCCGTCGATGGCGGCGGCCTCGTACAGCTCGCGGGGGATCGCCTGCATGGCGGCGAGGTAGATCAGCGCGTTGTAGCCGGTCCACCGCCAGATGACGATCACGGAGACGGCGATCTGCGAGCTCCAGGCGCCGGCCTCCCAGGCGATCGGGCCGATTCCCACCAGCCCGAGCATCCAGTTGGCCATGCCTCCCTCGGGGCTGAAGATCAGGGCGAAGACGAGGGTCGCGGCTGCCACGGAGGTCGCGTACGGGGCGAGGAGCGCGGTGCGGAAGAAGCCGCGGGCCGGGAGGCGGTAGTTGAGCAGGTGCGCGAGGCCGAGGGCGATCAGCAGCTGCGGGACGGTGGACAGGACGCCGAGGGTGATCGTGTTGCGCAGGGCGTTCCAGAAGAAGTGGCTGGGTGGCCCGAACAGCAGGTCGCGGTAGTTCTGCAGGCCGACCCAGTCGGCCTGGTCCACGTTGTAGAGGCTGACCCGGTGCAGGGACAGCCAGCCGGTCCAGAGCAGCGGGAAGAGGCCGAAGGCGGCGAACACGACGAAGAAGGGGGCGACGAACAGGTAGGGCGAGCCCGCGTGGTCCCAGCGGTGCAGACGGCTGCGCAGGCCTGTCGGTTTTCTGGTGCGGGCCGGTGCGCCGGTGGGCGGGGAGTCGGCCGGTTCATCGGGGCGGGTGCGGGTCATGGTTGCCACAGAGGTTCCTCCGTGCCGTGTCGACGGCCGGGCGGGTCGTCACGTCGTTGCGGGATCGGGCTTGGCTTTGGCTGCCTGGGGGAGGGGCTTGGCTGCCTGGGGAGGGGCGCCGTACGGGCCGCAGGGCGGGGGAGGGCCGCCGCGCCGCCCGTACGGCGCGCGGGGGCGCTACTGGATGCTGCTCTCGATCTGCTTGAGGGTGGCGCCCCAGGCCTCGTCGGAGCTCTTGTGGTTCTGCTCCATCAGCAGCACGCCGTTGCTGAACGCCCCGTGCAGGTCGCCGTGGTGCGGGCCGGTCTCGGCCGGCTTGATGGCCTTGGCCGCGGTGGAGAAGATCTGCCCGGTGGGGGCCTTGGGTCCGATGTAGGGGTTGGTGAAGTCCGTGACGCCGGCGAGCGTGTAGGCCTTCTGGTTGGCGGGGATGTTGCCGACCTTCTGGAAGACCCTGGCCTGCTGCTCGGGGGCTGTGAGCCAGACGACCAGTTCCTGGGCTGCGGCGACGTGCTTGCCGGAGGCGGGCACCGCGAGGAAGGAGCCGCCCCAGTTGCCGGCGGCGGGGGCCTGCGCGATGTTCCACTTGCCCGTGTTGCCGGGGCCGGAGAACTTCTCGATGTTGGCCTGCTGCCAGGAGGGGCAGACGGTGGTGGCGAACGTGGAGTTGGAGAAGGCGGTCTGCCAGGGGGTGTCGAACTCCTTGAGTCCCTGGGTGGTACCGGCCCGGACCGCGTCGGTGGCCAGCTTCCAGCCGTCGCGGACGCCGGCGGAGTCCTTGTAGTCGATCTTGCCGTTCTTGTAGTACTGCTCGGGGCTGGAGGAGACCACGCCGTTGTAGAGGCCGGAGGCGGTGTCCATGAAGTAGGTGCCCTTGGGTGCCTTGGCCTGGAACTGGCGCCCGACCTCGACGTACTTGGCCCAGTCGCCGGCCCACAGGGCGCTGACGGCGGCGGGGTCGGCGGGCAGGCCGGCGGCCTGGAAGAGGTCCTGGCGGTAGCAGATCGCCATCGGGCCGACGTCGGTGCCCAGGCCGATGGTGGTGCCCTGGGCGGTGGTGGCCTGCTGCCACTTCCACGGCAGGTAGGCGTCCTTGTCGACACCCGGGGCCTTGGACAGGTCGCTGAAGGCGCTGCTGAGCTGGTCGGAGGTGGCCAGCGCGATCCGGCTCACCTCCAGCGCCTGGATGTCGTCGAGGCCGCCGCCCGACAGGCGGGTCTGCAGGGAGGTCCAGTAGTCGCCCTCCTGCGTGGTGGTGTTCTCCTTGATCGTGATGTTCGGGTGGGCCTTCGTGTACTCGTCGAAGAGCCCGGCCTCCTTGTAGCCGAACGTGCCGAAGTCGCCCACGCTCAGGGTGATCTTCGCGTTCGGGTCGTCCGAGCCCGAGCCGCCGGAGGAGGAGCATCCGGTGGCCAGGAGCGTGGTGACGGCGGCGGCCGACACGAGGGCGGCGGTTCTGCGGGAGCGGCGGCGCATGGACATGGGTGATCTCCTGGATGGGGTGTGCGCGGTGCGCGGGGGTGCGTGCTTCGACGCCGGGAGGGGCACGGCGAGCGATCGCGGGGGGTCGGGGGCTCGGACGGAGGGAAGCCGAAAGGCCCGGCCCTGCCGTATGTGGGAGCGCTCCCAGGTGGATGAGGTCAAACCCTGCTGCCTCCGGCGGAGGCTGTCAAGAGGTTGTTCTGCCTGGTCAGCAGGCTTGCCTGCCCCCATGGAGGGCAGGCCGGATCACCGCACCGCGGACAGCGCGGCGCGGACGGCCGGAGGCCGGCGGTGGGTCAGGTGGAGTCGCGCCGGATCAGCGTGGTGGGCAGGATCAGCGGGCTCGGCTTCTCGCCCGCGATCAGCGCGAGAAGCATGCGGGTCATCTCCCGGCCGATGCTCTGTATGGGCTGTCGGACCGTGGTGAGGGCCGGCTCGGCGATCTCCGACGCCGTCAGGCCGTCGAAGCCGACCACGGCGATGTCCGCCGGGACGGACCGCCCCGCGCGGTGCAGTGCCCGCAGTGCGCCGACGGCCATGTTGTCGTTGGCGGCGAAGACCGCGTCCAGGTCGGGGGCGCGGGCGAGGAGGGACTCCATGGCGGCGATGCCGCTCCGCTCGGTGAAGTCGCCGGCGGCCTCCGCGTGGGGAGACAGGCCCGCCAGGGTCAGCGCCTCGGTGTAGCCGCGCCTGCGGGCCCGGCCGACGTCGGTGTCCAGCAGTCCGGTGATGGTGGCGATCCGGGTACGGCCGAGGGAGATCAGGTGGTCCGTCGCCTCCCTGGCGCCGCTCGCGTTGTCCACGTCCACGTAGTACGGGACCTGCCCGTGCAGCGGCTTGCCGCCGAACACGGCGGGGACGTCGGCCTCCAGGGCCAGCCGGGTCAGCGGATCGTCCCCGCGCAGGGACATCAGCATCACCCCGTCGACCGCCCTGGCCTGCAGCAGCTGTTTCACCCGGACCTGCCCGCGGGTGGAGGTGGCCAGGCACAGCACCAGGTGCAGGTCGGCCTCCTCCAGCACCGCGGCGACGCCGGCGATGACCTGCCCGTAGAACGGATCGGCGAGCACCGCCGGATCCTCCCCGGAGATGATCAGGCCCACCGCCCCCGCCTGCTGCGTCGCCAGAGCCCGGGCCGTGGGGTTGGGTATGTACCCGAGCTCCTTGATCGCGCGCTGGACGGCGTCGCGCTTGCCCCGGCTCACGTTGGGGGCGTTGTTCAACGCTCTCGACGCCGCGGTGCGGGAGACACCAGCACGCTCGGCGACCTCGTCCAAGGTCGGCCGTCGGCGCGTCGGCTCGTCCGTCATCCTCGTTCACCTCGATCTCGATGCCCTTGCACAGTATCGCGTTCCACGCTCGGCCATATGGAAGCGCTTCCAGTTCGAACTGTACAGCGCGCCGATGTTCATGTGAAGAGTGGGCTGATGCAAGCGTATTGACATAGGTGGAACTGCGACTTCACGATGTGGTCCCGGCAGGATTGCATCGCCCGCAGCATGGAAGCGCTTCCGTTCATGGGCAGCGCGCGTGGACCCTGTGTCCCCTGCCTCGGGATTTCCGCCCCGCGGCGCCTGCCCTGCACGCGGTCCCGGCTGCCGTGCGCGCGGTCCCGGCTGCCGTGCACGCGGTCCCGGCCGCCATGCCCTGCCCACCCCGTCGCCCCGACAAGGAGACGTTTCGTCATGACATCCGTGAGAACGAGCCGTTGGCTCGCCCCACTGGCCTGTGCGGTCCTGGCCGGCGCAGGCCTCACCGGAGGAGCCGCGGCTGCACCGGTACCGGCGGCCGGCCACGCCCTGCCGCACGACACCCGCTTCTACGTCGACCCGGACGCCGGAGCCGCCCGGCAGGCAGTGACCGACCTCAAGGCCGGCCACACCGCCGACGCGGCCCGGATGGCCATGCTCGCCACCTGGCCCCAGGCGATCTGGCTGGACAACGGCACCCCGGCCGAGGTCGGGGCCCGGGTGAAGAAGATCATGCAGAAGGCGCAGGCCGGCCGCACCGTCCCGGTCCTGGTCCTCTACAACGTCACCGGCCGCGACTGCAGCTTCTACTCCAGCGGCGGCGCCGACACCTCCGAGGAGTACCGCGCCTGGGTCAAGGCCGTGGCCGACGGCATCGGCACCGGCAAGGCCGTCGTCATCGTCGAACCGGACGGGCTGGCCCTGCTGCCCCGCGACTGCGACGCGACCACCGACCCCACCGGCACACTCACCACCGCCCGCATCGCCGACATCCGGGCGGCCGTCACCACCCTGGAGGCCAGGCCGGGCACCTCCGTCTACCTCGACGCCGGCAGCAGCAACTGGCGCCCCGTCGGCGACATCGCCCAGCGGCTGCTCGACGCCGGACTGGAGCAGAGCCAGGGCCTCGCCCTCAACGTCTCCAACTACCAGCCCACCGACCAGCTCAACCGCTACGGCACCTGGGTCTCCAAGTGCGTCTGGTTCGCCACCAAGGGCCCGGACTGGGCCCGCGGCCACACCGACCGGTGCGCCAACCAGTACTACTCCGCGGCCGCACCCAACGACGGCCTGCCCGGCAACGCCGTCGACTTCTTCGACCCCACCACCTGGCGCTGGACCGACGCCTGGTTCGACCAGAACGTCGGCACCCCGGCCGCCGACCAGCTCACCCACTACGTCCTCGACAACAGCCGCAACGGCCTCGGCGCGTGGATCCCGCCGGCCGGCAAGTACACCGACGCCGAACACTGGTGCAACGCCCCCGGCCGCGGCATCGGCGTCCGCCCCACCGCCGACACCGGCACGCCCCTGGCCGACGCCTACCTCTACGTCAAGACCATCGGCGAGTCCGACGGCACCTGCCACCGAGGCACCCCCGGACCGGGCGACCCCGAGTACGGCGGCGTCGAGGACCCGGCGGCCGGCGCCTGGTGGCCCGACTTCGCCCACACCCTGGCCCGCAACGCCAACCCGTCCCTGACCTTCAACCTGCCCCGCTGACCCGCCGCCCGCGGCGGCGCGCCACACAGCCCGCCGCGGGCACGGACCCGCATCCGGCACAAGCCCCCACGGCCCGCTGGCACCCGGCCACCGCTCCGCCACCCCACGAGGAGTTCGGATCGACCCGGAGGTTCCTGGTGCCCGCGCTCTACGACTTCGCCACCTGGGAGCCTCTGGTGCGGCTGCTGCGGACCGTTCATGCGGAGACTCTTGCGGTGCCGGGCGGCTACGTGGCGGGGGACATCGGCCGCCACTCATCGAGCGTGCCCGTGCGACGGCGGCGGGCCCAGCGGGCCAGGATCGCGGGGACCGCGAACTCGACGACCTCTTCCTCTGTCGGATGGGCGTGCGCGGTTGCTCGTGGTCTTCCCCTCGGGTGCTCCGGACCGTGGTGTGCGGTGGGCGAGTACTGCTGTGCCGAGTGCTGCTGTGCCGGGTGACGCCGTGTCGGCGCGGATGCCTGGCGGGCGGTGCGGTGCGGCTGGTGAAGTCCCGACCGGGATGGCGCCCTGCTACGGGTGGGTCTGCGACCGGGGGCCCTTGGGGGTGCCGGCGGGAGCGGCGGCGTGGAGGGCTGCGGTCAGGTAGCGGTGGACGGTGTCCAGTTCGCCAGGGGTGAAGTCCTCGGCCGCCTCGACCAGGTCGGCGATGAGCGGGCCGAAGAAGGCCCAGCCCAGCTCGACGGCCTTCTGGTCCACCGTCAACAGGACCCGTCGCCGGTCGTGTTCGTCGCGCTTGCGACGGACCAGCCCCAGGCGCTCCAGCCGGTCGAGCAGGGCGGTGGTGCCCGCCGAGTTGAGCCGCAGCGCCTCACCGAGCCGTCCCGGGGTGACGGTGGCGCCCGCCCGCTCGGCGTCGAGCAGGCAGATGAGGGCCCGCAAGTCGGTCGGGTGCAGGCCGTTCTGCCCGGCGAACTCGGCTCCGCGCAGATCGAATTCCACGGCCACCGCGCGCAGGAGGTGAACCAGCCGCATCGCTGGGGGGATGTTATCGCTCACTCGGCTAGTATCTCGCCAAGCGAGAGAATCGGTCAACGAGACGATGCCCGAGGAGTTCACCGTGTCCGAATCCCAGGAGTTCTTCGCCGCCTACGACGCACTGCTCGCCCGCTGGCCCGCCGGCACCACCGAGATCGACGTTCCCACCCCGTACGGCACCACCCGCATCCATGCCTACGGGCCCGCCGATGCCACCCCGCTGCTCCTCCTGCACGGTGGCGGCTCCACCGGGGCAGTCTGGTTCGCCAACGCCCGGGCGCTCGGCACCCGTCATCGGGTGCTCGCCGTCGACATCCCCGGCGACGCCGGCCGCAGCATCCGTGAGGGACGCCCGCTGCGCACCACCGCCGACCTGATGGACTGGCTGGACGCGCTGCTCGACGGCCTCGGTGCATCCCGCGTGCACCTGCTGGGCCATTCCTACGGCGCCTGGATCGCCCTGACGTACGCCCTGCACGCCGCGCAGCGGGTCGACCGGCTGGTACTGCTCGACCCGACCCAGTGCTTCGCCGGCTACCGCCCCGCCTTCCTCCTGCGGTCGCTGCCGGTACTGGTCCGCCCGACGGTGACCCGCGCTCTCGCCTACCTGGACCGCGAGACGGCGGGCACGGACACCGACCCGGACTGGAAGCGGCTCTACGCTCTGGCGGTCTCGGGCTTCGCGGACCGGAAGCTGGTCGTCGGCCGTCGCCCGGACCCCACGACGCTGAGCGTCCCGATCCTGGTCCTTCTCGCCGGCCGCAGTGGCACCCACGACGCGGCGAAGGTCGCGGCCCGCGCCCGCAAGGCCGTACCGCACGCCCGGATCGAGACCCTCGCCGATCTCACCCACTTCGCGCTGCCCACCGCCGCGCCTGCAGAGACCAACCGCCGGATCACCGAATTCCTGACGGACGATCAGGAGAGCCGGGCCGCAACGGGTTCGGTCTGACGGGCGAGGTCGGTGAGTACGACGACGAGGTGTTCGGGCAGTCGTACCGGTGTGCCGAGCAACCGCACCTTGGAGGAGCGGAGTTGCCACCGCCCGCGGCGACGGCGTATAGGAGCGGCAACGGGTTCTCCTTCCAGCTTTCGTCTCGACAACCTCCGAGCTGCACAGGGATCCTGTCTTCATGCGGCGCCGGCGCCGGTGTCACCCGAACCGGAAATTCACGAACACCTGTGCGTATCCAAAGTTTCGTAGCGGGTCGGCGGGTCGGCGGACCACTTCTCAGGGGTGTTCACGTCGCGGGGCAAAGCCCGCAGGTCAGGCGAGAGGCGGACCCGGCACACGGCCCAGTGTCTCCAGCGGTCGCGACAGCAGTTCGGAGAAGGCGAGCTCGGCGGCACCGATCAGGACGGTGTCGTTGCCGAGTTCGCTGACACGCAGGCGCAGGTCCGCCCGGGACGCGGCGAGGGCGCTGGTGTTCACCCGGCTGCGGACCTGCGCTGCGGAGCCGAGGAAGACGTCGCGGAGGGTGCCGCCGAACACGATCAGGTCCGGATTGAGGAGGTTGACGAGGATGGCGACGCCGATGCCGAGCCAGTCCCCGACCTGGTGCAGTGCCGCACGAGCGTTGACATCGCCTCGGTCGGCGGCGGTGACCACCGCCCGCACCGCGTCGATTCCGGTGATGCGGCTGTCGCGGCCTGCGGCTTCCAGCAGGGCGCGCTCGCCCGCTTCGGCTTCCAGGCACCCGTGGGCGCCGCAGCCGCACTGCCGGCCCTGATGGGGGTTGACCGTGGTGTGGCCGATCTCGCCGGCGTATCCGTGCTGGCCGCGCAGGAGTTCGCCGTCGATGACGATGCCGGCGCCGATGCCGATCTCGCCGTGCAGGTAGACGAGGTTCCGGCTGCCGCGGCCGGCACCGCGCCGGTGTTCGGCGAGGGCGCCGAGGTTGGCCTCGTTGGCGACGAGGACGGGGGTTTCCAGGGGGAGCCTTCCGGCGAGCTCGGCGGCGAGATCGACGTCCTTCCAGCCCATGTTGGGGGTGAGCCCGACCAGTCCGTCGGGGTGGCGGATGACGCCGCGCACTGCCACGGCGACCCCGACGCAGGAACTGCCGACAGGAGCAGCGGTCAGCATCTGCTGGGCGTAGCCGGCCAGGATGTCGGCCACCTCTGCGGGGTCCTGCGGATGGTCCGGAGGCCAGGCGCATTCGCGCCGGTCCAGGAATACGCCGCCGAGGCCGATGAGTGCGGCTGTCAGGCGTTCCACGCCGATGTCCAGGGCCAGCACATGGGCGCGGGTTGGCTCGGGCCGGACCACGAGGGACGGGCGCCCGGCGCGGCCGGTCACCCTGGGCAGTTCTTCGTGGACCAGGCCTGCGGCGGTCAGGTCGTTGACCAGGGCCAGGATGGTGCTGCGGTTGAGACCTATCCGGGTTGCAAGGTCGGCTCGTGAAGTGGGTCCGCTGAGGTGGACGTGGCGTAGCAGGGCACCGAGGTTGTGCTGGCGGATCTCTTCCTGGGAGGGGCCAGCCTTCATCGGGGCGCGAACCTCATCGTTGGACGGAGCGGCGGCGGGACAGGGCGTCCACGCCGGCTGCCACCAGCAGGACCGAGCCCGTGACAGCGTACTTGACTCCGGAGGTGTAGCCCATGAGGCCCATGCCGTTCTGGATGACGGCGACGACCAGGCCGCCCAGGACGGCGTCCACGATGCGGCCGCGGCCGCCGAAGAGGCTGGTGCCTCCGATGACGGCGCTGCCGACGGCGAGGAGCAGGACGTTGCTGCCTCCGGTGTTGGGGTCCACGGAGTTCCCGCGGGATGCGGCGATGATGCCGCCGATGGACGCCAGGCAGGAGCAGATCACGAAGGAGGTGATGCGGATGAAGGAGACGTTGATCCCGGCGCGGCGGGCTGCTTCCGCGCTGCCGCCGACGGCGTAGATGTGCAGACCGAAGCCGGTCCGCTGCAGGGCGAACGTCCCCAGCAGGACGAGGACCCCGATGACGGGCACGACGATCGGGACGCCCTTGAGGGAGGCGACGACGATGTTGCGGCTGCGTTCCTCGTTGAGGAAGTACACGGCTGTACCGCCGAGGACGGTGATCGTGCCGATCCGCGCCGCCAGGAGGGCGGCCGGGATGCCGGGCAGACCTCGGTCGCGCCGGTCGCGGCTGCGGCGCAGTTGCAGGGCTGCGGACGCGATGACACAGCCGGCCAGCAGCGCCCAGCCGAGTGCGGGGCTCAGGTTGTCGTTGGCGATGGCCAGGATGGTCGGGTCCTGGACGGAGATGTTGGTGCCTTCCTTGAGCAGGATGAGCACGATGCCCTGGAACCCGAGGAACGCGGCCAGGGTCACGACGAAGGAGGGGATGCCGACTTTGGCGACGAGGGTGCCGATGAGGAGACCGATGGCTGCGCCGGTGAGCATGGCGGCGGGCACCGCGGCGTACCAGGGCCATCCGTGGTTGGTCAGCAAGATGGCCAGCACGGCGGCGCAGACGCCGCTGGCGTAGCCGGCCGACAGGTCGATTTCGCCGAGGAGCAGGACGAAGACCAGACCCATGGCGATGGCGATGCTGCCGGCGCTCTGGGTGAGGAGATTGGCGAAGTTCAGGTTGGACAGGAAGACGGGGCGGAGGACGGCGAAGAACACGCACAGGACGACCAGGCCGCCGACGGCGGGCAGGGCGCCGAGTTCGCCTCCGCGCAGTCGCTCCAGGTAGGTGCGGGTGATGTCGCTCAGTGTGGGGGCGGGTGGGTGTGCGTCCGCGGTGCGGGCGGGCCGGTTGGGCCTGTCGGGCTTTCGGGGTGCGATGGCGGCGCTCATGCGGCGGCTCCCTTGGAGGTGGTGGTGATGCCCAGATCACCGCTGCGGCCGGAGGTGATCAGTTCGACGACTTGGGCGTGTGTCACGTCCGAGGTCCTGACCTGGGCCGCCATGCGCCCCAGGTAGAGGGCGGCTATTCGATCGGAGACCGCGAAGACGTCGTTCATGTTGTGCGAGATGAGGACGACGGCCAGGCCGTTGTCGGCGAGCCGTCGCACCAGTTCGAGGACCTGTGCGGTCTGGGCGACGCCGAGGGCGGCGGTGGGCTCGTCGAGGATGACGAGCTTGCTGTTCCACAGCACGGCTTTGGCGATGGCGACGGTCTGACGCTGGCCGCCGGAGAGGCTGGAGACCTTCTGGCGCAGGGACTTGACCGTGCGTACGGACAGTCCCTTGAGCGTCGCAGCCGCCATTTCCTCCATGGTCGAGTCGTCCAGGACCAGGCCGCGGCGTATCTCGCGTCCGAGGAACATGTTCTGGACGATGTCGAGGTTGTCGCACAGCGCGAGGTCCTGGTAGACGATCTCCACGCCGAGGGCGGCGGCGTCGCGCGGGCTGTGCACCTGGACCGGGCTGCCTTCGAACAGGTAGTCCCCGGCGTCGATGGCGTGGATCCCGCCGATGCACTTGACGAGGGTCGACTTGCCGGCGCCGTTGTCACCGACGAGGGCGGTGACCTCGCCCGTGTATGCGCTGAGGGCGACGTCGTGCAGGACCTGGACAGGGCCGAAGCTCTTGTCGATCCCGCGCAGTTCCAGAATCGGTGGCTGTGTCATGGGGGGCTCCTGGGAATCGGTCGTACGTGGGCCCCATTCGCTGCGAGGCCGGGGCCCACGGTGTGCGGCCGGGCGCCGGGTTACTTGATGCCGGCAGCCGTGCACAGGGCGGCGTAAGTGCCGGTGCACAGATCGGTCTTGGTGACGAAGCCGTCGTTGACGACGTCCGGGACGTTGTTCTTGAAGATGGCCACCGGTGTCAGGAGCGTCGCCGGGACGTCGCGGTTGCCGACCGGGTCGTGGACGGTGCTGCTGGTCTGGCCCTTCTTGCCGTGGGCGAGGTCGATCGCGAGCGCGGCCGCCGCGTCGGCCTCCTTCTTCACGGCCTTGTAGACGGTCATGCACTGGTCGCCGGCGAGGATGTTCTGCAGGCCCTGCACGGTGGCGTCCTGACCGGTGACGGGGACCTGTCCGTTGCGGTGGTTCTTGCGCAGGACGGCGATGGCCGCGTTGGCGAGGCCGTCGTTGGCCGCGAGCACGCCGGCGATGTCCGGCTTGCTGGTGAACATCTGCTCGAAGATGGTCCCGGCCTGGGCGTTGTCCCAGTCGGGCACCGGCTGGTTGGGGCCCTTGGCATACTCGCCCGAGGCGTACTTGGGGTCCAGGACGCTGTTGTAGCCGTTGGCGAAGAGCGTGGCGTTGTTGTCCGTCGGTGACCCGTTGAGCTCGGCGACGACGGGCGTCTTGGCTCCCATGTCGCTCAGGCACTTCGCCAGGCCCTGCCCCTGCAGCTTGCCGACTTCGGTGTTGTCGAAGCTGACGTAGTGCTGGGCGGAGCCGCCCAGGGTGAGCCGGTCGTAGTCGATGGTGGCCACGCCCTGCGCCTTGGCCTTGTCGAGGACGGCCTTGCCTGTGCCGCTGTCGAGGTTCACGGTGATCAGCACGTTCACACCACTGGTGATCATCTGGTCGGCGATCGTCTGGAACGCCTGCTTGTCGCCCTCGGCGTTCTGGATGTCGTAGTCCACGCCGGCCGCCTTGAAGGCCGCGGTGAGGTACGGCCGGTCCGCGGTCTCCCAGCGGACGGAGGACTTGCTGTCCGGGAGGATCACGCCGACCTTCGGCTTCTTGGTGCCGGCCGCATCGGCAGTGGTGGTCGAGGAGGAGCTTCCACAGGCGGTCACTGCGGTCAGGAGCGCCGCTGATGCGGAGGCGGCGACGAGGAGTCTCTTGCGCATGGGACTGGGTCCTTTCGGATGCGCCCGGTCCGGTGCCGGACGGGAGGGGGCCGAGGGGTGGGGCACCGGTGCGGTTGGCACCGTGCGGGGGCGAAACCCGTAGGCGCTGAATGTTGTGAGCGGCAACATACGTGCTGCGGAACGGCCCCGCCAGCCCCTCGGCGGACACCGCGTCGTAACAATCGGGTCACTGCATGCGGTCGCGCGCCCGGGCCCCGGTGATGCGTGTGCGGTGTCGAACGGGCCGGTGAACGCATGCCGCCAGGGCCGGCGGTCGGGCGGGCGGAGTGTCAGGCGGCGGGCCGGACGGGCGATGCGGGCCGGGATGTCGTCCGGGTGGGCCCGCAGGGTCGCGGTGGTGGCCCGGCGCGGAAGGAGCCGGCGAGGCGGGGACCCGGCGGCCTGGTGCCGCAGGCCTCAAGGGCGGCGAGGGGCGAAGCCGGGCGGCGCGATCGGTGGAGGGTGTCGAAATGTTTCGATGCCGACCTGGGGAGATCACCTACAACTTTCGGCGAATTCTCGGAAACTGGTCATTGACTGCCGCTCCGCGCCGAGCACATACTCTCCACCGGTCGACCCCCCCGTGACGCATACGACTCCGTGCACGGCCGTACCCGCCCACCCGGCACGCCCACACACGCATGCCCGGAGCCGGAAAGCAGGGGTTGCAGTGACCGGCACGGCTCCGCGCACGTGCCGAACCCTCACCCTCACCGTCACCCAGGCCGGCCCGCCGCCCGGACACCCGGATCGGCGCATGCACGAGACCCCTGCTGCCCAGCGCGCCATGACTTCGCGCGAACCATCTGCACCATTCCGGCAATGACGACAGAACAGGAAGTCCCACGATGACGAGGAAGACCCGCAGCGCGACGGCTGCCGCGCTCGGCTTGGCCATCGCACTCGCCGTCAGCGGCTGCGCCGGCGGCAGCGACGCCGACAGCGGCGGTTCGTCCGACGGCAAGGTCACGCTGACCCTCTGGGAGAACGCGCAGCCCGGGCCCGGCGCCGAGTACTGGAAGACCGCCGTGGCGGCGTACCAGTCGCTGCACCCGAACGTCACGATCAAGATCCAGGCGATCCAGAACGAGGACCTCGACGGCAAGCTGCAGACCGCCCTCAACTCGGACTCCGCCCCGGACATCTTCCTGCAGCGCGGCGGCGGCAAGATGCAGGCCATGGTCCAGGCCGGTCAGCTCCAGGCGCTGGACCTCACCGACACCGACAAGGCGAACGCGGGCGCGGCAGCCATCGCAGGCTATTCGATCGACGGCAAGGCCTACGCGATGCCGCTCGACACGCAGCCCGAGGGCATCTACTACAGCAAGGACCTGTTCAAGCAGGCCGGCATCGACTCGACGCCGACGACGATGGCCGAGCTGGAGGCCGATGTCGCGAAGCTGAAGGCGGCCGACGTCGCGCCGATCGCGGTCGGCGCCAAGGACGCCTGGCCGGCTGCGCACTGGTACTACAACTTCGCCGTGCGCGAGTGCAGCCAGGACACCATGAAGAGCGCCGCCAAGTCGCTCAAGTTCGACGACGCCTGCTGGACCAAGGCCGGCGACGACCTGGCTTCGTTCCTGAAGGTCGAACCCTTCCAGAAGGGTTTCCTGACGACCTCGGCCCAGCAGGGCGCCGGGTCGTCCGCGGGCATGCTCGCGAACCACAAGGCGGCCATGGAACTCATGGGCAACTGGGATCCCGGTGTGATCGGCAGCCTGACCAAGGACCAGAAGCCGCTCCCCGACCTGGGCTGGTTCCCCTTCCCCGCCGTGGACGGTGGCCAGGGCGACCCGACCGCCATCATGGGCGGCCTCGACGGATACTCGCTGTCCAAGAAGGCACCGAAGGAGGCCCTCGCCTTCCTCCAGTGGCTCGTGACCAAGGAGCAGCAGGAGGCCTACTCCAAGGCCTTCTTCACGATCCCGGTGAACAAGGGTGCCCAGGGGGTCGTCACCGACTCCTACAACGTCTCGGCACTGCAGGCCTTCAACAAGGCCGCCTACTCCGTGATGTTCCTCGACACCGAGTACGGCCAGAACGTCGGCAACGCCATGAACACCGCCGTCGTGAACCTGCTGGCCGGCAAGGGCAGCGCCGCCGACATCGCCAAGGACACCAACGCCGCGGCCGCGAAGGGCTGAGTAAGCAGACGATGAGCAACCCCCTGGGTACTGACACGGCCACCGGCCGCCGGTCGCAGGGCACGTCCGGAGTCGGGGGTGCGGCCGAGTCCGCGCCCCCGGCTCCGCCGCGAGCGGCTGCGCGCCGCCGCGGCCGTGCCAGGATGCGGCTCGAGATCGTGCTCCTGTCCGGACCGGCGATCATCATGTTCCTGGCGTTCGTGATCTTCCCGGTGGCGCTCGCCGCGTTCTACGGCTTCTACCGGTGGCACGGCTACGGGGCGCCCACGGACTGGGTCGGTCTGAACAACTACAAGCTGATCCTCACCGACCCCGCGTTCCAGCAGGTGCTGTGGCACACCGGCCTGGTCCTGGTGCTCTCACTGGTCATCCAGGGCCCGCTCGCGATCACCCTCGCGCTCCTGCTCAACCAGAAGATCCGCGGCCGCTCGATCATCCGCGTCCTGATCTTCGTGCCCTACGTCATCTCCGAGGTCATCGTCGGCACCGGCTGGAGCCTGATGCTCCAGAGCACCGGCGCCGTCAACGACCTGCTGCAGCACATCGGCCTGGGCTCCCTGCAGGCCGAATGGCTCTCCGACCCGAAGCTGGCCATCTGGACGCTGATGGGCATCATCTCGTGGAAGTACGTCGGGTTCGCGGTGATCCTGATGCTCGCCGGCCTGCAGTCGATCCCCGAGGAGCTCTTCGAGGCCGCTCAGATCGACGGCGCCTCCTACTGGCAGATCCAGCGCCGCATCACGCTGCCGCTGCTGGGGCCGACGATCCGCATCTGGGTGTTCCTGTCGATCATCGGCTCGCTGCAACTGTTCGATCTCGTCTACATCATCTGGGGGCCGTACGTTGCGGGCACCGCAGGCACCTCGACCATGGCGATCTACATGGTCGCCCAGGGCCGCAACGCGGGCAACTACGGTTACGGCAGCGCGATCGCGGTCGTGATGTTCCTGATCTCGCTCGTCGTCGCGCTGATCTACCAGCGCTTCGTCCTGCGCCGCGACCTCCAGGGTGCCGTCACCGAAGGAGCCGCCCGATGAGCGCGACGACCGCCAACTCCTGGTCCTCCTCCACCGGGGAGCCGAATGCGCCCGTCGGCCGTCGCGGCAATCGTGACAAGCCGCAGAAGTGGGGGAGTCCCTTCACCTACTTCGTCGCACTGCTCTTCATCGGGGCCTGCATCGCACCGGTGCTCCACATCGTGCTCGGTGGATTCCGCACCAACTCGCAGATCAGCACGAGCCCGGCCGCCCTGCCGCACCCCTGGGTCGTCGACAACTACATCAGCGTCCTGAAGTCGGTGACGTTCTGGGGCGAATTCGCCAACTCCGTCATCGTCGCGCTGGCGAGCACCGTCGGCACCGTCGTCCTCGGCCTGATGGTGAGCTTCGTGCTCGCACGCTACGACTTCAAACTCAAGGGCGCGATGTACTCCCTGTTCGCCGCCGGCCTGATGTTCCCGATGGTCATCGCGATCACCCCGCTCTACATCGTCGTCAAGGACCTCGGCCTCGTCGACAACCTGCTCGGCGTGATCGTCCCGCAGATCGCCTTCGGCCTGCCGACGACCGTCATCATCCTGGTGCCGTTCCTCAGGGCCATTCCGAACGAGATCGAGGAGGCCGCCGCGATCGACGGTACGAGCCGACTCGGATTCTTCTTCCGCATGGTGATCCCGCTGTCGCGCCCCGGTGTGGTGACGGTCGGCGTCCTCGGGTTCATCGGCAGCTGGAACAACTACGTCCTGCCCCTGTACATCCTGAACTCGCAGGCGAACTTCACCCTGCCGCTCGGCGTCCAGGCCTTCTCCTCGCAGTACTCCGTGGACACGGCGAAGGTTCTCGCGTTCACCTCGCTCGCCATGCTGCCCGCTCTGGTCTTCTTCGCGATCTTCGAGAAGAAGATCGTGGGCGGTCTCACCGGCGCCGTGAAGGGCTGAAACCGGCACCGGGATCCGCACCGGACCGTCCCACGCCTGCCCCTGCCGTACCCCCGGCAGGGGCGGGCCGCCGATCGGCGGCATCGCCCGGCCCGCGGCACGCCCCGCGCCATCCCATCGAAAGGACCACCGAGTTGCCCCGCGCCCACATCGAGCTCGACAGGCAGGCCGTCATCGCCCCTGTCCGGCGCCGCACCTTCGGCTCGTTCGTCGAACACCTCGGCCGTTGCGTGTACACCGGGCTCTACGAGCCGGAACACCCGAGCGCGAACGACGAAGGGTTCCGCATGGACGTCGTCGAACTCGTCAGGGAACTCGGCAGCACGACCATCCGCTACCCGGGCGGAAACTTCGTCTCCGGCTTCCGCTGGGAGGACTCGGTCGGTCCGCGCGAGAAGCGCCCGGTACGCCGCGACCTCGCCTGGCACTCGCTCGAATCGAACCAGGTCGGCCTCGACGAGTTCGCCAGGTGGCTCAAGCTCACCGACTCCGAGCTGATGCTGGCGGTCAACGTCGCCACGCGAGGCATCCTGCCCGCCCTGGACCTGCTCGAGTACGCCAACCACCCGTCCGGCACGGCGCTGTCCGACCTGCGCATCGCCAACGGCACTCCGGATCCGCACAACGTGCGCATGTGGTGCCTCGGCAACGAGATGGACGGACCGTGGCAGACCGGCTTCATGACGGCCGACGACTACGGCAAGATCGCCGCCCGCACCGCCGCCGCGATGAAGACGGCCGACAAGGACCTCGAACTCGTCGTCTGCGGCTCCTCCGGGTCCGGCATGCCGACGTTCGGCGACTGGGAGCGCACGGTGCTCGAGCACAGCTACGACCATGTCGACCACATCTCGTGCCACGCGTACTACCAGGAGCACGACGGCGACCTCGGCTCCTTCCTCGCCTCGGCGATCGACATGGACTACTTCATCGACACCGTCGTCGCGACCGCCGACCACGTGGGATACAAGAAACGCTCGAACAAGAAGATCAACGTCTCCTTCGACGAGTGGAACGTCTGGTACCTCAAGGAGCACCAGGAGTCCGAGGAGGTCAACGACGAGTGGCGCCACGCCCCTCGGCAGCTCGAGGACACGTACACGGTGGCGGATGCCGTCGTCGTCGGCAACCTGCTGATGACGCTCCTCAAGCGCAGCGACCGCGTCGCCTCGGCATCGCTCGCGCAGCTCGTCAACGTGATCGCGCCGATCATGACCGAGCCCGGCGGCCCGGCCTGGCGGCAGACGACCTTCCACCCGTTCTCGATCACGAGCCGGCTCGCTTCCGGCGAGGTGATCCGGCCCGTGATCGACGCGCCGACGTACAGAACGGCGCGCCACGGCGAGGCGTCCGTCATCGACGCCGTCGCGACCGTCGACGAGGACCGGGCCGCGGTCTTCCTCGTCAACCGCGACCTGGAGGAGGCCGCGCAGGTCACGATCGACGTGCGCAGCCTCGCCTCCTCGCGCATCGTCGAGGCGGTCACGCTCGCCGACTCCGACGTCCACGCGAAGAACACGCTCGCCGAGCAGCACCGGGTGACCCCGTCCGCGAACACGAGCGCGACACTCGCCGACGGCGTGCTCACCGTCGAGCTGCCGCCGGTGTCGTGGACGGCGATCGCCCTCCGCTGAGCGACGACACGGAGCAGGTCCGGCACCGCCACGGAGTTCCGGGTGGCGGCCGAGGAACGCCCCGGGGCGTGGTCATCGGGCCCGTGCCAGGTGTGCGCCGACGCAGTCGGGCGCCCCCCGTCCCACCCGGACCGGCCGGCAGCCCTGACCTCGCGTCACTCGTGCGACCTGCCCGGTCCCAGCACCGTCAACGCCGGCAAGCCCTGGCACTCCGAAAGGACCACGCCCTGTGCGGACGTACGACAACCCCGTGATCAGCGGGTTCCACCCGGACCCCAGTGTGTGCCGGGTCGGCGACGACTACTACCTGGTGTGCTCCAGCTTCGAGTACTTCCCCGGGCTGCCGATCTTCCACAGCAAGGACCTCGTGCACTGGCGGCAGATCGGCAACGTGCTCGACCGCCCCGGGCAACTGCCGCTGCCGCTGCCCGGCAGCATGGCCTCCCGAGGCCTCTACGCCCCCACGATCCGTCACCACGACGGCCTCTTCTGGGTGATCAACACCAATGTCAGCGCCGGCGGCAACTACATCGTGACCGCCGAACGGCCCGAGGGCCCCTGGTCGGACCCGGTGTGGATCGACCTCCCCGGGATCGACCCGGACCTGGCATGGGAGGAGGACGGCACCTGCTGGTGCGCCTTCACCGTCCCCGGCATCCACATCGCCCGGATCGACCCGGTCAGGGGCGAGGTACTGGAGGGGCCCTTCCCCACCTGGTCGGGCACCGGCCTCAAGTGGCCCGAGGCACCGCACCTCTACCGCATCGGCGACTGGTGGTACCTGCTGATCGCCGAGGGCGGCACCGAACGCGGTCATGCCGTGTCCATCGCCCGCGCCCGCTCGCCGCGCGGCCCCTGGGAAGGCGCACCCGCCAACCCCGTGCTGTCCCACAGCGGCACCGATCGGCCCGTCCAGAGCACCGGCCACGCCGACCTCGTCACGGCGCCCGACGGCACCTGGTGGATGGTGCTGCTCGGCACCCGACCCCGTGGCTACACACCCAACTTCCAGGTGCTCGGCCGCGAAACCTTCCTCACCCCCGTGGAATGGGACGTGCACGGTTGGCCCGCCGTGGCACCCGTGCAGGAGCGCCACCCCGCGCCCGCCGGCGCCTGGTGCCCCTTCCCGGCCCTGCCCGCCCGCGACGACTTCGACGCGCCCGCGCTCGCGCCCCACTGGATCTCGCCCCACGCCCGTCCCGACGGCTCTTGGTCGCTGACCGAGCGCACCGGCTGGCTCACCCTCACCGCCACCGGCCCCACCCTCGACCGCCCCGGCCACACCTTCGTCGGCCGCCGCCAGCAGCACCACGACTGCCGTGCCGCCGCCCTGCTCGACCCGGGCACGGGACGGGGCGGCCTGAGCGTGCGCATGGACGAGGCGCACCACTACGACCTGGAGGCCGGTGGGGGAGAGGTCCGCGTGGTCGCGCGCATCGGCCCGCTGCGCCGGACCGTGGCCCGCCGCCCGGCGCCGTCGGGCCCGCTCACCCTCACCGTGACGGTCCGCACCGCCGACATCGTGCCCCCGTTCCCCGAGTTCGCCGGCACCGAGCCCGTCGGCCCCGACACCATCGCCTTCTGGCTCGGCGATCCCGACGCACCGGGCGCGCGGCCGCTCGCCGAACTGGAGGGGCGCTACCTGTCCACCGAGGTCGCCACGGGCTTCACCGGACGCGTCATCGGCATGTACGCAACCGGCGGTACCGTCGCATTCGACTGGTTCCACTACGTCCCGGCACCCTCGGCCTGAAGCCGCCCCGGCAGGACAGCCGGTTCCTCGGCCCACTCGCCGGGACGCTTCCCGTCACATGGGCCATGACCCCGAAGTCCGGACCCGCCAGGCGGCGGTCGGCGACCCGCGCCTCCCGCTCCACCGGCTCCGCGAGGCGCTTCATGTCCCCGACCTGGCCTCCGGTGCGGGTGCCGACCCTGCGCTCCCCGGGGACGAGATGGCCGCTGTCCTGGACCGGGCCGGCGTTCCCGCCCGACCGCCGAGCAGAACCGCCCGGCCCTGAGCCGTTTCCCTACGGCTCGTCCGGGTGGTTCCCGTACACGAACTCGGTGGAGGCGTCCGGGCAGCCGGTCGGGCGGCGGTGAACTGCCCGCCGTGTCCCCCGCCGACGACGGCGGGGGACACGGCGGGCACCTCTTCGGGGGGTGCCGTTGTTCCGGCCCCCGGTGGCCGGGTCACATCTCGCGGTGCCCCCAGGGCGCGCCGTACGCGGTGAGGAGGTCGAGGAAGGGCCGGGGAGGGAGGGCTTCGGGGCCCTGGATGCCGGTGGCGGTCCAGGCGCCGGTGGCGATGAGTTCGAGGGCGACGACCGGGTTGATGGCGGTCTGCCACACGACGGCCTGGGAGCCGTACTCGGCCATCGTCACCTCGTTGTCGGCGACGTGGTAGAGGTAGACCTCGCGCGGGGCGCCGTCCTTGGTGCCCTTGACCCAGGTGCCGGCGCAGGTCTTGCCGCGCATGCGGTCGCCGAGGCCGGCCGGGTCGGGGAGGCAGGCGGCGACGACGTCGCGGGGGGTGACGAGGGCGTTGCCGACCCTGACGGGTTCGGTGCTGTCGAGGCCGAGCTTGTGGAGGGTCCGCAGGACGTCGATGAACTCCTGGCCGAGGCCGTACTTGAAGGTGACGCGTTTCGCGTCGATCCAGCGCGGCATGAGGAGGACCTCCTCGTGTTCGACGTTGACGCACTCGACGGGGCCGATGCCGTCGGGGAAGTCGAAGACCTCGGGCTCGCTGAAGGGCGGGGTGGTGAACCAGCCGCGGTCCTTCTCGTAGACGACGGGCGGGTTGAGGCACTCCTCGATGGTGGTCCAGATGGAGAAGGAGGGGGCGAAGTCGTAGCCGTCGACGGTGAGGTTCGCGCCGTCGCGGACACCGAGTTCCTCGATCTCGTCGAAGAGCTCGTCGGCGGCGTAGCGGGCGAAGACGTCGGAGAGGCCGGGTTCCACGCCGATGCCGACGAGGGCGAGCCGGCCGGATTCCTCCCAGGCGTCGCCGAGCGCGAACTGCTCGTCGCCGAGCTTGACGCCGGTGAGCTCGTGGGGCCGTTCGGGGTGGGGGTGCGACAGGGACATCGCCATGTCGAGGTAGTGCGCGCCGGCCGCGAGGGCGCCGCGGAAGAGCGGCATGACGAACCGCGGGTCGGTGGCGTTGAGGAGCACGTCGCAGCGGTGCTCGGTGAGGAGCGCCTCGACGGCGTGCTGGTCGGAGGCGTCGACGCGGGCGGCCACGAAGCGGGCGTCGTCCGTGGCGGCGGCCACGGAGAGGGCGCGGGCCTCGTCGAAGTCGGCGACGACCATGAGGTCGAAGAAGTCGCGGCGGGCGGCGATCCGGGTGACGGCGCCGCCCACGCCGCCGGCTCCCACGAGCAGGATTCGCATGGTGGTTCTCGCTTTCGCTGTCGGTCCTCCGCGCGGAGGACCCGGTGGTCGGAGGGTCCGGGCCGGTGGTGGTCAGGCCCGGTGGTGGTCAGGCCCGGCGGTGCAGGGGTGCGCCGTCGGCCGCGGGGCGGATGCGCGAGCGGGCCGGGCGGGTGGTCCACGGGCCGTCGGGGCCGTGGGTCTGGACGAGGTGGGACAGGCCGTCCGGACGCAGCACGACGAGGTCGGTGCGGCCGGGGGCGAAGGAGCACGCGGAGGCGGCCATGCCCGTGACCGGGCCGGTGCCGGGGAGGCCGGCGGCGGGAGCGGGCGGCCGGCCCGGCCGCAGGACGTGCAGGTGCCCGTCGGGTCCGGCGACGAGCAGGCGGAGGCCGTCGTGCGGGTCGGCGATCGCGGTGTGGGCGGCGGCGGGCACGGGTGGCAGCCGCGGGTCGCCGGGGCCGGGCGGCAGGTGGTGCACGGTGGGGCCGGTCCGGACCAGCAGGTGCACGGCGCCGGGCCGGCCGGGATCGGGTACGAGGGTGACGGCGTCCGCCCGGCCGTCGGTCGGCACGGTGCGCAGCGTCCGCCAGTCGAGTGCCGGGTAGCGGGTCGGGTCCGCGGTGAGGTGGGCGACACCGCCGCCGGGCAGCGGGACGGCCGCGTGCAGGGTGCCGAGGGGGTCCTCGGCGAGTGCGACGGCTCCTGCGGCGTGGACGGGCAGGGCGTCCTCGCGGGTGAAGCCCGCTGCGGGGCTCCAGCGGTGGCGGTGGACGTCCGGGCCGGTGCGGGCGAGCAGTTCGAGGTGGTCCGGTCCGTGCGCGCTCTGCACGATGCGGACGTCGTCGTAGCGGTGCCCGGCGGCGAAGTGGAGCCCGCCGCTCCAGGCGCCCGGTGGGGGGCCGGTGGGGGGCTCGGGTCCGTCGGCGGGGTCGTTGTTGTGCCAGAGGACCCAGAGGCCGTCGTCGGCGGCGGGGGCGACGAGTTCGAGGTTGCCGCGCAGGCCGTAGCGGCTCTGTGCGAGGGCGGGGGTGCCGCGGAGCGGAGGGAACGCCGCATCGGTGAGGCCCGGCACCGATGGGGAGGGGTGGGGCAGGGGCATGGCCGGCCTTCCGGTGAGGGAGGAGGGGAGCCGCGGTGCAGTCGGGACGCTAGTCGACGCAGAAACACGCGTCAATGAGCAAGAATGAGCAAAAACTCCGAGATGACGATTGACATTGCTCGTTTCTGCGCGGAATCCTGCTTCTGGGCCGCACGGCCGACCACCCCGGTCGGCCGACCGGACCCGAAGCGTCAGAGATCACCGACGGCATCACAAGGAGAGACCGATGAGGTTCGTACGGGCCCGACTCGACGGCCGTGTGGCGGCGTTCCTGCTCACCGGGGACGGCGCCGACGGCTCCCGGGCCGGCGCTGCCGCCGAGGCGGTCGAACTGCCCGCGCCGGCGGGCGCCGACCCGCTGCTCGCCCTGCTCACCACGGACGGCCCGGACGGGCTGCGCGCCGCCGCGGAGACCGCCCTGCGCACCGGCGCACGGGTACCCGAGGACACCCTGGAGGTGCTCGCCCCGCTGCACCGCCCCGGCAAGATCATCGCGATCGGGCTGAACTACCACGACCACACCGCCGAGACCGGGCTGGAAGCGCCCGCGGTGCCGCTCACCTTCGCCAAGTACGCGACCTCGATCACCGGCCCCGGCGCCCCCGTCACCGTGCCGGCCGGGCTCACCGACCAGGTCGACTGGGAGGCGGAGCTCGCCGTCGTCGTCGGCACCGGCTGCGGCCCGGGCCGCCGCGGCACCGCCGCCGACATCTTCGCCTACACCGTCTCCAACGACGTCTCCGCCCGCGACCTGCAGTTCTCCGACAAGCAGTGGACCCGCGGCAAGTCCCTCGACACCTTCTGCCCGCTCGGCCCCGAACTCGTCACCACCGACGAGATCGACGACCCCTACGCCCTGCGCATCTGGGCCGAGGTCAACGGCGAGACCATGCAGGACGCCTCCACCGGCGACATGATCTTCAAGCTCGACGAGCTGCTGGACTTCGTCACCGCGGGCACCACCCTGGAACCCGGCGACGTCATCCTCACCGGCACCCCGCCCGGAGTCGGCGGATTCCGCACGCCGCCGGTCTACCTGCAGGACGGCGACACCGTGACCGTCGGCGTGGAGGGCATCGGCCGGCTCAGCAACCCCGTCGTCCACACCCGGCCCTGAACCGCCCGCACCGCAGCAGCACCTCCGTACCTCACCGGGAGCCATTCATGCCCACCCCCTCCGACCGGCGCACCCTCGTCCTCATCGGCGCGGGCAGCGCCGTCTTCACCCGCGGCCTGCTCGCCGACCTGATCGGCGCCGACGACCTCGGCGCCTGGGACATCCGCCTCGTCGACGTGGACGGCACCGCGCTGTCCGTCGCCCACCGCCTCGCCGAGCGGATGGCCGAGGCCCGCGGCGTGCAGCAGCGCGTCCGCGTCACCGCGACCACCGACCGGCGCGCCGCCCTGCCCGGCGCCGACTTCGTCGTCACCTGCGTCGGCGTCGGCGGACGCACCGGCTGGCTGCTCGACGACGAGATCTGCCGCCGCCACGGCGTCCACCAGCCCGTCGGCGACTCGATCATGCCCGGCGGCATCTCCCGTCTGCTGCGTACCACGCCGGTGATGGTCGACATCGCCCGCGACGTCACCGAGCTGGCCCCGGACGCGCTGTTCTTCAACTACAGCAACCCGATGACCGCCAACATCATGGCGATGACGCGGTACGCGGGAGCCTCGGTCGTCGGCCTGTGCCACGGCATGCACCACATCCAGCGGGAGCTCGCCGAGTTCGTCGGCAAGCCGCTGGAGGAGACGTCCACGCTGTACGCCGGCATCAACCACCTCACGTTCATCTACGACTTCCGCTGGCGCGGCGCCGACGCGTGGCCGCTGGTGCGCGAGCGCCTCGACACCGAGCTGGCCGTCCCCGCCGACCCGGCGGACATCGGCTCGATCTTCAACGAGGGGGTGAAGGCCTGGCACAACCCCTTCTCGTGGGAGATCTTCCGCCGCTACGGCGCCTTCCCGGCAGCCGCGGACCGGCACGTCACCGAGTTCTTCCCCGAGCGCTTCCCCGGCGGGCGGTACTACGGCAAGACCCTCGGGGTGGACGCCTTCTCCGTGCCCGAGATCCTGGCCTGGGGCGAGGACCGCTACCAGGGCATGCGCGCGCAGGCCGAGGGCGAGGTGCCGCTCGACGAGAGCGTCTTCCACCGCTCCGGCGGCGAGCAGGAGCAGCTCATCGGCATCATCCGCTCCGTGCTCGGCGACCGCCGGGAGATGTTCTCCGTCAACGTGCCCAACAACGGGGCGGTCCCCGGCCTGCCGGGCGACGCCGCGGTGGAGATCCCGGCCGTGGCGACCGCCCGCGGCCTGCGGCCGATCGCCGTGCCCGACCTCTCCGCGCCGCTCACGGCGATCCTGGCCCGCCGCCTGTCCTCGGTGTACCTCGCCGTGGAGGCCGCCATGACCGGCGACCGCGGCCTCGTCGTCGAGGCGATGATCGCCGACGGCGCCGTCACCGACCCGGACGCCGCCGCCCGCCTCACCGACGACCTGCTCGCCGCCCAGGCGCACCACCTGCCGGGGTTCGAATGAGCACCGGCGGCGCGCAGCCGGGCCTGCGCAGCGCCGGCTGGTTCTCCGACCCGGGCAAGACCGGCATCATGCACCGCTCCTGGCTGCGCGCCGAGGGCCTGCCCGACGACTCGTTCGACGGCCGGCCGGTCATCGGCATCGCCAACAGCTGGTCCGAGCTGACCCCGTGCAACCTGCACCAGCGGGAGCTCGCCGAACACGTCAAGCGCGGCATCTGGCAGGCCGGCGGCGTGCCGTTCGAGTTCCCCACCACCTCGGCGGGCGAGCCGCTGGTGCGGCCCAGCGCCATGCTGCTGCGCAACCTGATGGCGATGGACCTGGAGGAGACCCTCCGCGGCAACCCGCTGGACGGCGTCGTCCTCCTCGCCGGCTGCGACAAGACGACGCCCGCCTACCTCATGGGCGCGGCCAGCGCGGACCTGCCCGCCCTGATGGTCACCGGCGGCCCGATGCTGAACGGCAAGTACCGCGGCCGCGACATCGGCTCCGGCACCTCCGTGTGGCGCTTCACCGAGGAACACCGGGCCGGCCGGATGACCGACGGCCAGCTCGCCGAGGCCGAGTCGTGCATGGCCCGCAGCAGCGGCCACTGCATGACCATGGGCACCGCCTCCACCATGGCCTGCCTGGCCGAGGTGCTCGGCATGCAGCTGCCCGGCTCGGCGGAACTGCCCGCCCCGGACTCGCGCCGCAAGACGCTCGCGCACCGGGCCGGGCGGCGCATCGTCGAGATGGTCCGCGAGGGCCTGACCCCGTCCAGGGTGCTCACCCGGGCCTCGTTCGAGAACGCGGTGCGCGCCAACGCCGCGCTCGGCGGCTCCACCAACGCCGTGCTGCACCTGCTGGCCCTGGCCGGCCGCGTCGGCGTACCGCTGGAGCTGGACGACTTCGACACGCTCGTCCGGGACGTCCCCACCCTCGCCGACCTGATGCCCTCGGGCCGCTTCCTCATGGAGGACTTCGCCTACGCGGGCGGCCTCGGCGCCCTCGTCACGACGCTCGGCCCGCTGCTGGACGGCTCCGCGCCCACCGTCACCGGCCGCACCCTGGGCGAGAACTACGCGGACGCCGAGTGCTTCGACCGCGAGGTCGTCCGCCCGCTCGACAACCCGGTCAAGCCGGCCGGATCCGGCATCGCCGTGCTGTACGGCAACCTCGCCCCCGACGGCGCCGTGATCAAGCAGTCCGCGGCCTCGCCGGAACTGCTGCGCCACCGCGGCCGCGCCCTGGTCTGGGACAGCCTGCAGGAGTACCTCGCCGACGCCGACGACCCCGGCCTCGACGTCCGGCCGGAGGACGTCCTCGTCGTCCGCAACGCCGGACCGCGCGGCTACCCCGGCATGCCGGAGGTCGGCAACCTGCCGCTGCCCGCCCGCATCCTCAAGGAGGGCGTCACCGACATGGTGCGGATCAGCGACGCCCGGATGAGCGGCACCTCCTACGGCACGGTGGTGCTGCACACCGCCCCGGAGGCCGCGGTCGGCGGCCCGCTGGCCCTGCTGCGCACCGGCGACACCGTCGTCCTCGACGTGCCGGCCCGCACCCTGGACATGGAGGTCGACGCGGACGAGCTGGAACGCCGCCGCGCCGACTGGCGGCCCCCCGAGGTGCCGGACACCGACCGCGGCTACCTGCGGCTGTACGTGGAGAACGTCGAGCAGGCACCGCGCGGCGCCGACTTCGGCTTCCTGCGCGGCAAGTCGCCCGCGGGCGTGCCCAAGCAGGCGTTCTGAACCCGCGCCCCGCACGGGGCGCACCGTGACCACCGGCCGCGGGCGGGCACCACGCCCGCGGCCGGTACCCGGCGACGGCCGGACGGCGGGCCCGGGGGCGATCCCCCCCGGGCCCGCCCTGCCGCATGTCCGCCCCGGCGGGCCCGGCAGGGCGTACGGACAGGACGTCGTACGGGCAGGCCGCTGTACGGACAGGGCGTCGCACGGACAGGACGCTGTACGAGCAGGACGTGAGGAGTGGAGATGGCGGGGACGACAGGCACGGGGCACGTGCTGGTGGTGGGCGCGACGGGCGTGCTGCGCCCGGCGGCGGTGGCGCTGGCCGGGCGCGGGCACCGGGTGTCGGCGCTGGCCCGGCGGGCGGGCCCGCTGGCCGACCTGGCCCGGGAGTGCGGCGACGCCGTGCGCCCGCTGGCCGCCGACGTCCGCGACCCGGGGCTGCCGGACGCCCTGGACACGGTGGCGGACGCCCTCGGGCCGTTCACCGGCGCGCTGCTGTACTGCCCGGCGGCCCCGGCCGGGGCCGTCTCCGGGATGCTCGGCCGGGTCGGCGGGGGAGGCCCGGCCGTCCTGTTGCTGACCAGCGCCTGGGCCGCACCGGAGGCGGGCGAGATGCCCTTCCCGGAAGCCCGGCGGCTGCTGCTCGGCTGGGCGGACGGCCCCGGCGGGCCGCGCTGGCACACCCCCGCGGAGATCTCCACGGGTGCGCTGCGGCTGTTCGACACGGGCCGGGCGGGCCTCGGCGCACCGGGCGCCGCGGTGCTCGGCTCGGTCCGTCCGTGGACGGAGCGCCCCGCGTGACGGGACACGCGGGCGGCTCCGCCGCACCGGGGTGGCACGCGGTGCCACCTGCCGTGACGCCGACCGGTGCACCGGTCATAATGAGTGCCCGTCCGGACAGGGGCGGAAGTCCCGATGCGGCCGGCGGGGCGGGACAGGAGCGCGGGGAGATGACGATGCTTGGCGCCGAGCGGCGGAAGCAGCTGGTGCAGCTGGTGCACGGCGAGGGGGTCGCGCAGGTCGGCGAGCTGGCACGCAGGCTGAAGGTCAGCCCGTCGACCATCCGCAGGGACCTCACCGACCTGCAGTCCGAGGGCCTGCTCGCCCGTACGCACGGCGGAGCGGTGGCACCGGAGGGCAGCGAGGAGCCGGTGCGGCAGCTGCGCAGCAAGGCGTTCTCGGTGGAGAAGCAGCGCCTCGGCCGGGCCGCGGCGGGCCACGTCGAGCCCGGCTCGACGATCATGGTGACGGGCGGCACCACGACGCAGGCGATGGTGCCGTTCCTGGTGGACGTGCCGGAGCTGACCGTCGTCACCAACTCGCTGACGATCGCGTTCGCGCTCTCCGAGCACGAACAGGTCGACGTCGTCGTGCTCGGCGGGTACCTGCGGCACAGCGAGATGTCCCTGCTCGGGCACCTCACCCGGGAGGCCCTGGACGAGCTGAGCGTCGACATGGCGTTCGTCGGCACGTACGGCGTCGACCGGCGCGGCCTGACCGGCGCGCACGTCGAGGAGGCGGACACCGACCGGTTCCTGCTGCGTTCGGCGGGCAGGGTCGCGGTGCTCGCGGACAGCAGCAAGTTCGGGGTGCGCGGGCCGGTGCGGATCGCCGGGCCGGAACGGATGACGTACCTCTTCACGGACACCGACGCGCCGGCGGACGAGGTCGCGGCGCTGCGCTCGGCGGGCGTCACGGTCGTGCAGGTCTGACGCGGGCGCCCGTGCACCACGGCGGAGGCCGCACACCCGTGGGTGTGCGGCCTCCGGTCATGCCAGGGCGGCGATCTCGTGCCCGGCGGCCGGGCGCCACTCGGCCCAGACCTGGTCGGGCGGCACCCCCCAGCCGTCGGCGAGGGCGCGGGCGGCGCCCGCCAGCGCCGCGCGGACGGCGTCCGCGGGGCGGGCCCGGCCGTGCAGGACGGCCAGCGGCCAGGCGGGCAGCGGACCTGCGCCGGTCACGGTCGCGGTGGCGGGGGTGAGGACGGCGACGACGGCGTCGTGCGGCAGCCCGAGCCCCTCGGCGACGGCCCGGCACAGTGCGCCGAGCCGTTCGGGGTCGCGGCCGTCGGCGGAGGCGGGTGCGGTGACGTGGACGATCGGCACGGCGGGCCCGCTCAGACCAGCTGCACGGAGCGGGACAGGTGCGGCGGGGTGTCCGGGTCGCGGTCCGCCGCGGCGGCGAGCCGCAGGGCGAGCCGGTGCACGGCGACGAGTTCGGCCATCGCGTCGAGCTCCGGTTCGACGAGGGTGGCGCCGGTGCCGCGCACCGCGTCCGCGACGACCTGCGGCACCGGGCTGAGCGACCACACGAGGGTGTGCGGCCCGGCGACGGAGATCGGGCCGTGCTGGTACTCCCAGAGCGCGTACGCCTCCGTCCAGACGCCGGCCGACTCGCGGCACTTCAGCGCGGCCTCCTGGGCGACGCCGACCGTCCAGTTGGTGCCGAGGAAGACGAACTGGGTGTGGCCGGCCCCGGGCAGCGGGCGGGCGAGGGCGGTGCGGGCCTGGTCGGCGACGCCGTCCGGGGTGAGGCCGAGGGAGTGCCGCAGCACGGTGAGGACGGTGCTGGCGAAGCGGGTCTGCACCACGGACACCTCGTCCGCGTAGTCGAGCAGGACGGTCGCGTCGCAGGCGTCGGCGATCGGCGAGCCCGGGGTGCCGACGACGCCGACGACCGGGTTGCGGCCGGCGACGCGCCCGATCACCCGTAGCACGTCGGTGGTGGTGCCGGAGCGGGAGATCACGAGCACGGTCTCGTCGTCGCCGATCCGGTCGAGCTCGGAGGCGATCACGGCGCGGGTGCGGCCGAGGCCCGCGCTCTCCCGCAGCCGGGCGTACGCGTCGCCGACGTAGTACGAGGTGCCGCAGCCGACGACGAGGACGGGCGTGCCGGGCGCGGGGAGCGCGGCGTACGCGTCGGGCCCGGCGGTCAGTGCCCGGTGCCAGACGTCGGGCTGGGTGGCGACCTCGCGGGCGGTGATCGTGTCGGGGATCTCGGTGGGCACGGTCATGGGGTTCTCCTGGTCGGGGACGGCAGGTCGGCGGGGTGCGCGGTCCGCGGCGGGCGCGGTCACCGCAGCGGGGTGCGGGGCAGGTCGGCGGCGAGGGCCGCGGCCTCGGCCGGCCCGGCGTGGCGGCCGGTGCCGCCGAAGCCGAGCACGGAGACCGAGCCGCAGGCGGCGGCGCGGGCGAGGGCGTCGTGCGGGTCGGCGCCGTCGAGCAGGCCGGCGATGAAGCCGGCGTTGAAGTTGTCGCCGGCGCCGGTGGTGTCCACCGGGGTGACCGGGGTGACGGTGACGCGTCCGGCCGCGCCGGTGCCGCCCGCGGTGGCGGGCCGGTCGAGGACGGCGGCACCGGTGGCGCCGAGCTTGGCGGCGATGCCGGGGCCGAGCGCGGTGACGGCCCGCAGGAGTGCGTCCGGGTCCGCGGTGCCGGGGGTGCCGGTCTGCGCGGCGGCGATGTGCCGCAGCTCCTGGTCGTTGGGGAGCAGCCAGCGGACGGCGCGCAGGGCGTCGGCGAGGCCGTGGTCCCAGGTGCCGGACGGATCCCAGCCCGGGTCGAGGGAGGTGGTGGCGCCGCGGGCGGCGAGCGTGGCGAACAGCGCGGGCAGGCCGGGCCGGAGGGCGTCCTGCAGGTAGTAGGAGCTGACGTGCACGTGGCGGGCGCCGTCGAGGAGGTGGCCGGGCACGTCGGCGACGGCGAGGTCGGGGATGGTGCCGGGGAAGGTGAGCAGCGCCCGGTCGCCGCCGGTGCGGTTGAGCACGACGGTCATGCCGGTGGCACGGCCGGGCAGGCGGCGGCAGGCGGAGACGTCGACGCCGCGGGCGGCGAGCTCGTCGAGGACGAAGGTGCCGAGCGGGTCGTCGCCGACGACGCCGGCGAACGCGACGCGCAGGCCGAGGGCGGCCGCGGCGGACGCGGTGATGGCGCCGGAGCTGCCGAGGGTGAGCGCGGCCCGGTCGAGGAGCTGTTCGGCCTGGCCGAAGGCGGGCAGCGTGTCGCCGCAGTCGGCGACGACGTCGGCGTTGAGCTCGCCCAGGACCAGGAGGTCGCAGGAGGGGCCGGGCAGGGGTCGGCCGGGCATGGGGTGCATCGCCTCGTTTCGGGGGGCTCGTACGGTGGGGTGGAGGCGCCGGGGGCCGAGGACCCGCGGTGTTCGGCCGCTCACAGGTGAGCAGTCACGGATGAGCAGCCGGCCTCGGTGACGACGCTAGGGAGCCGAACACCCACGAGTCAAGCTCAAATGAGCAAAAACAAGCAATCTCTGCGCGCTATTGACTGATTGCCGTCGGGCGAACTAGAAATCTCGCAACCGCCTCCCTCGGCGGCCGTCCCCCACCTCACGGCCCAAGGAAACGCGATGTCCCTCACCAGGCGTGCTCTGCTGGCCGGCGCCGCATCGGGCGCCATCGGGCTCGGTTACGCGCGGCGCTCAGGATTCACCGGTTCCACCGACAGCGGCGACGGGCGCACCACCCTCACCTTCGCCACCTGGGGCAGCGACGCCGAGCTCGCCGCGTTCCGCTCCCTGATCGCCACCTTCGAGAGCACCCGCCCGGGTGTCCGGGTCCGGCTGCAGATCGAGCCGTACGCGCAGATGTTCATCGACATGGACGCACAGCTGCAGGGCGGCCGCGCACCCGACCTCTTCCGCTGCGACTACATGACCCTCGGCATGTACAGCGGCAACGGCCAGCTCCTCGACCTGTCCCCCTACTTCACCACCGCCGAGCGGGCGGCCTTCCTGCCCGCGTTCTGGGCCGCGGTCTGCCACGACGGCCGCCCGTACGCCGTGCCGCACCACACCGACACCACCGCCGTGCTCTACCGCAAGGACATGTTCGAGGCGGCGGGGATCACCTCCGTGCCGCAGCGGCTCGACGACGCCTGGACGTGGGAGGAGTTCGACGAGATCGCCGGGCGCCTCAAGGCGAAGCTCCCCCCGAACGTCTACCCGTTCTCCTACGACTGGCAGCAGGGCGGCGCCTACCGCTGGCTGACCTGGCTCTTCGCGGCCGGCGGCCGCCTCCTCGACGACAGCCTCACCGCGCCGGCGATCCCCTCGCCGCAGGCCCGGAAGGCCATGGACTTCACCAAGGGCTTCTTCGAGCGCGGCCTGGTGCCGCCCAACAGCGGCGTGAAGAGCTACGGCTACCCGGACTCCCTCTTCACCTCGGGCACCGTCGCGATGACCTTCGCGGGCGACTTCATGCTGCCGACCATCGCACCCGCCCTCAAGGACGAGCAGTGGGGCGCGACCTTCCAGCCCCGCGACGCCGCGGCCGCCACCGACCTCGGCGGCAACACCGTCGTCGTCACCCGGCACACCGAGCACGCCGACCTCGCCGTCGAGTTCGCGAAGTTCCTGGCCACCCCGGCCGCGATGCGCACCTTCTGCGAGCAGACCGTCGTCCTGCCGACCCTCGGCGAACTGCTGGACGCCGACTTCTCGTACGCCGTCAGGCCCGACCTGATGGGTGTCTTCTTCGAACAGGCGACCGTGCTGACCCCGGAGATGACCGCCCAGACCGCCGTCCCCGCGTTCGGCCGGATCAACGCCGTCCTCCAGGACGAACTGGAGGCCGCCTTCGTCGGCGGCCAGTCCTCCGAGGCGACCGTCGAACGGATCGCCGCCGGCACCCGCAAGGCCCTCGCGGGCTGACATCCCCCCTGATCGGAGCGACCATGGCCATCACCGTGACCGGAGAAAGACGCCCCACCGCAACCGCCTCGCCGGGCAGGCCGCCGATGGCGGAACGCCTGCGCGGCAGGCGGCTGCGCGAGTCCGCCTCCGCCTGGGCCTTCCTCAGCCCGAACCTGCTCCTGGTCGGCGTCTTCCTGATCATCCCGCTGGTGCTGGCCTTCGTGCTCAGCCTGCGGGAGAGCAGCGGGTTCGACGCCGGCACCTGGGTCGGCCTGGGCAACTACCGCACGCTCTTCGCCGACCCGGTGTTCTGGCAGTCGTTCCTCAACACCTTCGTCTTCTGCGTCTGCACGGTGCCCGTGGAGATGGCGCTCGGCCTCGGCGCCGCGGTGCTGTTCAACTCCGTCCTGCCCGGCCGCATCCTGTGGCGCACGCTGGTGTACCTGCCGATGGTGATCTCCGGCGTCGCCACCGCCCTGATCGGCACGCTCATGTTCGACGAGAACATCGGCTTCGCCAACAAGCTGCTCACCTCGCTCGGCCTGCCGGGGCTGTCCTGGCAGACGAACGGCGCCTCCGCGATGTTCTCCATCGTGCTGGTCACGCTGTGGACGCGGATCGGCTTCAACATGGTCATCTACCTGGCCGGCCTGCAGGGCATCTCGCCCGAGCTGTACGAGGCCGCCCGCCTGGAGGGCGCCTCCGGGTGGCAGCAGTTCCGGCTGGTCACCGTACCGATGCTCGGCCCGTCGACCTTCTTCCTGCTGATCATGAACGTCGTCTTCTCGTTCCAGGTCTTCGACACCGTCTACGTGCTCACCCGCGGCGGCCCGGGCCACGCCACCGACGTCCTCGTGACGTACGCCTACCACAACGGCTTCGAGGTGCGGCAGCAGGGCTACGCCGCCGCGATCGGCATCGTCCTCTTCGTCGTCGTCATGGCCTTCACCGCCCTCCAGTGGAGGTTCAGCCGCAACCGGGACACCGTCGGCTGAACCCCTCCCCGCCCGCGCGCCGCCCCCCGCCCGCCGCCCGGAAGGACCCCCTCCCCATGGCTCCCCCCGCGAGATCCCCCCGCACCACCCGTGCGGCCGGCCCCGGCCGCCGCGTCCCGGTGGCCCGCACCCTGCTCGCCGCCGCCGTCGGCCTGGTGATGCTGCTGCCGCTGTACTGGATGGTCCTCACCGCGTTCTCGCCGCTGACGGACCTCTACTCGGCCGACCTGCACTGGTGGCCCACCGCCCCGACCCTGCGGAACTTCCGCACGGTCCTCGCCCTGCCGACCGGCACCTGGCTGATGAACTCGGTGGTGGTCACCGTGTGCGTGGTGGCGCTGACCGTCACCGTCAACCTGCTGGCCGGCTACGTCTTCGCCAAGACCCGCTTCCGCGGCCGCAACACGCTGTTCCTGGTGCTCGTCAGCACCATGACCGTGCCGCTGCAGGTGCTGATGGTGCCGCAGTTCAAGATGGTCGGCAGCCTCGGGATGTTCGGCACGTTCTGGGCCGTGATCCTGCCCGCCGCCTCCGCCACCTTCGGCATCTTCCTCGCCCGGCAGTTCATGCTCGCCATCCCGGACGAGGTGATCGAGGCCGCCCGCTGCGACGGCGCCGGCCAGATCCGCACCTTCGTCTCGGTGGTCCTGCCGCTGAGCAAGCCGCTGATCGCCGTGCTGTCGCTGCTGACCTTCCTCAACCAGTGGAACGACTTCGCCTGGCCGCTGACCGTCCTCAAGGACCACGACCTCTACACCCTGTCGGTCGGCCTGCTCTTCCTCCAGGGCCAGTACACCTCCGACTACGGCGCGATCATGGCGCTCGCCCTGATCAGCGTCCTGCCCATGGTCGTGATCTTCCTCTGCTTCCAGCGCTACTTCGTCCAGGGCTTCGCCCGATCGGGAATCAAGTGATGAGCCAGCACACCGACCGCGACACCGTCCACTACCTCTCCACCCTGTCCTTCCCCGAGGCCTGGCTCGACGAGCTGCGCGCCGTCTCGCCCCGCTTGGTGGTCGAGCAGATCACCGCCGGGACCCCGGAGGACGTACCCGCCGAGGTCTGGGCCCGCACCGACGTCCTGCACACCGGATCGGTGTTCCCCGCCGCCGGACAGGCCCCCCGGCTCAGCTGGATCCAGCTCGACACCTCCGGCGCCGACCACCTGCGCGGCACCCCCGTCTGGGACGGCCCCGCCCCGATCACCTCCATCGGCGGCATCTCGCCCGTCCCGATGGCCGAGTACGTGATGATGGCGGTCCTCGGCTTCGCCCACCGGCTGCCCCGCATGATCGCCGTGCAGCAGGAGGGCCGCTGGCCGAGCCTCGCCGAGCGCTGGGACACCCTCATGCCGCGCCGCCTCGCCGGCGCCACCGTCGGCGTCGTCGGCTACGGCCGGATCGGCCGGGAGATCGGCCGGCTCGCCACCGCCCACCGGATGACCGTGCTCGGCCTCAGGCGCGGCGCCGCCCCGCGCGCCGGAGAGTTCTTCGGCACCGCCGACGGCGACGACCCGGCGGAGCTGTACACGCCGGAGCGCCTGCACGAGTTCCTCGCCCGCTGCGACTACCTCGTGCTCACCTGTCCGCTCACCGACGAGACCCGCGGCATGATCGACAAGGCCGCGTTCGACGCGCTCAAGCCGGGCGCCGTCCTGATCAACGTCTCCCGCGGCGGCATCGCCGACGAGGACGCGATGACGGCGGCGCTGCGCTCCGGTCGTCTCGCCGGCGCAGCCCTCGACGTCTTCGACAACGAGCCGCTGCCCGCCGGGCACCCGCTCTGGACGGAACCCGGCGTGCTCGTCAGCCCGCACGTCGCGGGCTTCTCCCCCGACTACGAGCGGCAGGTGCTCGACCTCGTCACCGACAACCTGGCGCGCCACCTCGACGGCCGCCCGCTGCTGAACCTGGTGGACCGTGTCCACGGCTACTGACCACCTGCTGAGCCCGCAGCGGCGCCGGCTCGTCCTCGGCTACCTGCGCACCCAGGGCACCGTCCAGGTCGGCGCGCTGGCCCACGCACTCGGCATCAGCCCGTCCACCGTCCGCCGCGACCTGCGGGAGATGGAGGAGGAGGGCCTGCTGCACCGGGTCCACGGCGGGGCGACGCTCGTCGCCGACGACCTGGAACCCGACCAGTCGTCCCGCTCCGAGGAGCACCGGGAACAGAAGCGGCGGATCGGCGCCGCGGCGGCCGCCCTCGTCCGGAACGACTCCACCGTGCTGATCAGCGGCGGAACCACCACGGAGACCATGGTCGGCCACCTCGTGGACCGCGAGAACCTCACCGTGATCACCAACTCCCTCGCGATCGCCCACTCCCTCACCCGCCACCCGTCGATCGCGGTGGTGGTGCTGGGCGGGCTCCTGCGGCACCGCGAGAAGTCGCTGCTCGGCCACCTCACCGAGCAGGCCCTCGCCGAGTTCCGCATCGACCAGGTCTTCACCGGCGCGTTCGGCATCGACCTGGAGACCGGCCTCACCGGCGCGAACGTCCGCGAGGCGCGCACCGACCGGGCCCTGCTGGAGGCCGGCGGCAGCCTCGTGCTGCTCGCGGACGCCGACAAGCTCGGGCGGCGCGGACCCATCCGGCTCGCCCCGGTCGGCCGGATCTCCACCCTGGTCACGGACGCCGACGCCGCCCACCCCGTCCGGTGCGGGCTGCACGCCGCCGGGGTGGTGGTGGTCCCGTGCTGACCCCGCCGCACGCCCCCGTCCTGACCGTCACCCTCAACCCCGCCCTCGACGTCACCCACCACGTGGCGCGCCTGCACCCGGGCCGCGAGCACCGGCCCGACCGGGTGCACGCGCGCGCCGGCGGCAAGGGCGTCAACGTCGCCCGGGTGCTGCACCTCCTCGGCGTGCCGGTGATCGCCCTCGCCCCGGTCGGCGGCAGCACCGCCCACGGCTGGCACGCCGACCTGGCCGCCGCCGGAGTGCCCGCCGAGGTCGTGCCGATCGCCGGCGAGACCCGCCGCACGGTCGCCGTCGTCGAGGACGACGGCCGCACCACCGGCCTGTGGGAACCCGGCCCCCGCCTCACCGCCGACGAGTGGCACGCCGTCACCGACCGGCTCGGGCACCTCGCCCGCCGGGCGTCGGTGGTCGTGCTCTCCGGCAGCCTGCCGGGCGGCCTGCCCACCGACGCGTACGCCGAGCTGGTGCACCGCTGCCACGAGGCCGGCGCACCGGTCGTCCTCGACACCTCCGGCCCGGCACTCCGGGCCGGAATCGCGGCCCGACCCGACCTGGTCAAGCCGAACGCCACGGAACTGGCCGACTACCGCCGCCCGGAGCGCCCCGGCACCGCGGACGGCCCGGAGGCGGCCACCGCGGCCACCCCCGGAGCCGTCGCCCGCGACGCCGCGCTGCTGCTCGACGCCGGTGCCGCCGCCGTCGCCGCCTCCCGCGGGGCCGACGGAATGACCCTCCTCGCCGACGGGCGGGCCTGGCACGCGGCACCGCCGGCCGTGGTCCGCGGCAACCCCACCGGGGCGGGCGACGCCGCCGTCGCCGCACTCGCCTGCGGTCTCGCCCTCGGCACGCCGTGGCCGGAGCGCCTCCGGCAGGCGGTCGCCCTCTCGGCCGCCGCCGTCGCGTCGCCGCTCGCAGGCGACGTCTCGCCCGCCCTCTTCGCCGAGCTGCTGGCCCGCACCACCGTCGGCGACACCGGCCCCCTGCCCCCTCGCACCCCCGGAGCACCCCGCCCATGAGCCTCCTGCGCACCGCCGACCTCGTCTCCCGGGCCCGCGCCGCCGGCACCGGCGTCGCCGCCTTCAACGTCATCACCCTCGAGCACGCCCGTGCGGTGGCCGCCGCCGCCGAACTCACCGGCCTGCCGGCGATCATCGCCGTCAGCCAGAACGCCGTCCGCTACCAGGGCTCCCTCGCCCCGCTGTCCGCGGCGTGCGCCGCCATCGCCCACGAGAGCGACGCGGAGCTCGCCCTCCACCTCGACCACGTCGACGACTTCGCGCTCGTCGAACAGGCCGCGGCGCACGGCTACGGCTCGGTGATGTTCGACGCGTCCCGGCTGCCGCACGACGAGAACGTCGCCGCGACCGCCCGCGCCGCCCGCCTGCTGCACGCCGAGGGCCTGTGGCTGGAAGCGGAACTGGGCGAGATCGGCGGCAAGGACGGCGTCCACTCCGCGACCGCCCGCACCGACCCGGCCGAGGCCGCCGAGTTCACCCGGCTCACCGGCGTCGACGCCCTCGCGGTCGCCGTCGGCAGCTCGCACGCCATGACGGAGCAGTCGGCCCGCCTCGACCACGCACTCATCACGGAACTGCGCGACGCCGTCCCCGTACCGCTGGTCCTCCACGGCTCCTCCGGCGTCGCCGACACGGACCTGCGCCGGGCCGTCACCTGCGGCATGACGAAGATCAACATCGGGACGCAGCTGAACGTCGCGTTCAGCGACGCCGTCCGCAACCCGCCCGTCACCGGCCTCCCCGTCGACCCGCGCCGCTGGCTCACTCCCGCCCGCGACGCCGTCACCGCCGCCGCCGCCCGCCTCCTGCGCGTCGTCGCCGCACCCGCCGACCGCACCGCCGGCGCCCGCTGCGCCTGACCGCGACCGCACCGGCGCCCGCTGCGCCTGACCGCGACCGCGACCGCACCGCCACCCTCACCGCGAACCACCGGAGACCGCCGTGAACCGCAGTCCTTCCCCCTCGTCCGTCCCCGTCCCCGTCCCCGTCCCCGACGCCCGTGCCGTGCTCGACGCCTGCCACGAGCGGGTCCTCGAACGCGAGGGCATCCCGATGTTCCTCGCCTTCCAGTTCGACGGCGCCGGCCCCGTCGCCGACCGGCGCGCCCGCGCCGAAGGCGCCGCCCTGGCGCCGCTGATCGCGCACTACCGCGAGGAGCTGGCACCCGGCTCCGCCGACGACGACCAGGCCGCCCTGATCGACGTCCTCCAGGTCATGGCCATCGCCCACTTCGAGCCCCAGGACACCCCGTGAACACCGCCCGCGACATCAGCTTCGCCGACGAGGCGCGCGCCTTCGCCGAAGGCCGCTTCCTGCGCGTCGTCAACTACCACAACACGCCGGCCGCCGACGGCGAGCAGCTGGAGGCCGAGCTCGCCGCGTACGCCGAGCGGTACGCGCCGGTCGGCCTCGACGACCTCGACCGGTTCCGCACCACCGGCCTCTGGCACAAGGACCGGCCCGGCCTCATCCCGGTCTTCTACGAGGGCTACCGCAACAACGCCGAGGTCGCCGCCCCGCTCGCCGAGAAGGCCGGCCTCACCGCCTGGTTCTTCATCGCCACCGGCTTCCTCGACGTGCCCGTCGCCGAGCAGTACGACTTCGCGGAGGCGCACGAGATCGACCTCGTACCGGAGGACGTCCGCGGCGAGCGCCTCGCGATGACCTGGGACCAGGTCGCGGCACTCGGCGAGCGGCACGTCGTCACCCCGCACACCGCCTGCCACGAGGAGACCGCGAACATCGTCACGCCCGAAGACTTCGAGCGCGAGATCTTCGCCCCCAAGCGCCGGATGGACGCCGTGACCGGGCAGTCGGCAGCCTGCTTCGCCTTCCTGCGCGGCACCTCGCGCGGCCACAGCGCCGACCACGACGCGGCGCTGCGCGACGCCGGGTACCGCTACCTCTTCAGCAACACCATGGTGCAGCACCTGGGGTGAACCCCTGCCGCCCGCGGCCGGGCTCCGCGAGCCTTGAGCCTTTGTCCGGGCACCCCGGGCACCCCCGCGGACGGGCGTGACGGCCGACGGACGCGACGGCGGTGGCCGCAGCCGTGCGGCCGTCCACCGGGCCGTCCGTGCGAGCGCCGAACGCGACCCGTCTCCGCCGGGCAGACGGCGCCTCCGCACCCACGCCCGCTGCGCCGACGACCGGCCGGGAGATCCGGCCGCAGTTCCGGGCCGACGCCCCTTCCGGGTGTCCCGGAATGCCCGGAAGGGGCCCGGCGGCGGTGTACGCCTGCCGGGCCCCTTCCGGGTGCCCCTGGTGGTTCCTGTCCGGCCGCCGGGGCGGTGGGGGAGTGGTGGTGGGGTGCCGGACGGGCTGGTGGTGTGCCGGGGTCGGCTCAGTACCAGTGGTGGGTCTGCCAGAAGGACCAGGCGGCGTTCGGGCTGCCGTAGCGGGAGTTCATGTAGTCGTAGGCCCACTTGATCTGGGTCTTGGGGTTGGTCTTCCAGTCGGCGCCGGCGGA
>NZ_BPRL01000086.1:0-40181 GCF_045862635.1 Kitasatospora sp. NE20-6
TCGTGATCGACGACACCGCGATCCAGACCAGCTGATCCGGCCCGACGGCCCCCCGGGGGCCTGAAAGCCACCCAGGGCCCGGCGGCACCAGCCGCCGGGCCCCTCGGCGTACCCGCACACGACCGACGACCGACTCACCCGGACGTGTGAGAGTCCGGAAACCGCCGCGCAACACGAAACACGGCTGAAACACCCCTGTCCGCAGCCGGAAATGCGATCCGGACAAACTCTCCCGATCGGCGCCCCCTCCCACCCAGTCGTGCGCCGACGGAAGGTTCCGCATGCTCCTCGCCGACTCCGCCGCCGGCCTCGACACGGGCGACACCGCCTGGCTGCTGGCCGCCACCGCGCTCGTCCTGCTCATGACGCCCGGGCTCGCGCTCTTCTACGGCGGCATGGTCCGCACCAAGAGCGTGCTCAACATGATCATGATGAGCTTCGTCTCGATCGCCGTCGTCACCGTCGTCTGGCTGGTCGCCGGCTACTCGCTGGCCTTCGGCTCCGACGCCGGCGGCTGGGGCCTCATCGGCAGCCTCGACCACCTCGGCATGGCCGGCATCAAGCCCACCGACCTCACCGGGCACGTGCCGACGCTGCTCTTCGCGACCTTCCAGCTCACCTTCGCGATCATCACCGCCGCCCTGATCAGCGGCGCCGTGGCCGACCGCACCCGGTTCGGGGCCTGGGTGGCCTTCATCGCCGCCTGGACCCTCCTGGTGTACGTGCCCGTCGCGCACTGGGTGTTCTCGCCCGACGGCTGGGTGGTCGCGAAGCTCGGCGCGCTCGACTACGCGGGCGGCACCGTCGTCGAGGTCAACTGCGGCGCCAGCGGCCTCGCGCTGGCCCTGCTCCTCGGCCCCCGCCTGGGCTTCCGCAAGGAGGCCATGCGCCCGCACAACCTGCCGCTCGTGCTGCTCGGCGCGGGGCTGCTGTGGTTCGGCTGGTTCGGCTTCAACGCGGGCTCCGCGCTCGGCGCCAACGGCACCGCGGCGGCCGTCCTCCTCAACACCCAGGCGGCGGGCTGCACCGGCCTGCTGGGCTGGCTGCTGGTCGAGAAGCGCCGCGACGGCCACGCCACCACGCTCGGCGCCGCCTCCGGCGCGGTGGCCGGCCTGGTGGCCGTCACCCCCTCCTGCGGCAGCGTCGACCTGCTCGGCGCGCTCGCGATCGGCCTGGCCGCCGGCGTGGTCTGCTCGTACGCGGTGAGCTGGAAGTTCCGCTTCGGCTACGACGACTCGCTCGACGTCGTGGGCGTGCACCTGGTGGCCGGGGTCATCGGCACCCTGCTGATCGGCGTCTTCGCGTCCGCCGTGATGACCGGCGGGCCGGAGGGGCTGCTGCACGGCGGGGGCCTCGCGCTGGCCGGCAAGCAGGCGCTGGCCGTGCTGGCCGTGGGCGCGTACGCCTTCGCCGCCACCTACGGCATCGGCCGGGTCGTCGACCGGGTGATGGGCTTCCGGGCCGATCCCGAGCACGAACTGACGGGCCTGGACCTCGCCGTGCACGCCGAGACCGCGTACGATCACGGCGTTCTGGGCCACGGGACCGCGGCCCACGCCAGCGTGCTCGCGCACCCGTCCGACAAGGCCGCCACCGCATGAAGCTGATCACCGCCGTCGTCAAGCCGTTCAAGCTCGACGAGGTCAAGACCGCGCTCCAGGAGCGCGGGGTGCACGGCCTGACCGTGACCGAGGCCAGCGGCTACGGGCGCCAGCACGGGCACACCGAGGTCTACCGCGGCGCGGAGTACCGGATCGACCTGGTGCCCAAGGTGCGGATCGAGATCGTCGTCGAGGACGAGGACGCCGAGACCGTGATGGAGACCATCGTGACCGCCGCCCGCACCGGCAAGATCGGCGACGGCAAGGTGTGGTGCGTGCCGGTCGACGGGATCGTCCGGGTGCGCACCGGCGAGCGCGGGCCCGACGCGGTCTGAGTCCCGCTCCGGCGGCCGGGCCCCGCTCCGGCGTCCGGGCCCGCCCGGGGCCGGGCGTCAGCCCGCCCCCCGGGCCAGCTCGACGCCGCTGGCCGCGGTCGCGGCCGGGATCCGGGTGTCCCACACGGTGGAGGCGGCGATCGCGGTCAGCGCCGCGGCCGTGAGGGGCGGGTCGGCCCGGGTGGCGTTCAGGACGCTTCCCCGGACGGTGTCCTGCAGGACTCCGTTGAAGACCGTGATCTCGACGGCGAGGCCGTCCGGGTGCTGGGCGACCACCCGGCGGTACACGCCGTTCTCGTCCATCCTCTGCTCCTCCGCGAAGACCCTGGTCCCGTTGCCGAGCTGCGTGCAGTTCTCGGGGACCGGTGTCGGGAAGTACGGCGACGCCGGGCACCGGCCCGGCGTGCCGGCGCGGGTGTCGCGGGTCAGCTGCACCGTGACGGTGCTCCGGCTGCCCGGACCGGACTCCTGGTCGACCTGGAAGCCCACCAGGCTCCGGTCCTCGTTGGTGATCGGCGTGAAGTTCCCGTACCCGGTGGCTGTGTTGATATTGAAGAGCACGCCGAGGAGCCCCGCGGGGCTGGCCTCGACCGTTCCGTCGGCGGTCGGCCCGGTGGCCGGATCCGACACCCCGTTGCCCGCCGGCGCGACCGCAGGGGGGCGGCCGAACGGGTCGAGCCGGACGGCGGCCGCACCACCGGCGATCAGTCCCACCGCGAGCACGGCGCCCAGGCAGCGGGCGATCCGGCGCCGCCGCCGCAGCTTCCGGCCGCGCCGGGTGGCTTCGGCGATGATGGTGTGCACGGGCACGGCCGTCCGTGCGGCGTCCGCGTCGAGCATCCTGCCGAGTCGGTCTTCGATGTCCATGGCACAGTGCTCCGGGGGAAGCGGGCGGGGCGGGTCGGGCGGTCGGGTCAGAGCCGGAAGAGGAGCTCGCGGTCATCGCCGAGGATGGTGCGCAGCTTGGCCAGCGATCGGGTGTTGAGGCTCTTCACGGCGCCCGCGGACATGCCCATCATGTCGGCGACCGCCTCGATGCTGTGGTCCTCCAGGTAGCGCAGCACCACCACCGCCCGGTTGCGCGGCGGGAGTTGACCGAGGGCGGCGGCCAGGGTGAGCCGCAGGTCGCTGCCGGGGCCGCTGTGCAGCGGGCTGTCGGGCACCTCGGCGAGCACGACCTCGGAGGAGCGCCGCAGCCGGCGCTGGGAGAGGTAGGTGCGCAGCAGCACGGTGCGGGCGTAGGCGTCGAGGCCGGGTTCGTCCTCGCCGCGGCGCAGCCGGGGCCAGGCCGCGTACATCTTCGCGAGCGTCGTCTGGACGAGGTCCTGGGCCTGGTGCCAGTCGCCGCACATGAGGTGGGCGACCTGGAAGAGGCGGCGCGTACGGGTGGCCGCGAACTCCTCGAAGCCCGGTGCGCTCTCCATGCGTGTGTCCCCCGTGGTGCGTCGCCGGTGCGGTGCTGCGTTCGTCCTGTTCCACGCGGTGGCGGGGCGAAAGGTCGCGGCGGGTTTCGGCCACCGGGCGTGGCGAGTCCGAACCGTTGCATTCCGCTCTCTTGACGCTCCGTTCACGCGAGTCGTAAGTTCGGCGCGCTGAAAGTTTCCTGCAAGTTTCAGTGTTCTTGCAGAAAGTCACTCCGGACGCGGTCCGACGGTGCATCACCGGCAGGCCCCGCCCCCACCGCGCCCCACCGCGCCCCCCACCCTGCCCCACCACCCCGTACCACCGTTGTGCACCCCCCACCGTGCACCACCGCCCGCCACCCCCTGCGCCGCGGGCGACCTGGCAACCCCCACCCAGCCCCAGGAGACATCGTGGTCACCACCGTCAGCGAGGGCCGCCGCGGCCGCGTCATCGGCGCGCTCACCGCGTCCGCCGCCCTGGCCCTCTCGGTCGGCGCCGGCCTCTCGCTCGCGCCCACCGCCGAGGCCACCCCGCCCGGCAGCAAGGACGTCACCGCCACCCTCTTCGAGTGGAAGTTCGACTCCGTCGCCAAGGCCTGTACCGACACGCTCGGCCCCAAGGGCTACGGCTTCGTCGAGGTCTCCCCGCCGCAGGAGCACATCCAGGGCTCGCAGTGGTGGACGTCCTACCAGCCCGTCAGCTACAAGATCGCCGGCCGCCTCGGTGACCGCACCTCCTTCCAGAACATGATCAACACCTGCCACGCGGCGGGCGTCAAGGTCATCGCCGACTCGGTGATCAACCACATGGCGGCCGGCTCCGGCACCGGCACCGGCGGCACCAACTACACCAAGTACAACTACCCGGGCTACTACCAGGACCAGGACTTCCACTCCTGCCGGAGCGCGATCAGCAACTACGGCGACCGCGGCAACGTCCAGAACTGCGAGCTGGTCAACCTCTCGGACCTCAACACCGGCTCCGCGTACGTCCAGCAGACGATCGCCAACTACCTGAGCGACATGGCGAACCTGGGCGTCGACGGCTTCCGGATCGACGCGGCCAAGCACATCGCCGCCTCCGAACTCTCCGCCATCAAGGCCAAGATGACCAACCCCAACGCCTACTGGGTGCAGGAGGTCATCTACGGCTCCGGCGAGCCGATCCAGCCGTCCGAGTACACCGGCACCGGCGACGTCGACGAGTTCCGCTCCGCGACCTGGCTGAAGAGCGCCTTCAACGGCGGCAAGATCTCCGACCTCTCCACCTGGGGCAACGGCCTGCTCGGCAGCAGCCAGGCCCGCACCTTCGTCGACAACTGGGACACCGAGCGCAACGGCTCGACCCTCAACTACAAGTACGGCTCCGCCTACACCCTCGCCAACGTCTTCCTGCTGGCCAACCCCTACGGCTCGCCGAACGTCTACTCCGGCTACGCCTTCTCGGGCAACGACGACGGCCCGCCGAACGGCGGCACCGTCAACGCCTGCTACAGCGACGGCTGGAACTGCACCCACGCCTGGCGCCAGGTCGCCAACATGGTCGGCTTCCGCAACGCCGTCTCCGGCACCGCGATGACCAACTGGTGGTCCAACGGCAACAACGCGATCGGGTTCGGCCGCGGCAGCAAGGGCTACGTCGCGATCAACCGCGAGAGCGGCTCGATCACCCAGACCTTCCAGACCTCGCTGCCCGCCGGCACCTACTGCGACGTCCAGCACGGCGACCCGACCACCGGCGGCGGCTGCAGCGGCCCCGCCTACACCGTCGGCTCCACCGGGCAGTTCACCGCCACCGTCGCGGCCGGCGAGGCCGTCGCCCTGTACGTCGGTGCGGGCGCGACCGCCTCCCCGACCGCCACGCCCACCGCCACGGCGACGCCGACCGGCACCACCTCCGCCACCGTCTTCTACTCGACGAACAAGAACTGGTCGGCGTACTACCTGCACTACGCCCCGACCGGCGGCACCTGGACCACCGCGCCGGGCGTCGCGATGACCGCCGCCTGCACCGGCTGGGTGAAGTACACGGCGAGCCTCGGCACCGCCTCGGGCCTCGCGGCCACCTTCAACAACGGCTCCGGCACCTGGGACAACAACAACAGCGCCAACTACGCCCTGGGCACCGGCAACGTCACCGTCAAGGACGGCGTGGTCGGCAGCGGTGACCCGTGCGCCACCGCCACCCCGACCGCCACCGCCACCACCTCGGCCACCCCGACCGCCACCGCGTCCCCGACCTCCGCCACCGGCGGCGCGTCGTTCGCGGTCACCGCGACCACGGTCGTCGGCCAGAACATCTACGTGGTCGGCAGCAACGCCGCCCTCGGCGCCTGGGACACCTCGGCCGCCCTGCTGCTCTCCTCGGCGAGCTACCCGGTCTGGAAGCTGGACGTCGCGCTGGCCGCGGGCACCGCGTTCGAGTACAAGTACATCCGCAAGGACGCGAGCGGCGCCGTCACCTGGGAGTCCGGCGCGAACCGGACGGCGACCGTGCCCGCGAGCGGCGCCGTCACCCTGAACGACACGTTCCGCAGCTGACACAGAGCCCCCACCCGGACGGCCGCCGCACCCACCCAGGGTGCGGCGGCCGTCACGGTTGCCGGGCCGAAACCGCCCGAACGAGTGGACCAGGAGCGGTGATCGCGCCCGCGTCACCCGCGGGGTGCCAGCATCGCCCGAGTGACCACCACCCCCACCACCCTCCTGCACCTCGAACTCCGCGGCGGCCGCTGGGACGGCCATCGGAAGCACGTCCACGCCTTCGCACCGCCGCCCGCCCTGCGGATGGCGCTGCGCGTCGAACTCCCCTCCGCCGAGGCGGGCGAGTACTGGCCGACCACCAGCGTCTACCTGCTCGACCCGGACGGGCCGGTGGCGGGCTACCGGCACTCGCACGACGAGTGAGCGCCCGCGGGCGGGGCGCCCGGCACCGCCGGACACCCCGCCCGCGGCCGGCCGGCGGAGCAGCCGACCGCACCCGGCTGCGCGCCGTCAGCCCCGGCCGATGTACGGCATCGCCGTCGCCGTCACCGTGGCGAACTGCACGTCGGCCTCCAGCGGGAGCTCCGCCATGTGCCGCACCGTCCGGGCGACGTCCGTCGGTCCGTCCGACCCGCCGGGCTGTGGCAACCTCCGGGGCCCCGCCTGCAACCCCGCCGTCCGGCGGGGCCGGGGGCCCGCACACCCCCGCCGACCGGCCGGGACACGGCCGCCGCCCCGCCCTGCCGCAACCGGGTGCGCACGCTCCGTCGTCGTAGGATCACGGACGGCGAGGACGCCCCGCGGCCGCGCCGTCCCGGGGTGCCCGGGCCCGCCGCACCGGCCCCGGACCAGGCTCCGCCCCCGGGCCGCCCCGCCCGGCCGGCCGCCGGGCGCCACACCGCCGGAGACGCCCACCGTGCACCCGCAACCCCCTCGTGCCCGCGCCCGCGCGGCCCGGTTCCGCAGCCTTCCCGCGGGTGCCGCCGCGCTCGCCCTGGCGGCGGCCGTCGCGGGCTGCGGGTCCGCCGCGCCGTCCGGCTCGCAGGACCGCGCCGCCGCCCGGACCGCACCGGGCGGACCGCCGGGCCGGGGGAAGGTGCTGATGCCGTCCGGACCCGCCGCGGAGCTGACGAAGGCGCGCGACACCGCCGCCGGGCCGATCCTCCTCACCACCCTGCACGGTGCGAAGTCCGGGGTCACGGGCAAGGTCTGGGTGTGGCTGCCGCCGCAGTACCACGACCCGGAGTACGCCTCCCACGGCTTCCCGGTGCTCACGCTCTACGCCGGCGGCCAGAGCGCCGGCTACAACACCTGGACGGACGAGCAGCTGCCGGTGCAGGAGATCGACGCCCGCCTCGCGAAGGAGGGCCGGGCGCACCCCTTCATCCTCGTGATGCCGGTGCAGAACCTCGACGCCGCCGAGTCGAAGGCGCTGGAGTGCTCCGACATCCCCGGCCGGCCGCGGATGGGCACCTGGATGGCGGAGGACGTGCCGGACTTCGTCCGCGCCAACTTCCGCACCGTCAGGGGGCGCGACGGCTGGGGCCTGATGGGCGCGTCCACCGGCGCGTTCTGCAGCGCCAAGCTGGCCCTGCAGCACCCGGACGTCTTCCGGGCCGCCGTGCCGATCGACGGCTACTACGACCCCGACTCCCCGCTGTGGAAGGGCCACGAGCAGGAGCGGCGCGCCAACAGCCCGCGCGAGCTCGTCGCGCAGGGCCGCGCCGACGTCCGGATGCTCGCGACCGCCGGCGGCGCCAACACCTACGAGACCGGCCTGGTCAAGGCCTGGGTGAAGCGGGCGGTGCCCCCGGTGACCGTCGAGTACTACGAACAGCCCGGCGGCAAGCACCTGACCTCCGACTTCGGCAGGATGATCCCGGTCGCCCTGGAGTGGCTCAGCCGGAACCTCACCGGCCCGCAGCGCGACTGACACGCCGTCGCGCACCCGTACGGACGAACCGGCGCGTCTGACTGCGGGCGGGGCCGCGGAGCGGGATACTCCGTAGGAGCCGGCGGGCGACCGCCGGGCCGTGCCGCTCCTGCCGCCGCGCCTGCCCGGGCGCCGGGCACCCCGGCGCGCGAGCCCCGCGGTGGTCGGCCGGGCCCTCCCGGACCGCCCGATCCCCGCGCTGACCTGCGCGTCAATCGGTCATTGATTCGACTCTGATGGGCTGACCCCACGCTGGAGCCCTGGCCGAGCACCACTCGCGGTGCCGGAATCCTTCCAGCCCCAGTCAGCCGCGAAGAGAGCGCCATGCCCAGCCATCTGCTGTCCGTCGACCCGCCCCAGATCCCCGCCCAGCCGCACGCGGAGCGCCGGATGCCGGACGTCCAGCCCGTACCGTTCGCCGGCCTCCAGCTCGTGCACGCGGCCCTGCGCCGCGACCTCGCCCGCCTGCCCAACGCGCTGCGCCTCCTCCAGCCCGGGGACGAGCCCGCCGCGCAGGCGCTCCAGCGCCACTGGGACTTCATGACCGCCATGCTGACCTGCCACCACGAGCAGCAGGACTCCCGCCTCTGGCCGCTGCTCCGCCGGTTCGCCCCCGAGCTGCGCCTGCTGCTCAACTGGCTGGAGGCCGACCACCACAACCTCGACCACTCCTTCACCCGGGTCACCACGCTCGTCCGCATCGCGACCCGCGACCCCGCCAGCGCCTGGCCGGTGGCGTACGCCGTCGAGGAGCTCGCCGCCCGGGTCGAGACCCACCTGCGGATCGAGGAGCGGCAGTTGCTGCCCCGCATGGCGGGCGTCTTCCCGGTGGGCTCCCGGATCGGCACGCTGCCCGAGCTGCTCGACCTGCTGCGCGCCGCGGACGGCCCGGCCTCCTCGGACGCCCTCGTCTGGCTGCTCGACGGAGTCGAGGAGCGGCAGATCGACCTCCTGCTCGCCGACTGCGACGACACCACGGTGCGGCACTGGCCGCACTGGCGGGACACCTACGCCCGCTGCTCCGAGCAGCTGTGGGGCCACACCCGCTGACCTGCGTCCGCTGACCCGCACCTGCTGACCCGCGTCCGCCGACCGGTGCCCGCGCCCGCACCCCGCCGGCCCGGGCTCAGGCGGTGCCCAGGGCGGCCAGGTACGGCGCGAGGTCGGCCGGGTCGGCGGTGGCCAGGCCGATGTAGCCGTCGGGGCGGATCAGCAGGTAGCCCTCGCCGTACCCGTCGGCGACCCGGACGGCCGGGACGCCCGCGGGCGGCCGGGGCACGTCCGGCAGGGCGGCCCCGGCGACGACCAGGGTCGGGTGGGGGCCGCGCAGCACGTCGAAGAGCCGGTGGACGGCGCCGTCCGGGGTGGTGCACGCGGTGTCCGGCGCGCGGTCGCCGGCCTGCAGGGCGTCCTCGGCGAGGCCGGTGCGGTGCTCGGCGGTGAGCGGCCCGCCGCGGTAGCCGACGCCGAGCTGTTCGGTGCGCGGGCCGCGCCGGGTGCCGGAGGAGACGCCGCCGGCCCGGTGCAGCGAGGTGGAGATCTCCAGGACGTCCGCGGCGACGGGCAGCCGCTCCAGCTCGTAGGTGTCGAGCAGGGCGGGGTCGGCGCCGTGCCGCAGCACCCGGCCGAGCTTCCAGCCGAGGTTGTAGGCGTCCTGGACGCTGGTGTTGAGGCCCTGGCCGCCGGCCGGGGAGTGCACGTGGGCGGCGTCGCCGGCGAGGAACACCCGGCCGAGCCGGAAGCGGTCGGCGAGGGCGGCGGTCGGCCGGAAGGCGGAGGCCCAGCCGACCCCGGCGACGGCCTCCGCGGGCAGGTGGGTGCGGTCGGCGACGAGCTGCCGCACGGCGGCGGGGGCGGTGTCGGGCTCGCCCTCGGCGCACTGCGCGAACAGCTGGAAGTCGGTCGGGCCTCCGCCGGGCATCGGGCACAGCAGGGCCGGGCCGCCGGGCGCCTTCGGCCAGATGTGCCAGTGGTCGCGCTCCAGGCCGGTGATCCGCACGTCGGCGACCAGGGCGGGCGTCGGGTCGACGCTCTCGCCGGCCATGGGGATGCCCACCGCCCGGCGGACGGTGCTGCGGCCGCCGTCCGCGGCGACCAGGTAGCCGGCGGTGGCCGTGACGGTGCCGCCGGGCCCGGCGAGCTCGACCTCCACGCCCGCGGCGTCCTGCCGCACGGCGGTGACGGCGGTGCCGAACTCCACCTGCCCGCCGAGCTCCAGCAGCCGGGCGTGGAGGATCTCCTGGGTGCGCCACTGCGGGATCATCCAGACCTCCGGCCACGGCACGCCGTCCTCGGCGGGGTGGCGCTCCATCAGGTCCCACTCCTGGCCGGGGGTGCCGTCCTCCCAGGTGAGCATCAGCGGGTAGCGGGAGCCGGCGGCGTGCACGGCGTCGAGGACGCCGAGGTCGTGCAGCACCTCCTGCGTGCGGGGCTGCAGGCCCTTGCCGCGGGCCCCGGGGAAGAGCTGTCCGGCCTGCTCGACCAGGCGGAACGCCACCCCGCGGCGGGCGAGGTCGCAGGCGAGGACGAGGCCGGTCGGTCCGGCTCCGGCGATCAGGACGTCGGTGTGCACGAGGGTCTCCTTAACGTTGTTAAGTGGTGCTTCCGAGGATCCACTTAACGCTGTTAAATTGTCAAGGGGGATCCGACGGCGCAGGATGCAGCCATGCCGCCCAAACTTGACCGCGCCCAGGTGGTCGACACCGCCCTGCGGCTGCTCGACGAGACCGGCCTCGACGGCCTCACCCTGCGCCGCATCGCCGCCGAACTCGACGTCAAGGCGCCCGCCCTCTACTGGCACTTCGCCAACAAGCAGGCCCTGCTCGACGAGATGGCCACCGAGATGCTCCGCCGGATGCTCGCCGCCGCCCCGCCGCCGGGCCCGGACGCCGACTGGCGCGACTGGCTCCTCGCCACCTGCCGCACCCTGCGCCGCGCCCTCCTCGGCCACCGCGACGGCGCCAAGGTCTTCAGCGGCACCCGCCTCACCGACACGGGCCACGCCGCCCGCTTCGAGGAGCAGCTCCAGGCCTTCGTCCGCGGCGGCTTCGCCCTGGCCGACGCCGTGCACGCCTACTTCACCGCCTACTCCTTCACCATCGGCTTCGTCATCGAGGAGCAGGCCGTCCACCCCCTGCCCGGCAGCCGCGCCCCCGGCTACGACCCCGGCGCCCGGGCCGAGGCCGTCGGACCCGACCACCCGCTCACCGCCGCCTCGGGCGAGGGGCTCTTCACCGACTACGACCACCGTTTCGAACGCGGCCTCGCGGTGATCGTCGCCGGGGCCGAGGCCGTGCTGCTGCCCTGAGACCGCGCCGCGCGCGGCCGCCGCCGGGCCCGCCCCCACCGCCGGGGCGTGCCCGGCGGTGGGGGCGGGTCACCCTGAACCGGACACCTTCCCGGGGAAGCCCTGCTAACCTCCGCCCGGTGACGACCCTGTTCGAACCTGCGCTGCTCACCCGGCTCAAGGCCGCGGAGCGCATCCTCATCGCCGGTGCCGGCGGCGGCTTCGACATCTACGCGGGCCTGCCCATCGCGCTCGCCCTGCGGGCGGCGGGCAAGGAGGTGCACCTGGCCAACCTCTCGTTCAGCCACCTCTACGGCCTCGACGCCGACGTCTGGCTGGAGCCGGACGTCGCCGCGATCCGCCCGGACACCCGCAGCGCCGAGGGGTACTTCCCGGAGCGCACCCTCGCCCGCTGGCTGCACCTGCACGGGATGCCCGACACCGTCTGGGCGTTCGCGTCGGTCGGCGTCCAACCGCTGCGCGCCGCGTACCGGGCGCTGACCCGGCACCTGGACGTCGACGCGGTGCTGCTCGTGGACGGCGGCACCGACATCCTCCTGCGCGGCGACGAGTCCGGGCTCGGCACCCCCGAGGAGGACATGGCCTCGCTCGCCGCGCTCGCCGGGCTGCCGGACATCCCCGAACGCCTCGTCGCCTGCCTGGGGTTCGGCATCGACGCGTACCACGGGGTCAACCACGCACTGGTGCTGGAGAACCTCGCCGCGCTCGAACGGGAGGGCGGCTACCTCGGTGCGTTCTCGCTGCCGCGGGGGAGCCGGGAGGGCGCGCTCTACCTGGACGCCGTCGAGCACGCGCGGGCGACCTTTCCGGAGCACCCGAGCATCGTGCACGGCTCGGTCGCGGCGGCGCTGCGCGGTGAGTTCGGGGACGTCCGGTTCACCGAGCGGACGAAGCACGGCGCTCTGTTCGTCAACCCGCTGATGACGCTCTACTTCGGCGTGACGGTCGAGGCGCTCGCCGCCCGGCACCTCTATCTGGACCGGATCGAACGCACCGTTCTGATGCGGCAGATCAGTTCGGCCGTCGAGGAGTTCCGCGACACCCTGCCCGCACCCCGCCCACCTCGGGTTTTCCCGCACTGACCGCCGCGCCGGTGCCGGCCGGCGGAGCGGAGGGGCGCGTACGGGACGGTGCGCGCCGGGCTCGTGGTCATGCGCGCGGGCGTGCGCCGAACTCCCGTGCCTCCGCAGCCGCTCGGCCATCGGTGTGCCCCCGTCCGGCCCCGGGCAGACTCCGCCGCGATCATGACCGTCGGCCCGGACGACCCCGTCCGGCACCCGCCGACGGCCGAGGAAAGGTGACGCGGCAGTGGCCCAACCGTTCGAGCTGCCGGACTTCTACGTACCGCATCCGGCCACGCTCAACCCCCATCTGGAGCACGCCCGCACCCACACCAGGCAGTGGGCCCGCGGCATGGGCATGCTGGAGGGCTCCGGGGTCTGGGACGAGCACGACCTCGACTCCCACGACTACGCCCTGCTCTGCGCGTACACCCACCCCGACTGCGACGCCGCCGAACTCGCCCTCGTCACCGACTGGTACGTGTGGGTGTTCTTCTTCGACGACCACTTCCTGGAGCTCTTCAAGCGCACCCTCGACCGCAAGGGCGGCAAGGCGTACCTCGACCGCCTCCCCGCGTTCATGCCCATGGACCTCTCCGACGGCATGCCCGAACCCACCAACCCGGTCGAGGCCGGCCTCGCCGACCTGTGGCTGCGCACCGTGCCCGGCATGTCGACCGCCTGGCGCGAGCGCTTCCGGGAGAACACCGAGCACCTGCTCAACGAGTCGATGTGGGAGCTCTCCAACATCAACGCCGGCCGGATCGCCAACCCGGTCGAGTACATCGAGATGCGCCGCAAGGTCGGCGGTGCCCCCTGGTCGGCCGGCCTGGTCGAGCACGCGGTCGGCGCCGAGGTGCCCGCCGTGATCGCCGCCAGCCGCCCGATGGGCGTCCTGCGGGACGCCTTCTCCGACGGCGTCCACCTGCGCAACGACCTTTTCTCCTACCAGCGCGAGGTCGAGGACGAGGGCGAACTCTCCAACGGCGTCCTCGTGCTGGAGACCTTCCTGGGCTGCTCCACGCAGGAGGCCGCCGACCGGGTCAACGACCTGCTGACCTCCCGGCTGCACCAGTTCGAGAACACCGTCTTCGCCGAACTCCCCCTGCTCTTCGCCGCGCACGGGCTCGACCCGGCGTCCTGCACCGACGTCATGAAGTACGTCAAGGGCCTCCAGGACTGGCAGTCCGGCGGTCACGAGTGGCACATGCGCTCCAGCCGGTACATGAACAACGGTGGTGCCGCCGCCGGGCGCACCCCCGACCTGCCCGGCCCGACCGGGGTCGGCACCCAGGCCTCCGACCTCCTCAAGTCGATCCGCGGCCTCGCCGGTCCGGGCCGCGCCCGCAGCTTCACCCACACGCCGTTCCGCGCGGTCGGGCCGTCGCTGCTGCCCGACTTCGAGATGCCCTACCCGACGCGGCTCAGCCCGCACCTGGGCGAGGCCCGGCGCAACCTCGTCGACTGGGCGCACCGGGTGCAGCTCATGGACGCCCTCCCCGGCGTGTGGAACGAGGAGAAGCTCGTCGACTACGACTTCCCGCTCTGCGCCGCCGGCATCGACCCGGACGCCACCCCGGCGGAGCTCGACCTCTCCTCCGGCTGGCTCGCCTGGGGCACCTACGGCGACGACTACTACCCCGTGGTCTTCGGCGCCACCCGCGACCTGGCCGGTGCCAAGCACTGCAACGACCGGCTGCTGGCGTTCATGCCGCTCGACGGGCCGCTCACCGAAGTGCCGCTCAACGGCCTCGAACGCGGCATCGCCGACCTCTGGCAGCGCACCACCGCGCCCATGGACGACGGATCCCGCCGCCGGTTCCGCGCCGCGGTCGAGAAGATGCTCGACGCCTGGCTGTGGGAGCTCCTCAACCAGGCCCAGAACCGCATCCCCGACCCGGTCGACTACCTGGAGATGCGCCGCCTCACCTTCGGCTCCGACCTCACCATGAGCCTCGCCCGGCTCGGCCACGGCCGCAGCGTCCCCGACGAGGTGTACCGCCACGCCTCCATGCTGGCGCTGGAGAACTCCGCCGCCGACTACGCGATGCTCGTCAACGACGTCTTCTCGTACCAGAAGGAGGTCGAGTACGAGGGCGAGGTGCACAACCTCGTGCTGGTCACGCAGAACTTCTTCGACTGCGACTACCCGACGGCCCTCGGCGTCGTCCACGACCTCATGAAGTCGAGGATGAGCCAGTTCCAGCACGTCGCCGACCACGAACTCCCGCAGCTCTACGACGACTTCGACCTCGACGCGGCCGCCCGCGCCGCCCTCGACGGCTATGTCGTCGAGTTGCAGGACTGGATGTCCGCCGTCCTCACCTGGCACCGGGAGTGCCACCGCTACGCCGAGCCCGACGTCGTCCGCCACCACCGGCCCGCGCTCCCGGCCGCGCCCGCGGGCACCGCCGTACCGCCGCCCGCGGCCCCGGGCCCCGTCCCTGCCGCGGCGGCACGGGCGGCCGAGCCGGCGCCCGCGCGCCCGGCCCTGCCGCCCGTCCCGCTCGGGCCGACCGGCCTCGGCACCTCAGGCGTCCGCCTCCCCGCGGCCGCCGTCCCCGCTCTCCGGTAGCGGCACGTCCGGTGCCGCCGAGACCACCAGCGCCTCGGCGGCACCGGCGTGCAGCCGGACGAAGCCGTCGCCCGGCACCACCGTGAGCTCCCGGTCGAAAGCGCCGGGCCGCAGGACGGCGTCGCCGACGCCGTCGGCGTTCAGGACCACCAGGTCCCACGGGCCGTCCCCGCCGTCGGGCGGCGGGCACCCCAGGTCGTGGCCCGCCGAGGCCGCCTCGGCGACCGTCCAGGCACGCCGGGACGGCCGCAGGTGCAGGTTCCACCGGAGCCCGGCCCGGGCGCGCAGCTCCCGGCCGAGCCGGGTGCGGGCGGCCGCGGCGCCGGCGAGCTCCTGGGCCGCGTTGTTCCAGAAGTCGGCCAGGCCGGATACGAGGAGCCGGTCGTACGTCCGCCCGTCGCGGGCGGCCTCCTCGATCTGCTGCACCGTCGCGTCCAGCAGGTGGCAGTAGGCCTCGAAGGTGCCCCGCGGGCGTATCACTTCTTCGCCGCCGCGAGGATCTTGACGGTGGTGTGGAAGAACCGCGAGGTGGCGGTGCCCGGGTAGGCCTTGCCGAAGAGGGCGGCCGGGTTGCCGCCGAACCGGCCGTTGCGCAGGTGCAGCACCACGAAGGCGGCGTGCGGGGTGGTGCCCACGAGCTCCCAGTCGCCCCTGGGGGAGGTGACCGGCGGGGTCAGGGCGCCGGGCAGCGGCTCGGAGAGGAAGAGCACGCACAGCCGCACCTCGGGGGTCACCTCCACCCCGGCGAACGGGTCGGCGTCGACGATCGCCTCGACCTCCGCGACCGTGCACAGCACCGTCGGCACGGCGTAGCCGAGGGCCGCCTCCAGGTGCTGCTCGACGCGGGCGGTGAGCGCGGCGCGGTCGGTCTCGTCCGTGGTGAAGAAGACGTTGCCGCTCTGGATGTACGTGCGGACCGCACCGAGGCCGAGCTCCGTGAAGAGCCCGCGGAGGCGTTCCATCGTGACCGTGCGCCCACCCACGTTGATCGCCCGGAGGAAGGCCATGTACGTCTGCGTCATACCGGCAGTGTGTCAGTGGTCACTGTCAGACTGGAGGGATGACGACGTGGCAGGATTTCGAGCACGAAGCACCCGATCTCGCGCCGCTGGTGCGGGCCCGTTTCGAGGCGAACCGCCACCACGTGCTGGCCACCCTGCGCCGGGACGGTGCACCCCGGGTGAGCGGCACGGAGGTGCAGTTCATCGGCGCCGACCTGACCATCGGGTCGATGTGGGGTGCGGTGAAGGCCGTCGACCTGCGCCGGGACGGCCGCTTCGCGCTGCACAGCAACCCGGGCGACGAGACGATGGCCGGCGGTGACGCGAAGGTCTCGGGCACGGCGGCCGAGATCACCGACCCGGTGGAGCTGGCCGCGTACGAGTCGGACCTCCCGCAGGCGCCGCCGGGCTCGTTCCACGCGTTCCGGCTGGCGCCGGACCTGGTGGTGCTGACCACCGTGGAGGGCGACCGGCTGCAGATCCGTTCCTGGCGGCCGGGCGAGGAGGTCCGCTCGGTGTACCGCAGCTGAGGGGGGCGGGGCGGGTCAGCCGGGCAGCACCGACCGCAGCGCCTCGGGCGTGCGGGCGACCACGGCGTGCCCGTCGTCGGCGGTGATGATGGGGCGCTGGATCAGGACCGGGTGCCCGGCGAGCGCCGCGATCCAGCGTTCCCGGTCGGCGGGCTCGCGCGGCCACTGCCGGAGGCCGAGGTCCTCGGCGGCCTGCTCGTCGAGGCGGGTGATGTCCCAGGGGTCCAGGCCGAGGCGGGCGAGCACGTCCTGCAGCTCCGCCGGGGTGGGCGGCTCCTCCAGGTAGCGGCGGACGGTGTACTCGGCGCCGGCGGCGTCGAGCTCGCCGACGGCGGCGCGGCACTTGCTGCACCGCGGGTTGATCCAGATCTCCATGGCGCCACCCTATCGAGCGAAGCTCCACGGCCGGGGAACTCCACCGCAGGCCGGGGCGGTTGTACGGGCAGGGCGCGAGAGGGGAGCCGCAGGTGGACGGTGCAGCCGTCATCGAGCAGCTGATGACACCGGAGGGGCGGGCCGACCCGTACCCGCTGTACGAGCAGGCGCGCAGGCTCGGCCCGGTCGCGCCGTGCTGGCCCGGCACGCTCCTGGTGTCCGGGCACCGCGAGGCCGACGAGGTGCTGCGCAACCCGGCCTTCGGCGTCGCCGACGCCGCGATGCGCGAGGAGTGGGAGCCGGGCTTCTCCACGCACTCCGCGAGGACGCTCCTCGCCCGGTCGGTGCTGGAGCGCAACGCCCCCGACCACGCCCGGATGCGGTCCCTGATCACCTCGGTGTTCACCCCGCGCCGGGTCGCCGCGCTGGAGCCCGCGGTCACCGCGGCCGTGCACGGCCTGCTCGACACGATGGCGGAGCAGGGCGCGGGCGGGGCCGCGGTCGACTTCATGGACGCCTTCGCGTTCCCGCTGCCGGTCGGGGTGATCTGCGAGCTCCTCGGTGTCCCCGCCGAGGACCGCCACCGCTTCCGCGGCCTGGCCGCCGACCTGACCGTCGCCCTGGAACTGGTCGCCGGCGACGCCGAGATCGCCGCCGCCGACGAGGCCGCCGACGAACTCGCCGGCTACTTCGCCGGGCTCGCCGCCCGGCGGGCGGCCGAGCCCGCGGACGACCTGGTGAGCGCCCTCGTCCAGGTGGCCGCCGCCGACCCGGAACGCCTCTCCGGTGCGGAGCTGCTGGCCAATCTCGTCCTCCTGCTGGTGGCCGGTTTCGAGACCACCACCAACCTGCTCGGCAACGGCCTCGCGCTGCTCTTCGAACACCCGGACGCCGCGGCCGCGCTGCGGTCCGGCGCGGTCACCCCGGCCGGCCTGACCGACGAGGTGCTGCGGTTCGACTCCCCGGTGCAGTTCACCTCGCGTCTGGCGTCCGCCGACGGCCTGGAGGTCGGCGGGCTGCCGGCGCCCCGCGGCACCGGGGTGTTCCTGCTGCTCGGCGCGGCCAACCACGACCCGTCCCGGTACGCGGACCCGTCGCGGTTCGACCCCGGACGCCGCGACGGCCGGCCGCTCAGCTTCGGCGGCGGCCCGCACTACTGCCTGGGGGCCCGGCTGGCCAGGCTGGAGGCGGCCGTGGCGTTCCCCGCACTGCTCGCGCGGTTCCCCGCACTCGCCCCGGCCGGACGGCCCGAGCGGCGGGACAGGCTCGTCCTGCGCGGATTCCGGACCCTCCCGGTGGCCGTGCGCTGATCCGCCCCGGCCGGGGCCCGACCCCGGCCCGGTCCCGGCCCGCCCGGCCGTCCGGTGGTGGCGCCCGGGCCGGCCGGCACGTCCCGCCCGCGCGGGAACCCCCCGGTCTCGGCGAGGATGGTGAGGATGCGAACGTCTGCGGCCCCACCCGCCGCGGACGCCCCAGCCGAGGAGGACCGCGTGCGTGCCCTCACCCCGCCGTCGGCCGCCCGGGCCCGGCCCGGCGGCGCACACGGCACGGCCCAGCCGCACCGGACGTCCGACGACGTCCGGGCGCCGCTGTGGGTGCTGCTCCTGCCCGTGCTGCTGCTCGTCGTCGACCTGGTGTTCGACTTCGGCTGGCCGGTGACCACCGCCGCCGGGTTCCTGCTCACCGTGCTGCCCGTCGTCTCCGCCTTCGGCTACGGCCCGCTCGCCGTCGCGGGCTCCACCGTCCTCGCCGTCGGCCTCCAGATCCTGCTCGCCACCCGGGCCGGCCACCTCTCCGAGCAGCACCACGTGTGGATCTACATCGCCACCACCCTCGCCGGGATCATGGGCACCGCCCTGTCCTGGCAGCGGCTGCGGCGGTCCCGCGACCTCGTCCGGGTGCGCAGCATCGCCGACACCCTCCAGTACACGGTGCTGCGCCCGGTGCCGGCCCGCGTCGGCAGTCTCCGGACGGTCGGCCGCTACCGGCCCGCGCACGCCGACATCGGGGTCGGCGGCGACCTCTACGAGGTCTGCGAGACCCGCTTCGGCACCCGGGTCCTGCTCGGCGACGTCCGCGGCAAGGGCCTCGACGCCGTCCGCACGGTCGCCGACGTGCTCGGCGCCTTCCGGGTCACCGCCCACGAGACCGCCGACCTGTGCGAACTCGCCGACCAGCTCGACCGCCAGGTGCTCCGGGACGCCGCCGAGGGCGACGACGACGAACTCTTCGTCACGGCCGTCCTCCTCCAGCACCGCCCCGAGGGCCTGCTCGTCGAGCTGGTCAACCGCGGCCACCTCGATCCCCTGCTGCTCACCCCCGCCGGGGTGCGCCCGGTGCGCTGCCCCGAGTGCCTGCCGCTCGGCCTCGGCCACCTCGGCGGCGAGTCGTCCGCCCCGGTGGCGGTCGAGCTGCCGCCCGGGCACACCCTGCTCCTGCACACGGACGGCGTCAGCGAGGCGCGGGACGCGAACGGCGAGTTCTATCCGCTGACCGAGCGCCTCACGGGGCTCGGCAGCACCGATCCGGCGGTGGTGGTCGACTTCCTCGACCGCGACGTGCGCCTGCACGCGGGCAGCCTCGGCGACGACCTGGCCGTGCTCGCCCTCAGCCCCGCCGGGAGCTGACGGCCGGGGCCCGCGGCAGCCCGTGCCGGGCACGGAGCACTGCCCGGGACGAAGCACTGCCGGGCACGAAGCACTGCCCGGCACGTCCTGTCCGCCCGTCCGGCGTCGGCCGATCCGGTGACCGCGCCCCCCGACCTCGCGACACCGCGCCCGTGCAGCCCTGCGAGGCATCCGGCGGCGCCTACATTCGGTCCGTCCGGCCGCCGCTCCGGCGGCCCGCGGAGAGGACGAGCCGTGTTCGGCACCACCAAGGCCTTCAGCAGCTTCGCCGTGAACGACATCCCGGCGGCCCGGCGGTTCTACGGCGAGACCCTCGGGCTCGACGTGTCGGAGGAGAACGGCATGCTCAGCCTCCGCCTCGCCGGCGGCGCGAGCGTCTTCGTCTACCCGAAGCCCGACCACACCCCGGCCGGCTTCACGGTGCTCAACTTCTCCGTCGACGACATCGAGCAGGCCGTCGACGACCTGGCGGCCCGCGGCGTCTCCTTCGAGCGCTACCCAGGCTTCGAGGCCGACGGCCGCGGCATCGTCCGCGCCGAGGGCGGCCCGATGATCGCCTGGTTCACCGACCCGGCGGGCAACGTCGTCGCCGTGATGCAGGACCGCTGACCGTACGGCCGCCGCGGGTTCCCGGCCGGGGCTCGCGGCGGCCGCCCCGGAGCGGGGAGAATCGGTGCATGCCGGAGCCCGCCCTCATCCCGCCCGTGCCGCAGCGACTGCCGGAACGCGTCAGCTGCCGCCGCTGCGGCCGCCCCCTGCACGACCCGGTCTCGCGCATGCTCCGGCTGGGGCGCGAGTGCCGGGGGCCGGAGGACGTCGCACGGGTCGTGGCGGGGGAGCAGGACACCCTCCCCGGCCTGTCCGCGGCCGGCCCGGCGGCGCCGGACCAGGGCCCGGACCCGGCGCCGGGCGCTCCGGCGCGCACCGCCCCGGCAGGCCCCGGGACCGCACCCACGGAAGGCACCGCGCCGTGACCGACGACCTCCGCGCCCGGCTGGACACCCTCGCCACCGAGGCGTTCCGTCCGGAACTCGCCGACCTCGACCTGCTCCCCACGCTGCGGATCGCCGAGCTCATGAACGGCGAGGACCGCACCGTCCCCGAGGCCGTCGGCCGTCTCCTGCCGGAGATCTCCGCGGCCGTCGACGCGATCGCGGACCGCCTCGCCCGCGGCGGCCGCCTGGTCTACGCGGGCGCCGGCACCGCCGGCCGGGTCGGCGTCCTCGACGCCGCCGAGTGTCCGCCGACCTTCTCCACCCCGCCCGGGCTGGTCGTGGGCCTCATCGCGGGCGGACCGGAGGCCGTGCTGCAGGCCGTCGAGGGTGCCGAGGACGACCGCGGGCTCGCCGTCCGCGACCTCGACGGCCTCCGGATCACCGCCGCCGACGCCGTGATCGGCGTCTCCGCCTCCGGCCGTACCCCGTACGCGGTCGCCGCCGTCGAACACGCCCGCGCCCGCGGGGCGCTGACGGTGGGGCTGGCCTGCACCGACGGCTCCGAGCTCGGCGCTGCCGCCGAGCACCCGATCGAGGTGGTGGTCGGACCCGAACTCCTCACCGGCTCCACCCGGCTGAAGGCCGGTACCGCGCAGAAGCTCGTGCTCAACATGGTCTCGACGATCACCATGGTCCGGCTCGGCCGCACCTACGGGAACCTGATGGTCGACCTCCGCGCCACCAACGCGAAGCTCCGCGCCCGCTGCCACCGCATCGTCACCCTCGCCACGGGCGCCGGCCCCGCCGCCGTCACCCGCGCGCTGGACGCCGCCGACGGCGAGGTGAAGCCCGCGATCCTCACCCTGCTCACCGGCCTCGCCCCGGCCGACGCGACGGCCCTGCTCGCCGCCCACGCCGGCCGCCTCCGCGCCGCCCTCGACGCGGCGGCCGCCGCAGGGGCGTGAGCTCCCGCCGGGCCCGGGCCCGGAACGGCACGGTCCGCCCGTCCGGCCGGGGGCCGGGCGCGCGGACCGTGCCGTTCGGGGTGCTTACAGGTCGAAGTACAGCTCGAACTCGTGCGGGTGCGGGCGCAGGGCGATCGGGGCGATCTCGTTGGTGCGCTTGAAGTCGATCCAGGTCTCGATCAGGTCGGGGGTGAACACCCCGCCCGCGAGCAGGTACTCGTGGTCGGCCTCCAGGGCCTCCAGCACGGCGGGCAGCGAGGACGGCACCTGCGGCACCGCGTCGTGCTCGTCGGGCGCCAGCTCGTACAGGTCCTTGTCGACGGGCTGGAGGGGCTCGATCTTGTTCTTGATGCCGTCCAGGCCGGCCATCAGCATGGCGGCGAAGGCCAGGTACGGGTTGGAGGACGGGTCGGGCGCGCGGAACTCGATGCGCTTGGCCTTGGCGTTGGAGCCGGTGATCGGGATGCGGATCGCGGCGGAGCGGTTGCGCTGCGAGTAGACGAGGTTGACGGGCGCCTCGAAGCCCGGCACCAGGCGGTGGTAGGAGTTCACCGACGGGTTGGTGAACGCCAGCAGCGACGGGGCGTGCCGGAGCAGGCCGCCGATGTAGTAGCGGGCGGTGTCGGAGAGGCCGGCGTAGCCCTGCTCGTCGTAGAAGAGCGGGGAGCCATCGGTCCACAGCGACTGGTGGACGTGCATGCCGGAGCCGTTGTCGCCGAAGATCGGCTTGGGCATGAAGGTGGCGGTCTTGCCGTTCCGCCAGGCGACGTTCTTGATGATGTACTTGAACAGCATCAGGTCGTCGGCGGCGTGCAGCAGGGTGTTGAACTTGTAGTTGATCTCCGCCTGGCCGGCGGTGCCGACCTCGTGGTGCTGCCGCTCGACCTGGAGGCCGGCCGCGGCGAGTTCGAGCGACATCTCCGCGCGCAGGTCGGCGAAGTGGTCGACGGGCGGCACGGGGAAGTAGCCGCCCTTGTACTTCACCTTGTAGCCGCGGTTGCCGCCCTCCTCGATCCGGCCGGTGTTCCAGGCGCCGGCGATCGAGTCGATGTGGTAGTACGACGCGTTGGCGCTGGTCTCGTAGCGCACGTCGTCGAAGACGTAGAACTCCGCCTCGGGGCCGAAGAACGCGGTGTCGGCGATGCCGGAGGAGGCGAGGTAGGCCTCGGCCTTCTTGGCGACGTTGCGCGGGTCGCGGCTGTAGGCCTCGCCGGTGATCGGGTCCTGGATGAAGAAGTTGATGTTGAGGTGCTTCTCGGTCCGGAACGTGTCCAGGCGGGCGGTGGCCAGATCCGGGACGAGTGCCATGTCGGACTCGTGGATCGCCTGGAAGCCGCGGATCGAGGAGCCGTCGAACATCAGGGTCTCGGACGGGTCGAAGGTCGCTGCGGGCACCGAGAAGTGCTGCATGACGCCCGGCAGGTCGCAGAACCGGACGTCGACGAACTTGATGTCGTTGTCCGTGATGTACTGCCTGACCTCGTCGGCGTTGGTGAACATCGATCCTCCTCGGCGTGCGGTGTCGGCCAACCGTAGGAGCCGGCCGTTTCCGGTTGGTGATTTCCCCGTCCTCTGCATGTTAACCAGCCGCCCGTTCGCGAGCCGCAAAGCCATACGGGCCCGGGCAAATCGACTCGCCGCCCACGGAGGGCCGCACACCCCGCCGGGCCGGGCGCCCCGGGTGCCGTACGGCCGCCCGGCCCGTCGGGGGGAGGCCCCCGAAGATCGCCCGCACTGCCCGGATAGTGTGGATTCGTGGACACCAGAGAAGCGTTGGGATCGTGGCTGGACGGCCCGAAGGCCGCCGCCGAGAAGATGGGCGCCGACTTCGGCCACCGCGGTGAGCGCCTCGGCCTGCCGAAGGAGGGCCCCGGCTCCCTGGGCGGCCCGGGCCGCCGCCTCGGCGCGCTGGTCGTCGACGGCTGGCTGTGCAGCCTCGTCGCGTACGGGCTGATCTCCCGCGGCGACCAGGGCGCGGCGAACCTGTGGACGACCCCGCTGTTCTACGTCGTCACGGTGCTCCTGCTGGCGACCAGCGGCACCACGGTCGGCAAGCGGCTGTTCGGGCTGCGGGTCGTGCGGCTGGACGGCACCCGCGCGTCCATCCCGCAGGTGCTGCTGCGCACCCTGCTGCTCTGCCTGATCGTCCCCGCCGCGGTCTGGGACCGCGACACCCGCGGCCTGCACGACAAGGCCGTCGGCACCGTCGAGGTCCGCATCTGATATCCCGGCGTCCCGCCCGCCCGGGCGGGGACGTCGAACGGCCCCGCCGCGAGCGTTCGCGACGGGGCCGTGGTGTCGGTCGGGTGGGGCCGTGCTCAGCGGACCTGGCCGCCCTTGGGCATCCGGGCACCCTTGGGCATCGGGCCCTTGGGGATCGGCGCCTTGGAGAGCAGGTCGCCCAGCGCGCGCAGCCGGTCGTTGGTCTGGGTGACCTGGGCCGGGGTGATGGAGCGCGGCAGGCGCATCAGGGTGACCTGGAGCTTCTTCAGCGGGACCTCGCCCTCGCCGTTGCCCACCATGATGTCGTGCACCGGTACGTCACCGACGACGCGCGCCATCTTCTTCTTCTCGGCCGCGAGCAGCGGACGCACCCGGTTCGGGTTGCCCTCGCCGATCAGCGCGATGCCGGGGCGGCCGACGGCGCGGTAGACCGCGTCCTGGTTGCGGGTGACCGCGACCGGCGTCGTGTTGGTGTTCCAGCCGCGCCGGATGTTGTCCAGCACCGCCGCGACGGCACCCGGCTGGCCCTCCATCTGCCCGAAGGCTGCCCGCTCGGCCCGGCGCCCGAAGACCACGGCCATCGCCAGGACAGCCACGACGAAGCCGAGGATGCCCAGGTAGACGGGGTGGTCGACCGCAAAGCCGATGGCGAGGAACACGCCGAAGGTGATGAGGCCGACGCCGGCGATGATCAGGCCGATCTTGGTGTCGACCTTCTTGGTCATGGTGTACGCCGTGCGGATCTGCTTGAGCCGCCCGGAACTCTCGGATGTTTCCCTCGCCATAGGCCTCATGGTACGTGGCGGGGGGGACGGATATCCAAGGGCGGTGCCCCTGAGGCCCCCGGGCGGTCGGGGGACCGCCGCCGCACGGCCCGCGGGCCCGTCCGCCGCACCGGCCCGGCGGCCGGGTCCGCGCGGGCCGGGAGCCCGCTGCCGGACAGGCCGGCGGCCGCCCGGCGCGCGTCCCCGCCCGCGCCCCGCCCGCCACCTGCGCGGTGCCGGTGCGGCGCCGTACGGCCGGGCGGGTGTGTCAGACGTTACGCAGGCCGGTGCCCGCGGCGGCCGCCGGTGGGGCCGCGTCGTACTCGCGCTCCGCGGCGTGCCGGCGGTCCTCGCAGACCGCCGCCCAGGCGTTGCGACGGGCCTGGCGCTGGCCGCCCGCCAGCAGCACGCTCTCCGCGTAGCGCAGCGCGCCGCCCACGGACCGCATGCGGATCGGCACCGGGCCGCGCCCGGTTCCGCTCACTGCCCCCATCTTCAACAGCTCCCCTCATGGCCGGGTCGACTGGTCGACGTACCCAGGCTCGCCCGGTGGTGTTACCGATCGGTGACCTGCCGGTCAAAGTCGCATGAAAGCCGCACGGCTGCAAGGCGGCCACGCCGTGCGGCCCGGCCCGGTCGGCCCGGTGCGCACGCGAGGAGGCGGCGGGCCCGGCCCGCCGCCTCCTCGTCCGTCCGGGTCACCGGGGCCGGCGGCCGTCAGACCGCCGTGCGCTCCCGGTGCTCCAGCGCCTGCCGGTAGAGCCGGCCGGCACGGTAGGAGGAACGCACCAGCGGGCCGGACATGACGCCGGCGAAGCCGAGCTCCTCGGCCTCCTCCTGCAGCTCCACGAACTCGTGCGGCTTCACCCAGCGCTCGACCGGGTGGTGGCGCAGGGACGGCCGCAGGTACTGCGTGATGGTGATCAGCTCGCAGCCCGCGCCGACCAGGTCGGCCAGGGCCTGGCTGACCTCCTCGCGGGTCTCGCCCATGCCCAGGATGAGGTTCGACTTGGTGACCAGCCCGGCCGCGCGGGCCTGGGTGATGACGTCCAGCGAACGCTCGTAGCGGAACGCCGGGCGGATGCGCTTGAAGATGCGCGGCACCGTCTCGACGTTGTGCGCCAGCACCTCGGGACGGGAGGAGAAGACCTCGGCGAGCTGCTCGGGCACCGCGTTGAAGTCGGGGATCAGCAGCTCGACGCCGGTGCGGCCGGCCTCGCGGCCCGCGGTCAGCGCGTGCACCTGGCGCACCGTCTCGGCGTACAGCCAGGAGCCGCCGTCCTCCAGGTCGTCGCGGGCGACGCCGGTGATGGTGGCGTAGTTGAGGTCCATCGTGACGATGGACTCGGCGACGCGGCGCGGCTCGTCCCGGTCGAAGTCGGCGGGCTTGCCGGTGTCGATCTGGCAGAAGTCGCAGCGGCGGGTGCACTGGTCGCCGCCGATGAGGAAGGTGGCCTCGCGGTCCTCCCAGCACTCGAAGATGTTGGGGCAGCCGGCCTCCTGGCAGACCGTGTGCAGCCCCTCCTTCTTCACCAGCGCCTGGAGGGCGTTGTACTCCGGGCCCATCTTCGCCCGGGTCTTGATCCACTCGGGCTTCCGCTCGATGGGGGTCTCGCTGTTGCGGACCTCCAGGCGGAGAAGCTTCCTGCCGTCGGGCGCGACAGCGGACACGTGCAACTCCTAGAACTAGACGGGGTACCCCCAGGGTACGCCTCTGCTTTCCGTGCCTTCACCGGGCCGGTGCCCGGCATTCGCAGGGCAACCCGGATACCGGGCAGTAGATTCCCGGTCTCAGCGGGTGAGTACGGGCTCCGGCAGCTCCGCGAGGACGGCCGCCAGGTGCTTCTGCACCACCGGCAGCGCGTCCGCGACGCCGAACGGGCGGCCGAGCTCGCCGGCCAGCGACCCCACCCCGGCGTCCCGGATGCCGCACGGCACGATCCGGTCGAACCACGTCATGTCCGGGTCGCAGTTGAGGGCGAAGCCGTGCATCGTCACCCCGCGTGCCACGCGCACCCCGATCGCGGCGAGCTTGCGGTCGCCGCCTCGCTGACCGGCGTTGGACGGCGCGTACTCCGGGCCGGCCAGCCGCGGGTCGATGCCCAGCGGCAGGCCCATCCGCAGCGTCAGGCTGCCGATCTCCACCACCTGCGCGGGGTCGACCACCGCGTCCGGGATCTCCTGGCCCAGCACCCACACCCCGCTGCGGCCCTCGATCCGCGAGGTCGCCACGCCCAGCTCGGCGCAGGAGCGGATCAGCGCCTCCTCCAGCCGCCGCACGTACGCCACCACGTCGATCGGGTCCGGCAGCTTCACGATCGGGTAGCCGACCAGCTGGCCCGGGCCGTGCCAGGTGATCTCGCCGCCGCGGTTCACCTGCACCACGGGGGTGCCGTCCAGCGGGTGGTCCTCGGGGTTGGTGCGCTTCCCGGCGGTGTAGACCGGCGGGTGCTCCAGCAGCAGCACGGTGTCCGGGATCTCGTCCGCGGCCCGCATCGCGTGCAGCCGCTGCTGCTCCTCCCAGGCCTCCGGGTAGGGGACGGCGGAGTCGCCGATGCCCATCGTCACGAACCGTACGTCGCCGCTCACCGCTGCTCCTTGCCAGGCGTCGAGACCAACCCGGCCACTGTACGCCCGGCGCCGTACGGTGCGGCCGGCCGGTCTCAGCCGTCGGCCAGCAGCTGGAGGCGCAGCGCGAGCCGGAGTTCCAGCGACCGCTCGGGGCTGCTCCAGTCGCGGCCGAGCAGCACCTCGATGCGGTCGAGGCGCTGCACGACGGTGTTCACGTGCACGTGAAGCTCGTCCTTGGCCCGGGTGAGGCTGCCGCCGCAGTCGAAGTACGCGCGCAGGGTGCGGACCAGTTCGGTGCCCCGGCGGGTGTCGTACGCCACGAGCGGGCCGAGCGCCGCTGTGACGAAGCCCTCCACGTCGTGTCCGTCACCCAGCAGCACCCCGAGGAAGCCGAGCCCGGCCGCGGAGGCGCCGTCGCCGTCGCGTCCGAGCACCTGCAGCGCCCGGACGCAGCGCAGGCCCTCGGCGTGGGCGGCGGCCAGCGCGGCCGGTCCGGACGCGGGGCGGCCCGCGCCGACGGTGACCGGGCAGCCCGCCAGCCGGGCCAGGCGCTCGGCGGCCTCGGCGGCCGCCTGCCCGCCGGGGGTGCCGTCGGCGGGCAGCAGCAGCACGACGGCCTCGCCGTGCTCGGCGCTGATGCCGCGGGTGCCGAAGAGGTAGCGGGTGGCGGCGCCGGCGAGCCGGGCGCGGTCCGCCGGGTCGGTGCGGGCGACGAGCACGAGGTGCGGGCGGTTCAGGTCGACGCCGAGCCGCCGGCCGCGGGCGGCCAGCCCGGCCGGGTCGCGGCCGGGGGAGGTGAGCAGGTCGGTGAGGAGTTCGCCGCGCACCCGGTTCTCCGTCTCGGCGACGGAGCGGCGCAGCAGCAGGAGCAGCGCGGTGACGATGCTGGCGCGTTCGAAGATGCGCCGGTCGGGGTCGTCGAGGCCGGGGCGGCCGCGCAGCACCAGGCTGCCCAGCGGGTCCTGCCCGGCGAGCACCGCGCACACCCAGTCGTCGCCGTGCCGGACGGCCCGGCCCTCGGCGCGGGAGGCGGTGAGGGCCGCCGCCAGCCGGGCGGGGTCGCCGGGCCGGCCGCTGAGCGGGTGGCCCTCGGTGTCGTGCACCGAGACCTCGCCGTCGAGCAGGGCGGCGACCTCGTCGGCGACGTCGGCGACCTCGGCGCCGCGCAGCACCAGGTCGGTGAGCCGGTCGTGGGCCTGCTCGGCGCGCTGCACGGCGGCGGAGTGCGCCTGGATGACGTGGTTGGCGCCGGCGAGCTCGGCGAGTGCCGTCCGGGTGTCGGAGAGGGCCTTGGCGGTGTCGAGGGCGATCGCGGCGTGCGCGGCGAGCGTGCAGAGCAGCGCGACCTCGTCGGGGGAGAAGGCGCGGGGCGAGCGGTCGGCGGCGAAGAGCACGCCGATCACCCGGCCGCCGAGCAGCAGCGGTACGCCGATGATCGCGACCAGGCCCTCGTCGAGCACGCCGGCGTCGATGGTGCCGGTGTGGTGGAACCGTTCGTCGGTGCGGTAGTCCGGGGTGGCGTACGGGCGGGCGGTCTGCGCGACGAGGCCGCCGAGGCCGTCGCCGAGGCTGAGCCGCAGCGTCTGGAAGAGCTGCGAGACGGAGCCGTCGGTGACCCGCATGTAGGTGTCGCCGGCCTGCTCGTCCGGCAGGGTCAGGTAGGCGGTGTCGGTGCCGAGCAGCATGCGGGCGCGCCGCACGATGGCCTGCAGCACCGCGTCGAGGTCGCGGGAGGCGGCGAGGTCGCCTGCGGTGTCGAAGAGCGCCGTCAGCTCGGCCTCGCGGCGCCGGTGCTGACGCATCGTCCGGTGCACCCGCAGCGCCTGCCAGGCGGCGGCGTCGATCTCGGCGAGCACCTGGGCGGACGCGCCCTGGCGGCGCGCGTCGGCGAGGACCTCGGTGAAGTCCTCGCTCGCGGCGCCGGAGGCCAGCAGGTCGATCAGCCGCCGCAGGGCGGGGGCCGCGCTGTCGTGGGGGTCGTTCATGGTGCGGGCCATCGTGCCAGGTCTCGGGGGGTGGGGGGAACGGCCGGCGCCCCCCGGGGGTGGGGGCGCCGGCCGGGCAGGGTCAGGCCGTGACGGCCGCGTCGGCGGGCTTCGTGCCGGCCTCCGCCGGCCGGCCGGCGTCGGCGAGGTCGCTGCCGCGGGTCTCCCGGGCGCACAGCACCGCGAGCACGGTGACGACCGCGGCGATCGCCACGTACACCGCGATCGGGGTGGAGCTGCCGTAGTCCTTCAGCAGGGCGGTGGCGATGAGCGGCGCGGGGGCGCCGGCGGCGACGGACGAGAACTGCGCGCCGATCGAGGCCCCGGAGTACCGCATGCGGGTGGCGAACAGCTCGGAGAAGAACGCGGCCTGCGGCGCGTACATGGCGCTGTGGAAGACCAGGCCGACCGTGATCGCCAGCACCATCGCGCCGAAGGACTTCGTGTCGACGAGCCCGAAGAAGACGAACGCCCAGATGCCCACGCCGACCGCGCCCACCAGGTAGACCGGCTTGCGGCCGACCCGGTCGGAGAGCGCGCCGAAGAGCGGGATCAGCGCGAACTGGATCGCGGAGGCGATCAGCACCGCGTTCAGCGCGGTCTGCTTGGGCAGGTGCACGTGGCCGACCGCGTACGCCAGCACGAAGGTGGTCATCACGTAGTACGAGATGTTCTCCGCCATGCGGGCGCCCATCGCGATCAGGACGTCCCGCCAGTGGTTGCGCAGCACCGCCACCAGCGGCGGCTGCTCGACGCTCTCCCGGGCCTTCGCCGCGGCCAGCGCCTGCTGGAACAGCGGCGACTCGTCGACCGACAGCCGGATCCACAGCCCGACCATCACCAGCACCGCGGACAGCAGGAACGGCACCCGCCAGCCCCACGACAGGAACGCCTCGTCGGAGAGCACCCCCGTCAGCACCGACAGCACACCGGCCGCCAGCAGGTTGCCCGCCGGCGCGCCGCCCTGCGGCCAGGACGCCCAGAAGCCGCGCCGCCTGCTGTCGCCGTGCTCCGACACCAGCAGCACCGCGCCGCCCCACTCGCCGCCGAGCGCGAAGCCCTGCACCAGGCGCAGCGCGGTCAGCAGCAGCGGCGCGGCGACGCCGATCTGGCGGTACGTCGGCAGGAAGCCGATCAGGGTGGTCGCGCCGCCCATGAGCACCAGGCTCAGCACCAGCAGCCGCTTGCGGCCGATCCGGTCGCCGAAGTGGCCGAAGACGAGGGCGCCCAGCGGCCGGGCGGCGAAGCCGATGGCGTAGGTGAGGAAGGAGAGCAGGGTGCCGGTCAGCGGGTCGCTGTCCGGGAAGAACACCTTGCCGAAGACCAGCGCGGCGGCGGTGCCGTAGAGGAAGTAGTCGTACCACTCGATGGTGGTGCCGATGAGGCTGGCGGCGACGACCTTGCGGAGTTTCGAGCCTGATCTCGCGACGTCGGGAGAGGGGGCCATGAGGGGTTCACCTTGTTCTCGGGGGCGGGGACGGGCGGGGGACGGGGGCGGGAACGGGCAGGGGAGTGGCAGGGCCGGGCGCCGCGGTGGTCAGTGTGCGGTCCAGCCGCCGTCCAGGGGAAGGCTGGCGCCCGTGATGTAGGAGGCCGGGGGGGAGCACAGCCAGAGGGCGAGCTGGGCGACCTCCTCGGGCTCGATCAGCCGCTTCACGGCGGTGCGGTCGAGCATGATCCGCTCGATCACCTCGTCCTCCCGGATGCCGTGGGCCAGGGCCTGTGCGGCGATCTGCTGCTCGACCAGGGCGGTGCGCACGTAGCCGGGGTTGATGCAGTTGCTGGTCACGCCGTGGGGCGCGCCCTCCAGGGCGGCGGTCTTGCTGAGCCCCTCCAGACCGTGCTTCGCGGTGACGTACGCCGACTTGAAGGCGCTGGCCCGCAGCCCGTGCACGGAGGAGATGTTGATGATGCGGCCCCACCCGCGCCCGTACATGTGCGGCAGGGTGCGCCGGATGATCCGGAACGGCGCCTCGACCATGACCCGCTGGATGAGGGCGAACCGGTCGGGGGGGAACTCGTGCAGCGGGGCGACGTGCTGCAGGCCGGCGTTGTTGACCACGATGTCGGCGTCGTCCGGCAGGGCCTCCACGGCGCCCGGGTCGGAGAGGTCGGCGACGGTGGCGACACCGCCGATCCGCGCCGCGAGCTCCTCGGCCGGCCCGGCGGCGAGGTCGACGACGTAGACCTTGGCGCCGGCCGCGGCGAAGGCCTCGGCGCAGGCCCGGCCGATGCCGGAGGCGGCGCCGGTGACCAGGGCCGTCCGGCCGTCGAGCGGCTGCCGCGGGGCCGTGGCTGAAGTGGTGTCCATGGCCGAGAACGGTAGGAATCCGCGGCCCGCACTCCTATGTGTGCCGACACCACAGGGTGCCGGGAGGGCATGGTGCCGGGCTCCATGGAGGAGGTCGGGGCGCGGGGGAGGTGCGGGCCAAACCCGTTGTGCGCCTGCTTCCCCGGAACGGGCGCCCTTACGTCACCCGTTCGGAGGATTGCCTGCCCGAATCGGCCCATAGCGCCCGAATGCTCGCTACTGTCACGCCGATTCCCGACAGGGGGCGCCGCCCCAGCACCGGGGGGACCGGTGCGGCGCTCGAGAGGTGTTGACTGATATGCCCCAACAGCCTGTGACCGACAGCCCGGCGTTCGGACCGCTCGATGCGCTCGACCCGCACGAAGTGCAGGCCGGGGCCCCTCCGCACGTTCCCGACGAGGACGACGACCGCCCGACAGGGCCCGGCGCCGGAGCCCACCACCGCACGCAGAACCCCCAGCTCGCCGCACTGATCGAGGAGTCCGGCTTCTCGCACGCCGGCCTCGCCCGGCGGGTCGACCAACTCGGCCTCGAACACGGTCTCGACCTGCGCTACGACAAGACCTCGGTGACCCGCTGGCTGCGCGGCCAGCAGCCGCGCGGCGCCACCCCGGCCCTCATCGCCGAGGTGTTCACCCGGCGTCTCGGCCGCCGGCTCACCGCCCAGGACGTCGGCCTCGACGCCTGCGCCCCGGTCTACGCCGGGCTGGAGTTCGCCGAGACCCCGCAGGAGGCCGTCGACATCGTCGCCTCCATGTGGCGCAAGGACAACGGCCCGTACGCCGAACTCCGCAAGATCGCCTTCACCCCGGCAGGCCTCGTCGTGCCCAGCCGCGACTGGCTGATCGGCCGGACCGACGAACGGGTCGCCCGCGACGCCACCACCATGCCCCCCGAGGAGCTCGCGGCCGCCCGGCCCGCGGCGCCCGCCGGCCGGCCCGCACCGGCCGGCACCCGCCCGCCCGCGGGCCGGGTGCCGCAGCAGGCCCGCCGCCCGCTGCCCACCGCCCCGGACGGCGGCGAGACCTCCGCGGGCGGCCGCGACCACCGCCCCGCCGTCCGGGTCGGGCGCGGCGACATCGCGGCCATCCGCGCCGTCGGTGACCTCTTCCGCGCCCTCGACCACGCCTACGGCGGCGGCCACGCCCGCCAGGCCCTGGTGCGCTACCTGGAGAGCGAGGCCGAGCCCATGCTGCGCGGCCGCTACGGCGAGCAGATCGGCCGCGCGCTGTTCGGCGCGGTCGCCGACCTCACCCGGCTGGCCGGCTGGACGTCGTTCGACATCGCCGCCCACGGCCTCGCCCAGCGGTACTTCGTGCAGTCGCTGCGCCTCTCCCAGGCGGCCGGCGACCGGGTGCTCGGCGGCTTCGTGCTCACCACGATGAGCCAGCAGGCCGTGCACCTCGGGCACGGCCGCGAGGCCATCCAGCTCGCCCGGGTCGCCCAGCAGGGCGTCGGCACCTCGGCGGCGCCCGTCGTGCAGGCACTGATGCACGCCGCCGAGGCCCGCGGCCACGCCCTGCTCGGCGACGTCCGGGCCTGCACCACGGCCCTCGTCCGCTGCGAACGCGCGCTGGCCGCGGCCCGCCCCGGGGACGAGGCGCCGTCCTGGTCGCGGCACTTCGACGAGGCCCAGCTCGCCGACGAGTTCGCGCACTGCTACCGCGACCTGCAGCAGTGGCGCCCCGCCGCGCAGCACGCCGAGAAGTCGCTGCGGCTGCGGGCGCCCGCGTACGCCCGCAGCCGCATCCTGTGCCGCCTGGTGCTGGCCACCGCCCGGCTCGGCATGGGCGAGCTGGAGGAGTCGTGCACCATGGCCGGCGAGTCGCTGCGCGCGGCCGGGGAGATGCGCTCCGCCCGCACCGTGGAGTACCTCCGCGACTTCCACCGCCGCCTCGCGCCCTACCGGGCCACCCCCGCCGTCCGCGCCTTCGAGGAGGCCGCCCGGCAGGCGGGGGTGATCTGACGGGTCCTCGTGCGGTCCGCAGCCCCCGGCCCGACCGGCCGGGGGCTGCGGACCGCACCGCCGGGCAGGGCCCTACGCCGCCGCCTCGGCGGCCCCGGCGGACGTGCCGAGCCCGAGGTCGCGCAGCACCGCCCGGGCGGCCCGCCGCCCGGAGACCAGCGCGCCCTGCACGCTGCTGGTGTCGCGGTGGTCCCCGCAGACGTACAGCCCCGCGAGCAGCCGGACGGACCGGCGGAAGTGGTGCGGGGCGGGCATCGCCGGCACGGCGTCCGGGGAGTGCCGCACCGCCAGGAAGTCCCAGCCCGTGGTGGAGGTGCCGTACAGCTCCGCGAGCCGGCGCCGCACCGCGGGCTCGAAACCGGCCGGCCCGCCCGCGCCGTAGCCGCGCCTCCCGAGCACGGTGGTGGCGATCAGCGCCCGCCCGGCCGGGGCGTACGAGGCGTGCACGTCGCTGAGCACGAGCGAGTGCGAGACCCCGGAGCGGTCGGCGTCGAGCAGCAGCGCGGGCTCGCCGAGCGGTGAGCGGTCCGCCACGTGGAAGTACGTCGTGACGGAGTGGAAGCCGGGCAGCCGCAGGCCGGGCAGCAGGCCGGCGGCGGCGCGGGCGTCGCAGGCCAGCACGACGGCCCGGGCGGTGATCCGGCCGTGCCGGGCGGTCTGCACGCCGTCCGTCGACACGGCGGTCACCTCGGTGCCCAGCCGTACGCTGCCGGCCGGCAGCCCCTCGGCGAGCTGCGCCGGCACCGCCCCCGGGCCCGCCGCGGGGAGGCAGAGCCGTCCCCGGGCGTACGAGCGCAGCGTGAGGTCGGCGACCCTGCTGCTGGTGGTCAGCGAACGGTCGGCCAGCAGGGCGCCGAGCAGCGGGCGGAGGAAGCCCTCCACGGTGCGGGTGGCGAGGCCGCGGTCGGTGAAGGCCTTGCCCGCGCCGGTCTCGGGCCGGGCCAGCAGCCGGGGCACGGGGGTCGCGGCGAGCCGGCCGAGTGCGGAGGAGAGCCGGGCCCGGTCGAGGGGACTGCCGAGCAGTCCGTTGAGCGGTCCGGCGAGGCTGCTGCCGAGCCCGTTGCCCAGGCCGCCGGCGAGGGCGCCGCGGGCGGCGGTCTGCCGGGTGGGGGCGGGCGGCACGCCGACCCGCTGCCGGCGGCCTGCGGCGTGCACGAGGACGCCGGGGGTGAGCGGGCGCAGGTCGAGCCGGTCGAGATCGAGGCGGCGGGCCGGTTCGGGGTGGTCCGTGTTGAGCAGGTGGATGCCGTGGCCGAGCCGGAATCCGTCCAGCTCGTCCGTGGCGGTGCGGCCGCCGATGTGCGGTGCGGCCTCCAGCACCTGGACGTCGAGGCCCTGTGCGGCGAGTGCGCGGGCGGCGGCCAGCCCGGCGAGCCCGGCGCCGACCACCACGACGTCCGGGTCGGACGGCTGGCGGCTGCGGCGGGTGAAGTCGTAAGCGGGCACGGGTGTGCTCCCTCCCTGACGGCGGCCTCCGGGCTCGCACGCGGCCGGCCCGGGTGCTCCGGCCGAGGCGGGCAGCGGGGTGCCGGGATACGGTCCGACAACCTGATGCCCCGTCAATGTGGTGATCAGACCGCAGGGGTCGGCCGAATCGCCCGGACGCGCACGCGCGGTTGCTCCCTGCGAGGGCGCGGTCACCGACCGTGCCCGCCGGACCAGCGGCGATCCGCCGCAGGCGCCACGCACCGCCGTGCCCGGCAGCGCACGGCGCGCCCTGCCTCTGCACCCGTGCGCCCCCTGTGCCATGGCCCGCACGGCACCGCCTGCCCCGGGGATACCCGGAAGCGGACCCTCTCAGTCCTCCAACGCGGCCTGCACCGCCGCGTCCACGTCCGGGTACCGGAACCGGAAACCGGCCGCCAGCAGCCGCGACGGCACCACCCGGTGACTGCCCGCCACCTCCACCGCCATCTCGCCCAGCGCCGCCTTCAGCGCGAACGACGGCACCGCCAGCGCCGTCGGCCGGCCCAGCGCACGGCCCAGCGCCTCCGTCAGCTCGGCGTTGGTCACCGGCACCGGCCCGGTCAGGTTCACCGGCCCGGACATCTCCCGGCGGTCGATCAGGAACCGCAGGGCCGCCACCTCGTCCGCCAGTGCGATGATGCTCCAGTACTGCCCGCCCGAGCCCAGCCGCCCGCCCAGCCCCAGCCGGAACAGCGGCAGCATCCGGCCGGCCGCGCCGCCCGCCGCCGACAGCACCAGGCCCGTACGCGGATGCACCACCCGGATCCCCGCGTCCGCCGCGGGCCGGGCGGCGGCCTCCCACTCCACGCACACCCGCGCGAGGAAGTCGTCGCCCGCGGGGGAGTCCTCGTCGATCTCCAGGCTGCCGGTCTGCCCGTAGTACCCGACGGCGGACGCGCTCACCAGCACCGCCGGAGGCCGCTTCAGCTTCGCCAGCGCCCCGGCCACCGTCTCCGTGCCGAGCACCCGGCTGTCCCGGATCTCCCGCTTGTACGCCTGCGTCCAGCGCCGGTCGCCGACGCCCGCCCCGGCCAGGTGCACGACCGCGTCGGCGCCCTCCAGCCCGGCCGCGTCGACCTGCAGCAGGTACGGGTTCCAGCCCACCCCGACGGTGCCGTCCGACTGCGGTCCGACCCGGCTGCGCCGCCGCACCAGCCGCACCACCTCGTGCCCGTCCGCGAGCAGCGAGCGGACGAGCGCCGAACCGATCAGACCCGTGGAACCTGTCACCGCGATACGCATCCGCCCATCCTCGCAGGCCCCCGCCCGTGAGGCGGGCAGCCGACCGGTCCTAGCATGTCGGCCATGGCACCGAACGACCTGACGATCCGTACGGCCCGCACCGGGGACGACGCCCCGCTCGCCGCGCTCGACCGCGCCGCCTGGTCGACGCTCTCCGACGTCTCCCCGCGGCCGCCCGCGGTGCGGGCCTTCTTCGACGAGCGCCACACCCCCGACCAGTACCTGGTGGCGGAACTCGCCGGCAGCATCGTGGGGTACGTCAGGAACGTCCCGCCGACGCCGCTGGAGGCCAACCGGCACGTCCGGCAGATCCAGGGCCTCGCCGTGGCCCGCGAGGCCCGCGGACACGGCGTCGGCCGGGCCCTCGTGGAGGCGGTCTGCGAGGCCGTGCGGGCCGCCGGCGCCCGCCGGATCACCCTGCGCGTGCTCGGCCACAACACCCCGGCCCGGCGGCTCTACGAGGCCTGCGGGTTCCGCACCGAAGGCGTCCTGCCCGAGGAGTTCCTCCTCGACGGTGCGTACGTCGACGACGTGCTGATGGGCCGCAGCCTCGTGGCCTGACCTGCCGTCACGGCCCGGCCGGTCCAAGTCGTGACCTCGCCTCCCCTGCCCGCCCGCACCCGCGGACCGGTACCGTACGGCCGTGAGCACTTCGACACCCCCCGGCTGGTACCCCGTCCCGGAGCCCGGACCGGGCGGCGCCGCACAGGAGCGCTGGTGGGACGGCAGCGTCTGGACCGCCGAGGTCCGGTCCGCCGGCCCCGCGGCGCCCGCGCAGATCGCCGACGCACCGACCCAGGCCTGGCAGGGCCCGGCCGCGCAGCCGCCCGCCGGGTACGGCTACCCGCAGCAGCAGCAGCAGCCGCAGCAGCCGTACGGCTACCCGCAGCAGGGCTACCCGCAGCACCAGGGCTTCCCGCAGCAGCAGGGCCTCCCGCAGTACGCCTACCCGTCGGCGCTGCCCCCGGCGAAGAACCGCAACGGCCTGATCATCGGCATCGCGGCCGGCGTCCTCGCCCTGGCCGTCCTCGTCGGCGTCGTCGTGGTGGTCTCCGGGGGCGACGACGACCCGGTCGTCGTTTCGCCGCTGCCCTCCCTGACCGCCCCCACCGCGCCGCGCAGCAGCCCCGCCGCCCCGCGGACGAGCCCGAGCCCGCGCGCCAGCACGCCCGCCCTCGGCGGCGGCACCCTCACGGACGTCACGCACGGCTGGCGCGTCCCGCGGCCCACCGCCTGGACGATCCACACCTCCAGCGGCGCCAGCTCGCTGTACGAGGTCACCGGCCCGTACGACTGCGGTCTGGAGACGCAGTGCATCCGCGGGCAGTTCTCCATCGAGAAGGACTCCGTGCCGGGCACCGACGCGAGCTCCCTCGCCCGGGCCGCCATGGCCGACTACGCCCCGCGGATCTTCGGCGACCTCACCGGCCACCAGGAGGTGAACGCCGGCCCCGTCACCGTCGCCGGTGCCACCGGCTACGCGGTGCGCTGGTACGTCACGCCCTCGTCGGGCGCCAAGGGCTACGTCCTCATGGTCGCCGTGCCGGACCCGGAGGGCAGCGGCTACGTGCTGATGCACGGCGGGGTCGACGACGACAGCCTGGCGCCCAAGCCCGCCGTGCTCGACCAGATCGTGGCCGGCATCCGCCCGCTCACGGCCGGCAGCACCGCCTGACCGCCGCCGCCCCGGGCCGCGGGCCCGGGGCGGTCACCGGCCGAACCGCTCCCACAGCCGCGGGAGGTACTTCGCCATGACGTCGTCGTCGCCGAAGTCCAGCGGCGGGCCCTCGGGGCCGTCCTGCGGCGGCAGGTCGAGGTCCGGCAGGGGCGTGCCGGTCAGCTGCTCGTGCGCCTCGTCGGCGGCGTAGCCGAGGTCCTCGGCGTCGCCGTCCTCCTCCTCGTCGAAGTCCGGCAGGAGGTCCGCCAGCTCGTCGGGGTGGTGCACCGCGTGCTCGTAGACCTCGCGGCCCTGGCCGATCAGCCAGCAGCGGAAGAAGTCGAAGTCCTCCTCCGAGGCACCGCCGAGCAGCAGGTGCGCCGCGCCCCACAGCTCGGTCGTGAAGGCCCGCTGGAACCTCGCCTCGAACAGCCGCGCGAAGTCGACGACGTCGTCGGGGGTGAGCTGCACCAGCCGGTCGACCATCGCGTCGGCCTGCTCGTCCGGGTCGCCGTCGGCGGTGGCCCGGGTCTCGTCGATCAGCTGCCAGAAGTCCGTCTCGTACATCACGGCTCCAGCATCCACGCTCGCCCCGGCCGATGCATGCGACACACGGGCGGACCGGGGGGCAACCGTCGGACAGTACGACCGGCGCGCCCCGCAGCGGGGCCCGCACCCCCGCCATCACCGTCCGGACGGTGGCGGCGGGGGAGCCGGTGACGCGGAACGGCGGGCGCCCCCCCCCGGGGGGCCGGGGGGGGGGGCGCCCGGGGGCGGGGGGGGGGGGGGCGGGGTTGCGGGTGCCGGGGACGGGGGCACCCCCGCCCGGGTGGGCGGGGGCGGGCGTCCGCCGTGCTGCGGTGCTGCGGGCCGCGGGGCCCGTCGCGGGTCCTTACAGGCCGAGCTCGACCTCGAACTCGCCGGCCTCCAGGATCTCCTTGACCGCCACCAGGTAGCGGGCAGCGTCGGCGCCGTCCACCAGGCGGTGGTCGTAGGAGAGCGAGAGGTAGGTCATGTCACGGATGCCGATGGCGGTGCCGCCCTCGGCCTCGATGACGACCGGGCGCTTCACGGTGGCGCCGATGCCCAGGATCGCGACCTGGTTCGGCGGCACGATGACGGTGTCGAAGAGCGCGCCGCGCGAGCCGGTGTTGCTGATGGTGAAGGTCGCACCGGACAGCTCGTCCGGGGTGATCTTGCTGCCGCGCACCTTGCCGGCCAGCTCCGCGGTCTTCTTCGAGATGCCCGCGAGGTTGAGGTCGCCCGCCCCCTTGATGACCGGGGTCATCAGACCCTTCTCGGAGTCCACCGCGATACCGATGTTCTCGGTGTCGAAGTAGGTGATGGTGCCCTCGGCCTCGTTGATGCGGGCGTTGACCACCGGGTTGCTCTTCAGCGCCTGGGCCGCGGCCTTGACGAAGAACGGCATCGGGGACAGCTTCACGCCCTCGCGGGCCAGGAAGGACTCCTTGGCCTTGCCGCGCAGCGCCATGATCTTGGTGATGTCCACCTCGACCACGCTGGTCAGCTGGGCCTGCTCGTGCAGGGCCTTCAGCATGTTGTCGCCGATGACCTTGCGCATGCGGCTCATCTTGACCGTCTGGCCACGCAGCGGGGACGCGGCGGCGGCGGCCTTCGGCGCGGCGGCCACGGGGGCCGGCGCGGCGGCGGCGGCCTTCGCGGCCTCGGCGGCGGTGATGACGTCCTGCTTGCGGATCCGGCCGCCGACACCGCTGCCGGTGACGGACGACAGGGCCACGCCGTGCTCGGCGGCGAGCTTGCGGACCAGCGGCGTCACGTAGGCGTCGCCGTTGTCGGCCGCGGCGGCCGGGGCCGGGGCGGCCGCGACCGGCGCGGGCGCCGGAGCAGCAGCGGGAGCCGGGGCGGCGACCGGGGCCGGAGCGGCCACGGGGGCCGGGGCCGCAACCGGAGCGGGGGCGGCAACCGGAGCCGGGGCCGGGGCGGCCGCGACCGGCGCGGGCGCCGGAGCAGCAGCGGGAGCCGGGGCGGCGACCGGGGCCGGAGCAGCGGCGGGCGCCGGTGCGGCGGCGACGGCACCTGCGGCGCCGATCAGCGCGAGCTGGGCGCCGACCTCGGCGGTCTCGTCCTCGCCGACGAGGATCTTCACGAGCGTGCCGGCGACCGGCGACGGGATCTCGGTGTCGACCTTGTCGGTGGAGACCTCCAGCAGCGGCTCGTCGACCTCGACGCTGTCGCCCTCGGCCTTCAGCCAGCGGGTGACGGTGCCCTCGGTGACGGACTCGCCGAGCGCGGGGAGCACCACGGCGGTGGCGTCACCGGCCGGAGCGGCCGGGGCTGCCGGGGCGGCCTCCGCGACGGGGGCGGGGGCCACCGGTGCGGCGGGGGCCTCGGCTGCCGGTGCGGGGGTGGCTTCCGCGGCGGGGGCTGCTTCGGCGGCGGGTGCGGGGGTGCCGGTGCCGTCGTCGATGACGGCGAGTTCGGCGCCGACCTCGACGGTTTCGTCCTCGCCGACCTTGATCGAGGCGAGGATGCCGGCGACGGGGGCCGGGATCTCGGTGTCGACCTTGTCGGTGGAGACCTCGAGCAGCGGCTCGTCGACCTCCACGCGCTCACCCTCGGCCTTCAGCCAGCGGGTGACGGTGCCCTCGGTCACGCTCTCGCCCAGTGCGGGCAGTGTTACTGAGACCGCCATGGTGTCAGCGACTCCTATCAGGTCTTGCGTTCAGGATGGGGGGAGTGCGGGGTGCCCGCGGGGTCAGTCGTGCGCGTGCAGCGGCTTGCCGGCCAGGGCGAGGTGGGCCTCGCCGAGGGCCTCGGACTGGCTGGGGTGCGCGTGGATGAGCTGGGCGACCTCGGCGGGCAGTGCCTCCCAGTTGTAGAT